>JBFYPZ010000168.1:0-5263 GCA_041303035.1 Flavobacteriaceae bacterium
ATTACCGAAGTCTGTCGACTTCGAAGAGCGGGGGTGCTGTTCCTTCATGCTGTCATTCCGATACCCGTTTGCGGGTGAGGAATCTCATAACAAGGATAATGGCAAAAGAATCAGTATTTAGTATTGAGATTTAAGAATCAGGAATCAGGAGACAGGAAACTGTCAATGCCTGAAATACGTTGACCATTTTTACTGAATGAATCTCAAATTAAGTGTAACATTTTTGATAAAATATATACTTACAAATAGTAACCATAATCAAATTCAAGATGAAATCAATGTACAATGTTTTAAAAGCAATTATTACCTTATTTTTTATAGCTATTGTTCCTATACAGGCACAGGATATTAAAGGCACCTGGAAAGGTAACCTGGCTGTTCAGGGAATTGAAGTTCCGTTGGTGTTTAATATTTCGGAAGAAGGCGGTAAGCTTAAATCTACCATGGACAGTCCTTCTCAGGGTGCTACCGGCATTCCAATGGACAAGACCAATTTTGAGAACAATGCCCTGTCAATAGAGTTCACCCAGGGGGGCATCAAATACCTGGCAAACCTGAAGGAGAATTCACTTACCGGCACCTTTTATCAGGCAGGTATGGAGTTACCCTTGGTGATGAACAAGTCAGAAAAAACCCTTCCGGGAAATGTGGCATTACCAACCTCTGATAAAGACCTGGAAGCACTGGCCAGTCTGGATACCAAAGGCAATTACAAATACAAGGTGGAAGATTATTTTGCCCGCCCAAAAGCAGCAACCTTTCGTTTTTCGCCCAATGGAACCTATATGTCCTACCGTGAAAAGGATGAGAAAGGAAAGAACCATATTTATGTAAAAAATACAGAGACAGATAAAGTTACCAGAGTTATTGAGGAAAAAGAAGAACTCATAAGAGGTTATGGATGGGCCAATGATGAAAGACTCGTATATGCGATGGATCAGGGCGGAAATGAGAACTACCACATTTATGCTGCCAATATAGACGGATCCAATCAAAAAGACCTGACCCCTTTTGAGGGAGTGAAGGCCAGTATTTTAGAAATGCTGAAGGAAGACAAAAACCATATAATTGTTTCATTAAATAAAAACAATCCCCAGGTTTTTGAGCCTTACAAATTGAATATTGTAACCGGGGAATTAAAACAGTTATTCAAAAATGATGATATTGCAAATCCGGTGATGGGTTATACTTTTGATAAGGACGGCAACCTGAGAGGATATACCAAATTGCGCGATGGGGTGAATATGGACCTGTATTACGCAAAAGAAGAAGGCAAGTTTGAAATAGTAAAGAAGTTGAGCTGGAAAGATAGCTTTACCATAGCAAGCTTTGATTACGCAACTGAATATCCGCATGATGCCTATGTGGTAAGCAATCTGGAAACAGATAAAGCAGCAGTTTTTCTGTATGATCTGAAAACTGACAAACCCATTAAAAAATTGTTTGAACCGGAGAATTACGATACCGGAGGTTTGTTTCTGTCAAGAAAACGCGGTTATGAACTGGATTATTTTTCCTATCAGGGAGAAAAACAGGAAATGATTCCTGTAAGTGATCATTACAAAAAACTGCATGCCAGAATCACTGCAGAATTCCCGGGTCAACAATATTCAATACCCGACTTTACAGATGATGAAAGTAAACTTCTGATTTTTTTACAGAGCGATAAACAATATGGCGTTTACCAAATGTATGATGCAAAGAAGGATGAATTTAAATTCCTCTACAATTTAATGCCACAGCTGAAAGGGGAGGACATGGCCGAAATGAGACCCATTACCTTCAAGAGTCGTGATGGCCTTACCCTGCATGGCTATATTACCCTGCCTAAAGTAGCAGTAAGCGGACAAAAAGTTCCCATGATCGTAAATCCGCATGGTGGCCCACAAGGTATTCGCGATTCCTGGGGTTTTAATCCTGAAGCGCAGTTGTTCGCCAGCAGAGGCTATGCTACATTACAGGTAAATTTCAGAATATCAGGCGGCTATGGAAGAAAATTCCTGGAAAGCGGATTTAAGCAGATCGGCAGACAAGCGATGGATGATGTTGAAGATGGGATTAAATATGCCATTTCTCAGGGCTGGATTGACAAAGATAAGGTGGCAATTTATGGAGGTAGCCATGGTGGCTATGCCGTACTGCGAGGTATGACAAAGACTCCTGAACTCTATGCCTGCGGGGTGGATTATGTGGGCGTTTCCAATATATTCACTTTTATGAAAACCATTCCTCCATATTGGAAACCTTATCTGTCTATAATTAAGGAGATCTGGTATGATGAAGATATACCTTCAGAAAAAAAGATCATGGAAGAAGTTTCGCCTGCATACCAAATCGGCAAGATCAGCAAACCATTGTTTGTGGTTCAGGGAGCCAATGATCCAAGGGTGAACATAGATGAGTCAGACCAGATAGTTTCAGCACTCAGAGCCAAAGGGTTTGATGTGCCTTATATGGTAAGGTATGATGAAGGACATGGTTTTGCCAAAGAAGAGAATACCGTTGCCATGTACCGCGCCATGATGGGCTTTTATGCCAAACATCTCGGGCAACCAGCATTGAATATGCCTTTAAAGAAATAGTATTTATTTTGTTGAATTAAAGTCTGTTTCTGTAAAACTTGCAGAAACAGACTTTTTTTATGAGCCTGTTGAAGGTTTGGCGACATGCCGGACTACTTCATCAATTGAATATCTGCAATACTTTTTATCCTGTTGCGCTCCAGAAAGGCGTCAATGGTTTCAAAATGCTCAATGACGCGCTGGTCTTTAAACTCAAAAACTTTCTGTGACAGGCCCTGCAGGAAATCACGGTCATGCGATACCAGAATTAAAGTACCGTCAAAAGCGGCCAGGGCTTCCTTCAATACATCTTTTGACTTCAGGTCCAGGTGGTTCGTGGGCTCATCCAGAATCAGCAGGTTGACAGGTTCCAGCAGGAGTTTTACCATGGCTAACCTGGTTTTTTCCCCCCCGGACAGCAAACTAACTTTTTTGTCAATATCGTCACCGCTAAACATAAAACGGCCCAAAATATTCTTGATCTGCGTGCGGATTTCACCTTCAGCAACTTCATCAACGGTTTGGAATACCGTTAAGTTCTGGTCCAGTAAAGAAGCCTGGTTCTGAGCAAAATAACCAACCCTCACATTGTGGCCCAGCTGACAGGTGCCCTCCACCTCAATTTCCTTTAAAATGGCCTTGATCATGGTCGATTTTCCTTCCCCGTTTCGTCCTACAAAAGACACCTTTTCACCCCTTGCTATAGACATATTGGCATTTTTAAAAACGACATGATCCCCGTAAGACTTTGTCACATCTTTCACGGTTACGGGATGATCCCCGGAACGTGGAGAAGGCGGAAAACGCAGTTTCAGTGCCGAGGTATCGATCTCATCAATTTCAATGATTTCTAATTTTTCCAGCATGCGCTCGCGGGAGGATACCTGGTTGGTCTTGGAATAGGTACCCTTAAAGCGCTCGATAAAAGTCGTCGTATCTGCAATGAATTTTTGTTGCTCCTGATAGGCTTTTATCTGATGTGCCCTGCGGTCTTCACGCAATTGCAGGTATTGGGAATAATTGGCTTTATAGTCGTAAATGCGCCCCATGGTAACTTCAATGGTGCGGTTGGTGATGTTATCAATAAATGCGCGGTCATGTGAAATTACGATCACCGCATTGGTTTTGTTCACCAAAAAGTTTTCCAGCCAGATCACAGATTCAATATCGATGTGGTTGGTGGGCTCGTCAAGCAAGATCAGATCAGGTTTTTGCAATAATATTTTCGCCAACTCAATGCGCATGCGCCAGCCACCGCTGAACTCTTTGGTCTGTCTGCTGAAATCCTCCTGCCTAAAACCCAATCCTTTCAGGGCTTTTTCTACCTCGGCATCGTAATTTACCTCTTCCATGGCATAGAATTTTTCACCCAGATCGGCCACTTTTTCTATAATTGCCATGTAGGCATCACTCTCATAATCAGTTCTGGTTTCCAGTTCTTTATTGAGCGCTTCCATTTCGTCACGCATGGCATAGACCTGTTTAAAGGCTTTTGCTGTTTCTTCAAAGACCGTGCAATGATCCTCGGTCAACAAATGCTGTGGCAGGTAAGCGATTACCGCATCTTTGGGTGCCCGCACATGGCCTCGGGAGGCCGTCTGAACCCCGGCGATAATTTTCATCATCGTCGACTTTCCGGCGCCGTTCTTCCCCATCAGCGCGATTTTATCGGTTGGGTTTATTGCGAAAGATACGTCGCTGAACAAAGTTGTTCCACCGAATTCTACTCCCAAATTATCTACAGTGATCATGGTCTGTTTTTTAAGGCTGCAAAACTATAAAAAAGTATTGAGTAAAGAGATATGAGATTTGAGATATGAGATTTGAGATGAGGAATCAGGAGACAGGAGACAAGAACCAAGAACCCAGAAAAAAAGATAAACGACAAAGTAGCCCCGCGATGCTTCGCGGGGTGTTGTTTTACGCGGACTAAATAAAAAGCTGATAGACCGATAGACCGAAGGAGCGAAGGAGTGAAGTAACGATTAAGTCAAGCGAAAATGGGGACTGCTGCAAGCACAAAGGACCTTGAACCCGGAACTTTGAGATGAGATGTGAGATGTGAGATTTGAGATTTGAGATGCGAGAATTCTAGAATCAGGAAAAATATTTGTAATCAGGTTTTATTACTGATTTGTTAAATTATTTAAATTGCGTGATAGTTATGTCTGAAAAAATCAAATACCTGCTGCTGTTTGTTTTTGTTCTTTGGAGCAGCTTTTGCAGTATTGCTCAAACCGAAGGAACAGCTGTAGCGAATACGCTGATTGAATCCCTGGTACAAAATCTCCACGATTCTAAAAGTGATCAGGTGATTGTGGTTGCTCATCGGGGGGATTGCGGCAATGGCCCGGAAAATTCGCTACGCGGCATTCAAAACTGCATCGACCTGGGGGTTGATATGGTGGAAATTGACCTGGAGAAAACCAAAGACGGTCAATTGGTTTTGATGCACGACAAAACGATCAACCGCACTACCCAGGGCAAGGGTGCTGTTAAAAAATATACTTTGGCAGAACTAAAGACCTATTATCTGCTCGATACTGAGGGCAGACCAACACAAGAGAGGATTCCAACGCTGGAGGAGGTACTTTTACTCGCCAAAGATAAGATCCTGGTGAATCTGGACAAGAGTTTCCGGTATTATGAGGCCTGTAATGAGCTCATTGAAAAGACCGAAACCCGGGATCAGGTGGTGATCA
>JBFYPZ010000169.1:0-5262 GCA_041303035.1 Flavobacteriaceae bacterium
TGAGCCTACTCAGGTAAAAGGTCTGCCAAAAGACGCAAAGATCGCAAACGTCTCCTGGTCTCCGGACGACAGCAAGATCGCCTTTACCAATACAACGGGTACGGGGGTAGAGCTTTGGGTGATCGATGTGGTTACCGCCGCAGCCAAAAAACTCAGTGAGGCCAATCTGAACGGCAATTTAGGCAGTCCGTTTAACTGGTATACCGACAGCCGGCATTTACTGGTTAAAATCATTCCGGCCAGCCGACCCGCACTGACCGACCCCAAAAAGGATCTTCCCAAAGGCCCTACTGTTTCTGTTGCCGATGGCAAAGTATCACAGAACAGAACCTATCAGGACCTGCTGAAAAATAAAACAGATGAGCAGAATTTTGAAACCCTGATCACTTCCGAACTCCATAAAATGGATCTGAACGGAAAAAAGACCTTGTACAAAAGCAAAGACCTCTACGGTTCTCAATCCTTTTCCCCCGATGGAAAATACCTCATGCTGACCACCCTCAAGAAACCTTTTTCTTATCTTGTTCCGCTGAACAGATTTCCACAAACATCAACTGTGTATGATCTCAATGGCAAAGAAATCAAGGTAGTCAATGAAGTCCCGCTAACAGAGATCATGCCCAAGGGTTTTGGTGCCGTGCGAACGGGCAAAAGAAATATGGGCTGGAGAGATGACCGCCCCTCAACCCTGTATTATGTTGAAGCACTTGACGGTGGGGATCCCGCTACAAAAGTCCCCTTCAGGGATGCCATTTTTACCTGGGAGGCACCTTTTTCAAAAACTCCCGTTCCAATGGCAAAAACACAGCAACGGTTTAGCAATATTACCTGGGGAAATGAAAAAACTGCTCTGGTTTACGACAACTGGTATGATACCAGAAATGTAAAAACCTATTTGATCGATCCTTCTCAGACTGTTGAACAGGGTAAAATTATTTTCGACAGGAATTACCAGGATATCTATAATGATCCCGGGAACTTTGAGACCAGAAAGAACGATTATAACAGGGATGTTTTGGCTATAGAAAATGAAAACCTGTTTTTGATTGGCGAAGGCTTTACGGAAAAAGGGCAGTTTCCTTTTATTGATGCCTTTGATCTGAATACCTTAAAACCTAACCGACTCTATCAATCGGCCTACACAGATAAAAAAGAGGACATTTTTTCTATAGAAGACTTTAAGAACGGGTTGGCACTGGTTCAAATTCAGTCCAAGAATGAGTACCCCAATTATTACTTCAGAAATTTTAAGGAAAAAGACAAAATACAACAGATCACCTTTAACAAAAACCCTTTTGAAAGCATAAAAGATGTTGAGAAGGAAGTGATCAAATACAAAAGAGCAGACGGGGTGGAATTGTCGGGCACACTCTATCTGCCTCTTGGCTATGACAAAACCAAAAAAGAAAAATTACCGCTGTTGATCTGGGCCTATCCGGAAGAATTCAAGGATAAAAACAGCGCCGGACAATCATCCAAGAATCCGAATGAATTTACTTTTCCTTACTATGGTTCCTTTGTTTTTTGGGTTACAAAAGGCTATGTGGTATTGGATGACGCTTCTTTTCCCATTGTTGGTGAGGGCGAAAAAGAACCCAACGACTCCTTTGTCACCCAACTGGTAGCCAATGGAAAAGCAGCCATTGATGCTGTAGATCAGCTTGGCTACATAGACCGGACAAAAGTCGCTGTAGGCGGTCATTCCTATGGCGCTTTTATGACGGCCAACCTGCTTACCTATTCAACGGATTTTACCTGTGGTATTGCGCGCAGCGGCGCCTATAACAGAACCTTAACTCCTTTCGGATTTCAGTCGGAACAGCGGAATTTCTGGGATGTGCCTGCTGTTTATAATGAAATGTCGCCATTTTACACTGCCAATAAAATGACCCGGCCCATTTTGCTGATCCATGGCGAGGCCGATAACAATCCGGGTACTTTTACCCTGCAAACGGAACGCTATTTTCAGGCCATCAAAGGACTGGGCGGAAATGCCAGAATGGTGATCCTGCCCAAAGAGAGCCATGGTTATGCTGCCAAAGATAATATTTTGCATGTGCTTTGGGAACAGGAACAGTTTCTGGACAAATATCTTAAGGGAAAATAAGGCCGGCTGAGTCCTGTTGAACGCGATATCGGTTATTTATCATATTGAGGTGTATCTGAGTTCTCCTCAGGCCTTACCCGTTGGGTAATGCTGTCTGTGATTTTATGAGGGTTTATCGCTTTCCGGATCTTCGGTTTCAATTTCTAAGTTCAACAGGCTTTTTTTTAATTCAAGTAGAAAAATATTGATTTCTAAAGAATGAATCAGTAAGGATTTATATTCCTTTTTCTGCATAAAGTAACATCTTTTTTAAACCGCCGGACAACGGGTCTGACGGGCATAGCAATTTTATTATAAAAACGCAGAAATGAAAATAATAGTATGAAAAGCCGGCATTTTCATGCAAGGGATTAGCAGCCTATATAAACCCAAATACACCTGCACGGTAAAATAACCGGTAAATGGCCTGGGCTATTTGCCAATAGAAAACTTTTCGCATGAGATCTTTGACTTCAACCGGTTGGATTTTTTGGACATACGACCACACTGAAGCAATGACTGCCGACGCGAGGATCCATACTTTTATTCCATCTATGAATTACAAATAATCAAATAATATAAGTATGTTATTTCCCGATTTGTCAGCTTTTATACTGACATCCCATTTCTTTTTGTCATACTATAGACTTACGATTGAGCAAATATTTTGATTATACGCCTACTTTTTTATCTACAGCCTTCAACCGGAACAATGATCCGAAAGTTGAAGCGTTTCAGTTCACCGGCATTGGTTACTCCCTCACAAACGAGCTAACTTAAAGCTGCGGGGGTTCATTTGGGAACCCTCTGAAGTCATTCGGCAACAAATTAGCCTTACCAAACAAAGTGTTCAAAATATTCAGAAGTAAAAGGAGAAGTTAAGTAATTGGATTACAGATAAAGCATCCCCTTTTTCTTTTACTTTTTACAATTGGGGTAGTATTGATATCCAAGGCAACTTAATAACCCAAAATCTGATCCACTGTTCTTTTTGCAGAAATAATTGCACCTTCCATATATCCTGAAAATTCAGATGAAGTTTCTGTGCCTGAAAAAAACAATTTTCCATTCAGGTAACTTTCTTGTAATAAGGGGTGTCCGTTGTTTTGATGTGGCCTTAGGTTTATCTGATGGCCTGGGGATATAAATTCATTTGTCCAGACTTTATCAAAATACGCAGCAGGTTTTGGTATTTTTTCACCGAACAGTGCTTTCAACTGATTGAGAACAAACTCTTTTCTTAGCTCTTCAGGATAGGTTGCGGCATTGCTGTTCAGAAAGCCGGTAAAGCCATATTTGTTTTCTTCAAAATTTGTATGGTCGTACATTTCTGTTATGATACCGGAGTGGCTGTACAACATTCCTGAGTAATTGTCATTTCTCCAAAATGCTTCCGAATATTCTAAAACAAATTTAATAGAACCTGCCATCCATGTTTGGACATTTGACAACAGGCTAAATAGAGGGTTTGGCAATTCAGGTGAAAATTGTATGTGCGAAGCCACTAATTGTGGCGGTATGCAGATAATTACCTTATCTGCATAAAATTTCCGCCCGTCAATGCTTTCTGCACACAATTCATTCCCGGTTTCTTTAATGGCAAAGACTTTTGTGCCGGGATGTATGTTTTTTTTAGGTATTCTTTGACTTAAGGAGTCAATAAGCATCTGTGTACCGCCAGCAATCCGGTAAGAGGGTGTTTCGGATTCAGGCACAAAAAATTTTTGAGGCGGTTCAAAGGATTTGGTCTGAAAAATTGATATCCCCTTTGAGAATTGCGGATACTTTATTATTTCCAATTCCTCAATCAGGGCCAGCAGATGGGTGTGGAGTTCCGAAAACCAGGTTGCACCCAATTCTAAGGGGGTTTCCAGGGCTCCTTTTACAGTTTGAATTCTGCCTCCTATCCTTGATGAACCTTCTAAAATAGTTGTTTCAATATTTTTCTGCGCCAACAAATAAGCGATGGTAAGCCCGCTTAAACCACTGCCGACAATGATAATTCTTTTATCTTGTTTCATTCAAACATGTTATTCTTATGGCCTTACCATGGAAGCTTGAGGGGCTTTACTTCATTCAAATAAAATTCCTCCAGCTTTTTAACTATTTCCCCTGAAACAGGATTGTTTATACTTTCTACATTACTTGTTAACTGGGCTATATTTACATTTCCGGGTATCACGGTTGAGACAGCATCATAGGCCAGGCAAAACGAAATTGCCTTTTGTGCAAGGTCATTTTTTGCCCCGACAATTTCTTTTACCCTTTTTACAAGATGTGCCCTGGTTTGAATATCCTGTTTAGACCAGCGCCTTCTGATATCCTCAAAAGTACTTTCAGCGGTGTACTTTCCTGATAACCAGCCTGAATCCAGCGGAATTTTTGCAATTATGGCCACTTCTTTTTCCTTTGCCAGCTCGAATGCCTGTGAAGTATCCTGATGCAATATATTGAAAAAGGCTTCGATCACTTTGGCATTGGTAGTATTCATAAGCATCTTCATCTCTTCATAAGTGTCCAAAGAAGCTCCATAGGCTTTTATTTTGCCTTCTCTGATCAATAGTTCAAGTATCTCATAATGGTCGTTTTTATTTCCATCCAGATACTCAAAAGGCGGATTATGGATAATGAGCGAATCAACATAATCAACTTGTAATCTTTTGAGGCTGCCCTCCAGAGATTCCCGGATATAATTTGAATTATAATTAGATTTACCCGAATCAGTATGTCCGAATTTTGTATTGATTACTATTTTATCCCGGTCAACACCTTTCAGCGCTTTACCAAGCCTTTCCTCACCCGAACCTCGTCCGTAATTTGGCGCTGTATCAAAAAAATTGATCCCGAAGTCCAGAGCTCTTCCGACCAATTCCACAGCCTCCTTTTCTGACATACCCTGCCATCCGGACATATTTCCCAATTGCCATGCCCCGAGTCCTATTTCAGAAACGAGGGTACTATCTTTGATATATGTATTGTATTTCATATTGACAGTAATTTTTAATGTAGCGGGCAAGGTAAACCCTTATTTTCCTTTGTAAAAATAATTTAAAACTCCAACAAATTATACGTGTACCCACATTTTTAAACAACAAAATTATTCACCCCGCGAGGCATCGCGGGGCTACGGTTTATAAATCCCTTCACGATTACTTTTGCCTTTAAACTTTATCCTT
>JBFYPZ010000170.1:0-5251 GCA_041303035.1 Flavobacteriaceae bacterium
CGGGTGCTTGACCTTCCCCTGTCGGATGCTGACCGCATCGCAAAACTGATCCCCAACATCAAACTGAAGGATATTTTTGACGAAGACGAAAAGAGCAGGGCCAAAGTACAGGCATTGCGCAAGGATGAGATCGAAAATGTAAACCAGTTAAAAAATCTGTTGGCAGCTAACGGACTCGAATCAAAAACGATCAGGCAGGCCATTACGCTTGAAGGATCGTTGCGCAATACAGGAACGCATGCCTGTGGTGTAATCATCACACCTGAAGACATAACCAACCTGATTCCTGTGCTGACCTCACGGGATACGGATATGTATATCACCCAATACGACAACAGTGTGGTGGAAGATGCTGGCTTGCTAAAAATGGATTTTCTGGGTCTTAAAACCCTCACCCTGATCAAGGATACAGTTAAAATAATCAAGGCCCTGCATGGTCTGGAACTGGATCCGGATGCCTTTCCACTGGATGATGATAAGACCTATGAACTTTTTCAGCGCGGAGAAACGATCGGCATTTTTCAATACGAATCGCCGGGGATGCAGAAGCACTTAAAAGCCCTGAAACCTACCGAGTTTGCCGACCTGATCGCCATGAATGCGCTGTACAGGCCGGGCCCCATGGAGTACATACCGCAGTTTATTGACAGGAAAAGGGGCAGGGAAGAAATCAGGTATGATGCGCCTGAAATGGAAGAATACCTGAAGGAGACCTATGGTATTACCGTTTATCAGGAGCAGGTGATGTTGCTTTCCCAAAAACTTGCCGGATTTACCAAAGGTGAGGCCGACAAGCTTCGAAAGGCTATGGGTAAAAAGATCTTTTCCCTGCTGGAAGAATTAAAACCAAAATTCCTGAAGGGAGGTAAAAAGAACAACCATGCCGAGGAAGTACTTGAAAAAATCTGGAAAGACTGGGAGGCATTTGCTGCCTATGCCTTTAACAAGTCACATTCTACCTGTTATGCCTTTATCGCATACCAGACGGCCTATTTGAAAGCTCATTATCCGGCAGAATACATGGCTGCTGTTTTGAGCAACAACATGAACGATATCAAACAGGTTACTTTTTTCATGGAAGAATGTAAAAGAGCCGGTATCCGGGTACTGGGTCCGGATATCAATGAATCGTACTACAAATTTGCAGTAAATAAAGAAGGTGCGATCCGTTTTGGTATGGGTGCCATTAAAGGTGTGGGCGCCTCGGCAGTTGAGGCTATAATTGATGAAAGAAAGAAAAATGGTCCTTACAAGTCAATTTTTGATCTGGCAAAGCGGGTTGATCTCCATGCTGCCAATAAAAAAGCCTTTGACAGTCTGATCCTGGCCGGTGGTCTTGACTCCTTTGAAACGGTGCATCGCGCACAGTATTTTGAGCCTGATGATAAAGGATTGACTATCATTGAAAAAGCACTGCGTTTCGGCAATAAATTTCAGGAGAACAAGAACTCTGCCCAGGTTTCCCTTTTTGGCGAAACTTCCAAAGTGCAGTTTGACGAACCGCAAATTCCTGAGGCACATCCATGGACCATCATGAAAAAATTGTCGAAGGAAAAAGAGGTGATCGGGATGTATGTTTCCGGACATCCGCTGGATAATTTTAAAGCAGAGATCAGTTATTTCTGTAATGCTAGCCTCGATAAACTTCAGCATATCAATCAATTGGAAGGATCGGACCTGACCCTGGCCGGTATAGTCAGCGATGTGCAGCACCGGGTGACAAAAAATGGCAAAGGTTGGGCCACTTTTGTTCTGGAAGATTTTACAGATAGTTATGAGTTTAAAATATTTAATGAGGAGTATCTGAAATTCAGGCATTTTTTTGTGCCCAATGCATTTCTGTTCATAAAATTAAAAATGGCCAGGTCATGGGCTGATGGTGATGTAAGATCGCAGTTTATCTCCATGAACCTCCTGCAGGATGTAATGCAGCAAATGGCCCAGAAGATCACGGTGCAGGTCGATATCAGTGCCCTGGAAGAAAAAAAAATAGACCAGTTGAAGCTGCTCACCAAAAAACATGCAGGTGATAAAAAATTATATTTTCAGGTCTTTGATGCTGAAAAAAATGTGAAGGTCACCATGGCCAGCCAATCCACAAAAGTGGCCATATCAAAGGAGTTGCTTGATGAGCTGGAGGCATTTGATCTGCAGTTTAAAATGAACTGATTTTTTTCGGGTTCTCATTTTGTCATTGAGAAAGTATTGGTTTACTTTACGCCTTAAATCGCGAATTGATGAGAGTACATTTTATATCGATAGGTGGCAGTGCAATGCATAACCTCGCCCTTACCCTTGCCGATAAAGGTGATATAGTAACCGGTAGTGACGATGTTATTTTTGAACCCTCAAAATCAAGGCTGAAGGAAAACGGGCTCTTACCGGAACAATTCGGATGGTTTGAAGAAAATATCAGTCCGGATATCGATGCGGTCATTCTGGGTATGCACGCAAAAGCCGACAATCCGGAGCTGATGCGGGCACAGGAATTGGGATTGAAGATCTATTCCTACCCTGAATTTCTCTACGAGCATTCGAAAGAGAAAACGCGGGTTGTCATCGGTGGCTCACACGGAAAAACCACCATTACCTCCATGATCCTGCACGTTATGAAATACCACCGGATGGACGTGGATTATATGGTTGGGGCACAACTGGAAGGTTTTTCCAGAATGGTTTATCTCACCAAAGAAAATGAATTCATCGTTCTGGAGGGGGATGAATACCTTTCTTCTCCCATAGACCGTCGGCCTAAGTTTCATCTTTATCAGGCCAATATAGCCCTTTTGAGCGGCATCGCCTGGGATCATATCAATGTTTTTCAGACCTTTGATAATTACGTGGATCAGTTCAGAATATTCATAGAGACCATCGTACCCGGAGGTATACTGATCTACAATGAGGAAGATCCGGAGATCAAAAAGCTAGTTGAAGAAACAAAACATCCCATTAAAAAATATTCCTATGCTACACCGGATTACCACATTGAAAATGGTAAGGTACTGTTGAATACGGATGAGGGAGAGATCGCTCTGGAGGTTTTTGGCAGGCATAACCTGCAGAATCTGGCCGGAGCAAAACTGATCTGCCAGCTTATGGGTGTAGGTGAAAATGAATTTTACGAGGCCATCTCTTCATTCAGGGGAGCGAGCAAAAGGCTGGAATTACTGGCAGAAAATGACAATACTGTAATATTTAAGGATTTTGCGCACAGTCCTTCGAAAGTGAAGGCAACTACGGACGCGGTAAAAGAACGGTACCCTGAAAAAAAGACGCTGGCCTGCCTGGAGCTGCATACTTACAGCAGTTTGAATGCCACTTTTTTACATCATTATGTGCATACGCTCGACAGTGCTGATGAAGCGGTGGTTTTCTATTCTCCACATGCGGTTCAGATCAAAAAACTGGAAGAGGTCTCCAGAGAGCAAATTGCAAGGGCTTTTAACAGACAAGACCTCATTATTTTTACCGATCCGGCCGAATTCAGGGCTTTCCTGTTTAATAAAGATCTGAAGGACACAGCCTTATTGCTGATGAGTTCTGGCGATTATGGCGGAATGAATTTTGAAGATCTGAAAGGACTGGTAAAATAGTCTATTCCTTATAACCGAAACGCTTTAACTGCCTTTCGTTGCTGCGCCAGTCTTTGTTAACTTTTACATAAAGCTCCAGAAAGATCTTCTTTTCGAAGAATTTTTCCAGATCAATACGGGCTTCAGAACCAATGCGCTTCAGAGCCAATCCTTTATGGCCTATCAGTATGCCTTTCTGAGTGTCGCGTTCTACCATGATCACGGATCGGATCCTGATGATATTTTCTTCTTCTTCGAAGGATTCTGTTTCGATTTCAACGGCATAGGGTATCTCCTTTTTAAAATTCAGCAAGATCTTCTCCCTTATGGATTCGTTGACAAAAAAGCGTTCCGATTTATCGGTTAGCTGATCTTTTGGGTAATAGGGCGGTGATTCAGGAAGCAGTTCTATGATTTTTTCCAGAACCACCTGCAGGTTAAAATTGTTGAGAGCCGAGATCGGATAAATGATCGCATTGGGTAATTTATCCTGCCAGATTTTCATTTGTCCGACTACTTCATCCTGTGTTGACAGGTCAATTTTGTTGATCAGCAGGATGACCGGAATCTTGCTGTGCTGGATCTTTGCAAAAAAGGATTGATCCTTTAATTCACTTTCTCCGCTTTCTATTATGTACAATAGGATATCGGCATCTTCAAAGGCTGTTCGCACAAAATCCATCATGGAATGCTGCAATTCATAGGCCGGCTGCAGTATACCCGGAGTGTCGGAAAACACGATCTGGTAGTTTTCCTGATTCACGATGCCCAATATGCGGTGCCTGGTGGTTTGCGCTTTTGAGGTTATGATCGAAAGTTTTTCGCCAACCAGTCTGTTCATCAGCGTTGATTTGCCCACATTGGGATTACCGATAATATTGACAAAACCTGCTTTGTGAACCATAAATAATATTTTGTGTCTATTCAGTTTATATTAATGTAATGTAAATCCCAGGATAAGGTACAAAAAAATGGTCAATATGCCGGCAATCAGTGCATAGGGCAGCTGTGTTCTTACGTGATCAACATGGTCAGTGGCTGCAGCCATGGAAGAGATAATTGTCGTATCTGATATCGGAGAGCAATGATCTCCAAAAACACCTCCACCCAATGTAGCAGCAATTACAAGTGTTAGATTGGCATCATGGGCGGCGGCCATTGGAACGGCTATAGGCATCATAATGGCAAAAGTACCCCAGGAAGTTCCGGTTGAAAATGCAATAAATGCACCAATCATAAAAATGATTGCCGGCAAAAACTCAGGAGAAAGAAAATCTTTTGACCAATCAGCAACAAATTGCCCTGTTCCCAAAAGGTTGCAGGCTTCACTAATTCCAAACGCCAGCATCATTAATAAAGCCAAGGGCATAAGCTCACTGATTCCTTTCAGGATCAAGTCCACCATCTCTTTCATTTTCATGATACCCTGAGATCTGTATAGTACCATGGCAACAAAAATGGCGGTTAAAACCGAGTAGAGAACGGAAGAGGAACCTGAGCCTTTACCTATGGCCGTAACAAAATGATCAAAGAAGCCATTCGCATCCGTAACCGCTTCCCAACCGGTAAAAGCCAGGTTGATGGGCATCATTAAAACCATGGTGCCCAGGGGAATAACCATGTTATACGCTCTGGGTGGGACACCTTCTTTAGGTTTAACCGAGGTAATGGCTTCCGAT
>JBFYPZ010000171.1:0-5198 GCA_041303035.1 Flavobacteriaceae bacterium
AACTGCGTTGGGCCCTGATTACTTCAGTCCTGCAAATCAAACCTGTAAATTGCTCAGCGCAATTTTACATCTTTTCATAAAAAAAATCGCTCAAGTAAACTTGGCGATGTAGCTTTGGGAGGGATTACCTGCGGTGGGCCCTAATTACTTCAGTCCTGCAAATCAAACCTGTAAATTGCTAAGCGCAATTTTACATCTTTTCATAAAAAAAATCGCTCAAGTAAACTTGGCGATTTTTTTTATTCAAATCTGTCTTAACAGGTTTTATTTGATCGTGGAGATGGAGGGACTCGAACCCTCGTCCAAACAAGCAACCCAATTACTTTCTACATGCTTAGTTTTTACTTTGTTTTCATCTTGAAGCCGGTTAAAAACGACCTACTTCAAGCCTAGCTTCGTAGAGTTTCGAAATGTAAAAGAAGCCATTACAGATCTAGGTTTACTTTAACGATGCCTCTATACGGAACGCCGTGAACCAGGGCTTTCCAGAGACATTTAGCTCTTCCGCCTTGCGGAACGAGGCCCAATCCTACTGTGACTTCGGATTAAGCAGCTAAAGCGTAGTTATCTTCGCCGTTTATAGCTTTGAAATCGCGTTTTACGAGATCTATTTCATGACTCGACATGCTTATAATCCAATTGATCTTGCAGTCAAAACCAGTCATCCCCATATGTTAAGAACAGGTGGCAAAGGTACAAAATTCTTTGGTATTATTTGATTTTCTACCCAAAACCGAATACATTTGAGCAAAATCTGTACCAAATTTTTTTTGATTCTTACCGACCAATACCTTACTTATGAAGTTTGCCATCATCAAAGAAAGAAAGAACCCGCCTGACAAAAGGGCTGTGCTTTCACCCGAAGCCTGTGCTGCTCTCAAAAAAAAATTTCCTTCTTCCTATATAAAAGTTGAAAGCGATACAAACAGGGCCTTTTCGGACGAAGAATACCGCAATTTTGGAATAGAAGTGACCAACGATATCAGCGACTGTGACGTTCTTTTGGGCATAAAAGAAGTTCCCTTAGAACACCTGATACCAAATAAAAAGTATTTTTTCTTTTCCCATACCATAAAAAAACAAGCCCATAACCAAAAATTATTGCAGGCCATCCTGCAAAAAAATATTGAACTGTATGACCATGAAGTCATTACAGACACAAAAGGTGTAAGGATCGTCGCTTTTGGTAAATATGCCGGTATTGTTGGTGCTTATAATACCATGCGGGCTTACGGACTTAAAACACGATCATTTAATCTGCCTAAAGCCCAGGAACTCCTGGACAAACAAGCCCTGATCGTAGAACTAAAAAAAGTAAAATTACCCCTTGTAAAGATCGTTCTCACTGGTAAAGGGAGAGTGGGCAATGCAGTAAAGGAAATGCTCGATGCCATACCTGTAAAAGAAGTGAATGTTGAAGAATACCTCTCCAAAGATTTTCAGGAAGCAGTGTACACCCAAATTGATGTGTTGGATTACAACAAAAGATTGGATGGACAAGTATTGCCTGAATCCGATTTTTTTAAAAATGCACATGAATACCAAAGCACTTTTATGCGCTTTGCCAAAGTGAGCGATATCTATATTGCCGGTCATTTTTACGGCCCCGGTGCACCAAACCTGATCACGAAAGATGATGCCAGAAATTCCTCTTTTAAGGTTCGGGTTGTGGGTGATATCAGCTGTGATGTGAAGGGCCCAGTGGCTTCAACCATCAGATCGTCTACCATAGCCGACCCCATTTACGGATACGACCCTGAATCAGAAAGTGAAACGGATTATCTCAATACAAATGCCATTGCCGTGATGGCAGTAGATACCCTGCCCTGCGAATTGCCGCGTGATTCCTCCATTGGTTTTGGAGAATGCTTTTTAAACCAGGTGATCCCGGCTTTTTTTGACGGCGATAAAGACGGTATTTTAGCCCGCGCCCTGATGACAAAAAATGGCAGGCTAACAGATAGATATGCCTATCTGCAGGATTATGTGAACGGAAAATAAAAACCAAATTGATTTTTTTCGATCTGTATCTGGTAAACTAATCTGTCCCGCTCAAATATTTTTTCATTGGAATTTTTTACTTGCAGCAAAATTTTTATTGCCTCGCACTCATAAAAAACTCAATTTTTTTGGGCTTTTTTGATCTATAAATATGGATAACCCTTTCCTTTCAATATTTACAGCAATTTAATATTAACCGCGATTTGTTAATAATTAAAAAATATTCAATCATAAAACCCTTTCTATTTGTCCTATTTTTAACGGACTCAAAATTAATATTAAAGTAATACAATTATGATTGAAACGATAGTGGAAGGGCAAACTTATGTTTATGAAGATGTACTAAAGGCCTCAATGGCCTATTTTAATGGGGATGAGCTGGCAGCTACTACCTGGATCAACAAATACGCCATAAAAGGCCAGGACGGACGGTTTTCAGAATTGTCACCGGCCGATATGCATAAGAGAATGGCCAAAGAATTTGGTAGAATAGAGTCAAAATACGCCCAGGAAACTGTAGATAAAAGTCATTTTTCCGATTATGGGAAAAAGAGAAAACAGTTGACCGAAAAGGATATTTATGGCCTCTTCGAAGGATTTAAATACGTCATTCCCCAGGGCAGCGTCATGTACGGTTTGGGAAATAAAAAGGTAATCGCCTCCCTTTCCAATTGCATCGTATTGCCACCGACTTATGATTCTTATGGCGGTATTTTCCAAACCGACCAGCAGATGGCACAGTTATTCAAAAGACGCTGCGGAGTAGGTGTGGATCTTTCACAATTACGCCCTAAAAAAGCATCTGTTTCCAATGCCGCGGGTACCACCACCGGCGCTGTTTCCTTTATGCACCGCTTCTCGGCTACCACACGGGAAGTTGCACAAAACGGCAGACGCGGAGCCCTGATGCTCACCATGGATATCGCACATCCTGATATTGAAGAGTTCATTACCGTAAAACAGGACCTGAAAAAAGTAACCGGAGCAAACATTTCCATCCGCTTGTCTGATGAATTCATGCAGGCCGTAGAAAAAGATGAGGATTATACCCTTCGCTGGCCGATCGACTCAAAAACCCCAAAATATACCAAGGTAGTAAAGGCAAAAGATCTATGGAATCTCATAATTAAAAGTGCACATAATACGGCAGAGCCCGGACTCATATTCTGGGACCGCCAGCACTACTATTCCACTTCTTCCATGTACCCGGGCTTCAGAAATTCGTCCACCAATCCCTGTTCTGAGATCGCCATGCAGGGAGGCGACAGCTGTCGCCTGATCGCTATAAATCTTTACGGTTTTGTAGAAGATCCCTTTACAGAAAAAGCCAGGTTCAACAGCCAAAAATTCTATGAGGTCGTTTATGAATCACAAAGGTTAATGGATGATCTGGTTGACCTTGAACTGGAGGCAGTAGACAGAATCCTCGAAAAAGTTTACGCAGATGCTGAGCCTGATTTTATCAAACAAACCGAAATAGATATCTGGAAATTACTGCAGGAAACAGGTAAAAAAGGTAGGCGTACCGGACTGGGTTTTACCGCCCTTGCCGACGCAATCGCTGCCCTGGGAATAAAATTCGATACTGATGAAGGCTTAAAAGCAGCCGAAGCAATGATGCGCGTTAAGCTTACCGCTGAATTTGACAGCAGTATAGACATGGCTATTGAAAGAGGATCGTTCGAGGTTTTTAACAGAAATATTGAAGATAAGTCGGAGTTTGTGCAAATGATGAAGGCAGAATTCCCTGAAGTATATAACCGAATGATGGAATACGGAAGAAGAAATATTTCCATCAGCACCGTTGCCCCAACAGGATCTCTGAGTATGCTGGCACAGGTTTCTTCAGGCATTGAGCCCGTATTTTTGTTGTCTTATAAACGCAGAAGAAAAATAAACAGTTCAAACAACCATGCCAAAGTTGATTTTGTAGATGATATGGGTGATGCCTTTGAGGAATTTACTGTTTACCACGAAAAATTAAAAACCTGGATGGAAGCTACCGGTGAAACAGACGTAACCAAAAGTCCGTATCACGGCGCAACAGCTCCTGAAATAGATTGGAAAAAGAGAGTGGAATTGCAGTCCATGGTGCAAAAATATACCACACATTCCATCAGCTCCACCATTAACCTGGCCTCTGACGTAACTGAGGAACTGGTTGGTGATATTTATCTCGAGTCCTGGAAAAAGGGACTGAAAGGAATTACCGTTTACCGTGACGGTTCAAGAAGCGGTATTCTGGTTGCGAATGATGAAAAGAAAAAAGAAGAGACAGGAAACTTAAAAAATACAGCATTCCCCAAAAGGCCTAAAAAAATTGAAGCTTCGGTGATCAGGTTCTACAACGAATCTGAAAAATGGCTGGCAGTAGTAGGTTTGATAGATAAAAGGCCTTATGAAATTTTTACCGGTAAAATGACCGATGCCTTTGACCTTCCGCAATGGCTTGAAAAAGGCTGGGTCATCAAAAAAAGAGATGCCGACGGAAAATCGCGTTATGATTTTCAGTACCTGGACAAGGAGGGTTATAAAACCACCATTGAAGGATTATCGAGATCTTTTGACAAAGAATACTGGAATTACGCAAAACTGATCTCCGGCGTTCTAAGACACGGCATGCCTATTCCTTATGTTGTTGATCTGATCCAGAATCTGAATCTCTATGACGAGCATATCAATACCTGGAAAAATGGCGTATCGAGAGCCCTGAAGAGATTTATTCCCGAAGGCTCGGAAGCAGCCGACAAAAAATGTCCGGAGTGCAGCGACCCACAGGGATTGATCTACGCTGAAGGCTGCCTCGTTTGCAAAAGCTGCGGCCATTCGAAATGTGGATAAAACAAGGATAAAGGACAAAGGACAAAGTTAAAGTAAAAAGTAAAAAGGCAAAAGTAAAAAGTTCACTGTATGCCTGCGGCATTCGGGCAGGCTGCCTCTTGGTTCAAGGTTCAAAGTTCAAGGTTCGAGGTTACATGTTAAAAAACAAATCTCAATACTCATATCTCATATCTCAATACTAATTTTTCCTGGTTCCTGATTCCTGTCTCCTGGTTCAAGGTTCAAAGTTCAAAGTTCAAGGTTCAAAGTTCAAAGTTCGAGGTTAAATGTTAAAAAACAAATCTCAATACTCATATCTCATATCTCAATACTAATTTTTCCTGGTTCCTGATTCCTGTCTCCTGGTTCAAGGTTCA
>JBFYPZ010000172.1:0-5152 GCA_041303035.1 Flavobacteriaceae bacterium
ATCACCAGTTTGCTTATAAAATAGAAGGTGTTGACAACGACTGGTTTTATACCAATAAAAACAAGATTTCTCTTATTGGACTTACAATGGGAAATCACCTGATCAAAATAAAAGGAAAAGGGAGTTCCGGCGACTGGACCAACGAGGTTCTTGAAATTCCTGTTTTTGTTGATGCCCCATTTTATCTGAAATGGCAATTTATCTTATCTGTATTAGCAATGATCACTGCTCTGGTTGGTTTGGGTATAAGATGGCGCGTTCATGCATTAAAATCAGAAAGAACCCGTCTTGAAGAAGAAGTTCAGAACAGAACAAGAGAAATTGAGAAAGACAAACAAATCATAGCAAGCCAGGCGGAAGCACTGAAACAACTGGATGAAGCAAAAACCAATTTCTTTTCAAACATAACCCATGAATTCCGTACTCCGCTTACCCTGATTATCGGACCCCTGGAACAGCTCATTGTTTCACAACCTGCGCCAACCATTTTTAAAAGACGCATACAAGGTGTTTTAAAAAACGCCAGACACATTCTGGTGCTGATCAACCAATTGCTGGATATTTCTAAAATAGAAAGTGGCCAGATGAAAGTTGAAATTGTAAAAGGCGACGTTATCGACTATACCCGGGAACTGATTAACAGGTTTCAAAGTTTGAGTAAAAACAAGGGCCAAAAGCTTTATTTTCTTGCCGACAAAAAAAGCTGGTTTATAAATTTTGACAATAAAAAGTGGGATAAAATTATATATAACTTACTTTCCAATGCCATCAAATTTACGCCTGAAGGAAAAGAAATTCAGGTGAGCCTTGAGGAGATGCATCACAATAATGAACCGCATCTGAAGCTAAGTGTCAAAGATGCAGGAATTGGCATACCTGAAGACCAGCTCGAACACATTTTCGACCGTTTTTATCAGGTAGATCATTCGGCCACCCGTGAACAACAGGGAACCGGAATCGGCCTGTCTCTCGTAAAAGAACTGATCCATCTTCAAAAAGGGACAATTGAAGTCTTTAGTGAAGTCGGCAAAGGAACAACCTTTGAAGTTTTATTACCAATCCCCAAAACAGTTGGGGCAGAACCACCTATAACACCTTTGACGGTAACAGATTCCATTCTGTTTGAAAATAAGATTGATCTGCCTGCACAGCAGTTGTCGCTAAACACACCCGTTGAAAAAAACCTGGAAGTTCTTATAGTAGAAGACAATGAAGAAATGAGGGAATACATTCGTCATTGTCTTTCTGATGCAAACTATAAAATTACTGAAGCATCCAATGGAGAGGAAGGACTTGAGAAAGCCATGGCCTTAATTCCTGATCTGATTATTTCTGATGTGATGATGCCCCAAAAAGACGGTTTTGAGTTAACCGAAGCACTCCGAAAAAATACCGGCACCTCTCATATACCCCTCATCCTGCTCACTGCAAAAACTGCTCTCGAAAGCAAGATCAAAGGATTAAAAAGTGGGGCTGATCTGTATTTGACAAAACCTTTTAGTCCCGAGGAATTGTCAATTCAGGTAGAAAAAATAATCAACCTGAGGACTATTCTTCAGCAGCGCTATCAAAATAATGCGCTGGCAGAAAACAAGGACGCCTTTCAGCAGGAAGATGCATTTATTTTGAAACTCAGATCCTTTATTTTAAAAAATATCCATGATCCGGACTTAAACGGAGATAAAATAGGTGGCCATTTCGCCTTGAGCAGGGTGCATTTATATCGCAAACTCAAAGCATTGACGAACCTTTCCATAAGCGAATATGTTAAAAATATACGTCTGGAAAAGGCCAAAGATCTGCTTAAAGAAAATAAATTTAATGTCTCTGAGGTAGCTGACATGACCGGATTTAGTTCCGTAAGTCTCTTTTCAAGATCCTTTAAACAGGCATTTGGGCAATCACCCACCAAAATGTAACCCACAGTCAATGATTTGTAACAACAGTGAAAACAAATTCCCTGCTTTTTGCTGAAGTTTACCCGGTCTGATATGAAGCCATGGTAGAAAAAGAAATTCGGGAAAAACTGGAATCCATACTGCTGAATAATTTTGAGGTGAATCCACTTCTTTTTGACTGGAATGTTCCGTTAGCGGATCTGCAACAAAAATTCGGCTTGCTTGGTTATCTGGTATTTTTCGAACAACTCATCAATGAGAGCTTTGAAGGTAAATTTCATATTCTTGAAAATATTATTGCGGCCATTCATACACCCAATGATGTATACCAACTTATCCAGAAAGAATTAATAACCAATCTTTAAAAATTTTAATTAACCATTTAAGCCATTTAAAAAAATTATAAACCCCTAAAACAAATAATTATGATTAAACAATTGAAACAACGATTTACTCTGTTAGGCGTGCTGTTGATTTGCGGTGCAGCTGCTATGTCACAGCAAAAAAAACCCAATATCCTCGTTATTTGGGGTGATGACCTGGGTGTTTCCAACATAAGCGCTTACCACCAGGGCATGCTAAAACCAAATACCCCAAATATTGACAGGTTGGCAAAGGAAGGTGTCTTGATGACAGATGCATATGCCCAACAAAGTTGTACGGCCGGGAGGGCTTCTTTTATCATGGGACAACATCCTTTCCGCACAGGAATGCTCACTATAGGTATGCCAGGGGCTAAAGAAGGTATCCGAGCTACAGATATGACCATTGCGGATATGCTTAAGTCCCATGGCTATTCAACCGCACAGATCGGCAAGAATCACCTGGGCGACAGGAACGAGTTCCTCCCAACTATGCATGGCTTTGACCGTTTTTATGGAAACCTTTACCACCTGAATTCAGAAGAAGAGCCTGAGGATATTGAATATCCAAAAGATCCCGCTTTTCACCATAAGTTTGGTCCAAGAGGGATGCTGGAAACTTTTGCTACAAATACTGATAATGCAACCATCGATCCGCGTTGGGGCAAAATTGGAAAACAGACCATCAAAGATTTGGGCCCGCTGAATACCAAGAAAATGGAAACAATCGAAATGGACCTGCTGGATCGTTCACTTTCTTTTATGGAAGAGCAGGTAAAATCAGGAAAACCATTCTTTTTATGGCATAACAGCACGCGTATGCACGTGTGGACACACCTGGCCGAAAAGTGGAGAGGCAGTTCAAAAGGAGGAGGTTTATATGGAGATGGTATGATGGAGTTGGATTACGTTGTTGGTAAATTGCTCGACAAACTTGACCAGCTAGGCATAGCCGATAACACCATTGTGGTGTTTAGTACAGACAACGGGGCCGAAGCCATGAGTTGGCCTGACGGCGGCGCCTCACCGTTCAAGGGAGAAAAAGGTACCACTTTTGAAGGAGGTTTCAGGGTACCTCAACTGGCTCGCTGGCCGGGACATATTCCTGCCGGAAGTATTGTAAACGGCATTTTCAGTCATGAAGACTGGCTGCCAACATTTGCCGCTGCGGTTGGAGAACCGAATATTAAGGAAAAATTACTAACCGGCTATAAAACCAACGGCAAGACCTTTAAGAATCATCTTGACGGATATAATCAATTGGATATGCTAACCGGTAAAGACAGCATCGGTAAACGAAAGGAGATCTTCTATTTTGATGCCGGTGGAAATCTGAACGCCCTTAGGTACGAAGACTGGAAGATTCATTTTTCAATCATTGAGGGCAACCTTACAACTGCATACCGCAAATCACCAAGTTGGCCAATTATAGTCAACCTGAGACAAGACCCCTATGAAAGGGCGCCATTTGAAAGCCTTATGTACTTGAGATGGCAGGGTGAGAAAATGTGGACCATGGTACCTGCCCAGGCAGTAGTGACCGATTTTCTTGGATCATTCAAGGATTTCCCACCTGCCAAGAGCGGCAGTTTAAGTGTAGACAAAGTGCTGCAACAAATGACTACGGCTCCCAGCAACTAAACACGTAATTTCATTTACGCCCATAAAGAAACCATAACAAAAGTATCGGCCGTTTTTTAACTAAAGCGGCGATACTTTAATGCAGACACCCTGTGAAATTTGGTCATCTCTTTTATTTAAAGGTATGGCAAGCATTTATATTAGAAAATTACATGGCGGATTGTTTTGATAATTTTAACCTCAAGTAGTTTAATTTTTATAAGAATGAATTAACCACAATGTTCGTTGTTGTTCATTATTGCATCGGAAAGCAGAATCATATAATTCATATAAAAAGTTAACTAAGAACCTAAATAATATTTTTGAAATAATATAGGCCAATTTTGTACATTGCGATGAACTAAAAAAAAAATTTATGATTAAACAATTTAAACAAAGATTTACTCTGCTAGGAGTGCTGTTGATTTGCGGTGCAGCTGCAATGTCACAGCAAAAGAAACCCAACATCCTGATTATCTGGGGTGATGACATCGGTCAATTCAATGTAGGCGCCTATAATATGGGTATGATGGGTTACAAAACGCCCAACATTGACCGCATAGGCAAAGAAGGCGCAGTCTTTACTGATTGGTACGGACAGCAAAGCTGTACTGCCGGTAGGGCAGCCTTTATTACCGGTCAGTCACCTATCAGAACCGGACTTACCAAAGTAGGTTTACCGGGTGCCCCTGAAGGTATGACCAAAGAAGATCCTACGATTGCCACTTTATTGAAGGCACAGGGATACATGACCGGACAATTTGGTAAAAATCACCTGGGAGACCGGGATGAGATGATGCCAACCAAACATGGATTTGATGAGTTTTACGGTAACCTCTATCACCTGAACGCCGAAGAAGAGCCTGAAAATGCAGATTATCCGAAAGATCCCGAATTCAAGAAAAAGTTTGGCCCAAGGGGTGTTATTCACAGTTTCTCTGACGGTAGGATAACAGATACAGGACCATTGACCAAAAAAAGAATGGAGACCATAGACGAAGAAGTAAACGCCAAAGCAATGGATTTTATGGAACGTGCTAAAAAAGCCGACAAGCCTTTCTTTTTATGGTGGAACAGTACAAAAATGCACATTTTCACACACCTTGCAGAGGGTGTAGATGGAAAAACAGGCCTGGGTATTTATGCGGATGGCATGGTAGAACATGACAGACAAATCGGTGTATTGCTTGCAAAACTAAAAGAGCTGGGCCTTGATGAAAACACAATCATCATGTATTCTTCAGACAACGGGGCAGAAACCTTTACCTGGCC
>JBFYPZ010000173.1:0-5124 GCA_041303035.1 Flavobacteriaceae bacterium
CGGCCTGGTGATTTACTGGGAAAAAGATTTTCAGGCCAAACGGTTTGATGTGCAGCTTTCATCCGGTAGGCTGGCAGAGCCCGCCGCCAATATCAACTGCGAATCCGGGCTAACGGCGACGGCATTGACCTGACTCGTGAACGCCGTAAGGATGGCGCGACTGCCGGGAGAATCCGCGACGGCGCAGCCCGATGGAGTTTACCCCTACATAGGAAAGAGGTTCGCGCGCTGCCTTGGTATAAGGAGGCACATCTTTTCTGACCAGCGACCCGCCGGATATCATACAATGCTTACCAATATGAATGAACTGGTGCACACCTGATAGTCCGCCAATGATGGCGTATTCCCCTATTTCAACGTGGCCGGCCAGGGTTACTCCGTTTACGATGATCACATTATTACCTATGATGCAGTCATGTGCCACGTGCGCAGTGGCCATGATCAGGCAATCTTTGCCTATTTCTGTTTGTCCGTGGGCTTTGGTTCCCCTGTTGATCGTTGCACATTCCCTTACCGTGGTATTGTCGCCGATAACGGCCAGTGAATCCTCATTTTCAAACTTGAGGTCCTGAGGTATAGCAGAAATTACTGCTCCGGGAAAGATCCTGCAATTCTTGCCGATACGGGCCCCTTCCATAATGGTTACATTTGATCCTATCCAGGTACCATCTCCAATTTCAACATTGTTATGAATGGTAGTAAATGGTTCTATAACTACATTTCTTGCAATTTTTGCACCGGGGTGCACGTAGGCTAAAGGTTGATTCATTATAATCGATTTATTTAAACACCGGGTTTTCTGACGATCTGTGCCATGAGCTGTGCTTCAAGCACCAGTCTGTTATTGGCATAACCATAGGCCTGCATATGACAAATACCTCTTCTTATTGGTTCCAGCAGGGTCGCCTTAAATATTAAAGTATCACCCGGCAAAACTTTTTGTTTGAACTTGACATTGTTCATTTTCATAAAATAAGTGAGGTAATTCTCAGGATCAGGTACAGTACTCAAAACAAGGATACCTCCGCACTGGGCCATGGATTCTACCTGCAGCACGCCCGGCATCACCGGTGCATCAGGAAAATGACCAATGAAATAGGACTCATTCATGGTCACATTCTTCATTCCAACCACATGATTTTCTGACAACTCAATGATTCTGTCTATCAGCAAAAACGGTGGTCTGTGAGGGAGTATGCGCATGATATCATGTATGTCCATCAAAGGAGCTTTGCTCAGATCGTATTGAGGCACATTATTTCTTTTTTCTATTTTGATGATCTTGCTCAGTTTTTTAGCAAAATTGGTATTGATCTTGTGCCCCGGCTTATTCGCAATAACTTTTCCTTTGAGCCTCACCCCTATCAGTGCCAGGTCTCCGATCACATCCAGCAATTTATGGCGTGCAGCCTCATTGGGCCAGTGAAGCGTCAGGTTGTCAAGAATGCCGTTGGGTTTTACTGCCACTGAATCCTTCTTAAAAGCCTTGGTCAGTTTTTGCATGGTTTCGGGTGACAAGGGCTTATCTACATAAACAATGGCATTGTTCAGGTCACCGCCTTTGATGAGGTTATTGTCCAAAAGCATTTCAATTTCATGCAGGAAACTAAATGTCCGGGCATTCGCTATTTCTTTTTTAAAATCAGAAATATTTTTTAAAGTTGCATTTTGCGTACCGAGAATTTTGGTTCCGAAATCAACCATGGTAGTTATTTCATAACGGTCCGAAGGCATGATCATGATCTCACTTCCCGTTTCTTCGTCTTTAAAAGAGATTATTTCTTTGACTTCAAATACCTCTCTTTCTGCATTTTGTTCAACAACCTCCGCTTTTTCCAGTGCCTCGACAAAAAATCTCGAAGACCCGTCCATAATGGGTGGCTCCGGAGAAGTCAGTTCAATAATGATATTGTCTATATCCAGTCCAATAATAGCAGCGAGTACATGCTCTGAGGTGTTGATGACAACCCCATTTTTTTCAATATTTGTACCTCTTTGCGTGTCAGTTACATAGCATACTTCAGCTTCAATGGTCGGATGACCCTCAAGGTCTGTCCGTACAAACCTTATACCCGTATTTTCAAGTGCAGGCTTAAAAGTGAGATTTACTTCTTTCCCTGTATGCAAACCTACACCGGACAAAGAAATCTCATTGATAATTGTTTTTTGCAAATTACTCATCGTTTAACTCTTTAAAGGAAGCAATATTCTTTTCCAGTTCTTCTATTTTTTGAACCAGCTTGGATAAATTCTTAAAATGAACATAGGATTTGTTGTAATCAGAATATGGCAGCGCCGGACTTCCCTGAACCACCGCATCATCCGGAAGGCTACGCCCTATGCCCGATTGCGCCTGTATTTTCACCCGGTTTCCAATGACGATATGACCAACAATACCTACCTGTCCGCCAATCTGACAGTTCTTTCCAATTTTTGTTGAACCGGCAATGCCTGTTTGGGCTGCAATTACCGTGTTTTCACCAATCTCCACATTATGGGCGATCTGTATCTGGTTGTCGAGTTTAACTCCGTTTCTGATGATGGTAGATCCAAGCGTAGCTCTGTCTATCGTTGTACCTGAGCCAATATCAACATGATCCTCAATAACAACATTGCCTATCTGGGGAATCTTCTTGTAAGTCCCATTTTCCTCGGGAGCAAAGCCGAATCCGTCACAACCAATGATGACCCCACTGTGGACGATACAATTCCTGCCGATAATTGTTTCAGAATATATTTTTGCCCCGGCAAAAAGGACCGTGTCATCACCAACGCTTACGTTATCTCCTATAAAAACGTTTGGATAGATCTTTACTCCTTTTCCGATTTTTGCATTTTCACCTATATAAGCAAAGGCCCCTATGTACAGGTCCTCCCCGGTTATGGCACTGGGGTGTTTAAAATGAGGAGATTCTATCCCGCTTTTGTTCAATTTAACCTGGTTGTAATACTCAAGCAGTCTGGAAAAAGCCTGATAGGAATCATCAACCTTGATCAGGGTGAGCCCAAGTTCCTTATCGGGCTCGAAATTTTTGTTTACAATGGCAACAGAAGCCTCTGTCGTGTATATAAATTGCTCGTATTTCGGATTGGATAAAAAAGTTAAGGAACCTTTCTTCCCCTCTTCTATTTTTGACAGTTCATATACTTCAACACCGGAGTTACCAACGATAACACCGCCAAGTATTTCTGAGATTTGTGCTGCTGTAAATTTCATTGCTGCAAAAATAAGAAAAATAATGAAGAGAAAAAGTCTCTTTTTACTTAGGATAACAAATATAGTGTTTGCGAACTGATTTTGACAGAGCCATAATATTTAACTGATCTGAGGCACTGGCAATATCGAGTATGGTTTCATCCTTTAACAAAAGGTCTATGTTGTGCTCATCAGTATCGTATGCCTTGTTTTCTACCATTCCTGTAAACACAAAATAAGGCAGCTCGGTTTCTTTCAGCTCCTGTTTCTTCAAGGCTTCCTGTCTTATTTTTTCTAAATAAGATGCTTCAAAAGGCTCATTCTGCATTTCAACTTTTGGCAATTTCCTTTGCAAAATGGAGGTGCACATACGAGACAGAACATAATCTTCATGCGCAGACCAGCATTTTAAAGCCGATAGGATATCTACATCATCCAGGCCTGAAAAAGCTTCTATAAGCGTACTGTTTGATGTAATAATTTCGGATTCGTTCTTTAAAAAATAAAGCAGAGAAGGATTGGCTGCCAGGTCTTTACCCTCGCTCAGCAAAACTTTGGCCCTTTGTAATATTTTTACCAGTATTTCCTCGGCTGCCACACTTGTTTTGTGTAAATAGACCATCCAGTACATCATCCGGCGAGCAACTATAAATTTTTCAGCAGAATAAATGCCCTTTTCCTCAAGAAGCAGGGTATCATTTTTAACCGTCAGCATGCTGATCAGTCGTTCGGCATTGATGTTTCCTTCGGCAACGCCGGTGTAAAAGCTATCCCTTTTCAGATAGTCGAGCCGGTCCATATCGAGTTGACTGGATACCAGCTGGTTCATAAATTTCCGGGGATACCGGTTCGTGAAAACGGAAATGGCCAGATCTAATTTGCCACCCATCTCTGTATTGAGGGCCTCCATAAATTTCAAAGAAAGTTCTTCGTGGTGTACCCCTCTTACGATGCTGTGTTCCAGCGCATGGGAAAAAGGTCCGTGACCGATATCGTGAAGCAGGATGGCCACAAGCAGTGCCTCTTCTTCCTTCATGCTGATCTCCACACCCTTAAGCCGTAAAGTATCAATTGTTTTCTGCATCAGAAAAACACAACCAATCGCGTGATGAAACCGGGTATGATGGGCTCCGGGATAGACCAGATAAGACAAACCCATTTGCGAAATCCGGCGCAGTCTCTGAAAATACCGGTGTTGAATTAATTTATACACAAGCTTGTTTCGTATGTGTATAAATCCGTAAATTGGGTCGTTAAAAATTTTGATTTTTTTCACAATGCGTGACTTGTTTTTTCGTATTTTGCCAAAGGTATATTTTATTGGGCAATACGAATATACATACAAAAATAGTTGATAAATTTAATTTTTTTAGGCTGCAGATGAGTTTAGCGAAAATACTTTGGGTTGATGATGAAATACAGAATTTAAAGCCTCATATACTCTTCTTAGAAAAAAAGAACTACGAAGTAAAACCTTGCACCAACGGTGCAGATGCAATTCAGTATGTTTTGGAGGAAAACTTTGATATCGTTTTTCTGGATGAGAACATGCCCGGACTCTCAGGTCTGGAGACCCTTACCGAGATCAAAGCGAAATTGCCCAATCTGCCGGTGATCATGATCACGAAAAGCGAAGAGGAATACATTATGGAAGAAGCCATTGGGTCCAAAATTGCCGACTACCTCATCAAACCGGTAAATCCAAATCAGATCTTGCTGAGCTTAAAGAAAAATCTCGATACCAGCCGTTTGGTCTCACAAAAAACCACTTCCAATTACCAGCAGGAATTCAGAAAAATTACCATGGACCTGGGAATGGTAAAAACTTTTGAAGACTGGATAGAATTGTACAAAAGACTTTTGCACTGGGAAATACAACTGGAATCCATCTCCGACCCCGGTATGAGTGAAATCCTGGAAAGCCAGAA
>JBFYPZ010000174.1:0-5106 GCA_041303035.1 Flavobacteriaceae bacterium
ATTTCTTGAATTTGCGTGTAATTTTTGTAAACGGTCACAAACTTCATAGGTGAAACTAAAAAAAATAAAAAAGGGCCCGTCTCCGGACCCATTATAAACACTCGAGTATATTATAAAAAATTATTCTAAGCAGGCTTTGTCACCCTCCCTACTTTCCTTTTAATTTTAAAGCTGCCTTAACAATAGCCGCTGCATTCAAACCGTATTTCTCCATTAACTGGTCAGGGGTCCCGCTCTCGCCAAAGCTATCCTGTACAGCCACAAATTCCTGAGGAACCGGTTTATTCTGGACCAGTACCCTTGCGACGCTTTCGCCCAAACCTCCAAGAATATTATGCTCTTCTGCAGTGATCACACAACCTGTTTTGGCGACAGATTTCAAAATAGCTGCCTCATCCAAAGGTTTGATGGTGTGAATATTGATTACTTCAGCACTAATCCCCAAAGCTTCCAGTTGTTCTGATGCCTGCAAGGCCTCCCATACAAGATGCCCGGTGGCTAAAATAGTTACATCGGTTCCTTCTGTGAGAACAATTGCTTTTCCGATTTCGAATTCTCCTTCAGGCATAAATACCGGAACTACCGGCCTGCCGAAACGCAAATAAACCGGTCCGTGGTGCTCTGCAATAGCAATTGTGGCAGCCTTGGTCTGGTTGTAGTCACAGGTATTGATTACGGTCATTCCCGGCAACATCTTCATAAGCCCAATATCTTCAAGGATCTGGTGTGTAGCACCATCTTCTCCCAAAGTCAGGCCCGCGTGAGATGCACAGATCTTCACATTTTTATCAGAATAAGCAACCGACTGACGGATCTGATCATAAACCCTGCCCGTTGAAAAGTTGGCAAAGGTACCGGTAAAAGGTATTTTTCCGCCTATGGTCAACCCAGCCGCAATACCGATCATATTTGCTTCGGCGATACCAACCTGAAAAAACCGCTCCGGATTTTCTTCTATGAACTTTTCCATTTTCAGGGAACCTACCAGGTCAGCACAAAGTGCAACCACATTTGGATTAGATCTTCCCAATTCGGCAAGTCCGGCACCAAAGCCTGACCGTGTATCTTTCTTTTCTGTGAATGTATATTTTTTCATCTCAATTTTTTATCTCTTAATAATCCCCCAGGGTTACAGGATTCTGCTCCAGCGCTTTTGCCAGTTGTTCATTGTTCGGGGCTTTGCCGTGCCAGGCATGGGTGTGCATCATAAAATCGACCCCGTGGCCCATGACAGTATGCAACAAAACACAAACCGGCTTGCCCTGACCGGTTTTTCCTTTGGCCTTATGCATTCCCTTTACTATGGCTTCAATATCATTCCCTTCTTTTATGCTAACAACTTCCCAGCCAAAAGCCTTGAATTTCTTTTTCAGATTGCCTAAGGGCATTACATCCTTTGTGGCTCCATCGATCTGCTGCCCGTTGTAATCCACCGTGCAGATCAAATTATCCACATTTTTTCCAGCTGCAAACATCATGGCTTCCCAGTTTTGACCTTCCTGTAATTCTCCGTCGCCGTGCAGGGAGTAGACCAGGTGTTTGTCTCCATTCAGTTTTTTTGACAGGGCAGCACCAATGGCAACAGACATACCTTGTCCCAGGGATCCTGAAGCGATCCTTACCCCGGGTAGCCCATCATGCGTTGTAGGGTGTCCTTGCAGACGCGAGTTCAGCAACCTGAACGTATTTAATTCTGAAACCGGAAAAAAGCCTTTTCTTGCGAGCACGCTGTAGTAAAGCGGAGAAATATGACCGTTCGACAAAAAGAACAGGTCCTCCCCTTTGCCATCCATGGTAAATTGTTCGTTTAGATCCAGTATTTTATTATACAAGGTCACCATAAACTCAGTGCATCCCAAAGATCCACCCGGATGCCCCGAATTAACCTTATGCACCATCCTGACTATATCCCGGCGTGTCTGTTGTACAAGTTCCTGCAATTTCTTCATGCTAAATATCTTAAATTACTTTTTTTTGGTTGAACCAAATATTCGCGCATGGGTTTACTGCTTTTACAGGTTATATCCCCTGAGCGCTGTTGGCAAAAATAAATCTAATTTCTGAGACCTGAAAAAAAAAGGCATCATTTAAAAGAATCAAATCCGGATTAAATGACTTCCTTTTTTGTCCAGATCCTTTCCATCGCTTCCAGGGTTTTCCCTTTGGTTTCCGGTACGTATTTCCATACGAGCAACATCGCCAGCAAGCCCATCACACCATAGATCCAATAGGCAAAGCCATGATGGAACTTTTCGATCAGGAAACTGTTCTTATCCATCATTGGAAAGGTCCATGAAACGAGGTAATTGGAGATCCACTGAGCGGCAACGGCAACTGCCAAAGCCTTTCCGCGGATTTTATTCGGAAATATTTCAGACAGCAGTACCCAGGTTACAGGTCCCCAGCTCATGGCAAAACTAGCCACATAAATCAGCATGAAGATCAGAGCCGACCAACCCAGTGTTTGGGTGAAAAAAGTAGTTCCAAGTGCAAACATGGAAATAGCCATACCCAGAGCCCCGATCATCATCAGCGGCTTTCTTCCCAGCTTATCAACTGTCATGATGGCAAGAACTGTGAACAGCAAATTCACCGAACCCACAATGATGGTCTGCAATAAAGCAGTATCTGTTCCGGATCCCATATTTTTAAAAATTTCAGGGGCATAGTATAGCACAACATTGATCCCAACAAACTGCTGAAATACGGAAAGGAGTATACCGATAACGATAACTGCAGTACCAAAAGAAAACAATTTTCCGGAATGACTTACCACCGTGTTTTGTATTTCTGCCAAAATGACTTTTGCTTCCTCCAGACCATTCACTTTGGTGAGCACCTCCAGTGCTTTTTCCGGTTTGTCTTTTAATACCAGAGATCTTGGGGTATCAGGCACAAAAAATAGGAGCAAAAGAAATAGCAACGCCGGTATGATCTCTGAAGCAAACATCCACCTCCATCCAATTGTATTCAACCAGGAATCATCTCCTTGTCTGGCTATATAGTAATTCACAAAGTATACTACCAGCATACCGAAGATTATGGCAAACTGATTCATAGACACCAGTTTTCCTCTGATATCCGCAGGAGCGATCTCGGCAATATACAAGGGCGACAGCATGGATGCCAAGCCCACGCCCACTCCTCCTACAATCCTGTAAAATACAAAAATATAGAGGAAAGTATGATCCGCTTCCCCTATTGGCTTGATGAGCATTTCAGGCAAGGCTGATCCCAAAGCCGACAAAAGAAACAAAACGGCTGCGAGAATCAAACCATTTCTTCGTCCCATTTTTTTACTTACCCATCCACTGATCATTCCTCCAATGATACACCCGATCAGGGCACTTGAAACGACCATACCCAACCGGGCATTTGCTGCGGTTTCTTCCAGTCCGAAGGGTTTTACAAAAAAATTATCCAGTGCACTTACTGTACCCGAGATCACTGCGGTATCGTATCCGAACAAGAGTCCGCCGAGGGTGGCCACCAGGGTCAGGTTGAACAAATAGGCTGCGTTATGAGAGTTTTTCATTGATCCGGCTTATATATACTGGTTAATAATATTTTCAAAAAGTTCCTGTTTTCCGCTTTTCAATGAAAGTTCGCCCTGTTCACAAGCGATTTTGTACAGGTCTTTCATGCTCAGTCTTCCCTGTTCAAAATCTTTCCCTTTTCCTGAATCAAAAGAAGCATATCTTTCCTTTCTCAATTTTTCATAGGGTGAAGTTTTTATGATCCTGTCGGCAATCAGCAGGGCTCTGGCAAAGGTATCTGCCCCACCGATATGTGCCAGGAAGATGTCTTCTATATCGGTAGAATTCCTTCTGATCTTGGCGTCAAAATTTACGCCGCCACCCTGTAATCCTCCGGCCTTTAAGAAAACCAGCATGGCTTCCGTTGTTTCCTGTATGTTGTTCGGAAACTGGTCGGTATCCCAACCGTTCTGGTAATCCCCGCGGTTTGCGTCAACACTGCCCAGCATGCCTTCGGCAGCAGCCACTTCCAGTTCGTGCTGAAAGGTGTGTTGTGCCAGGGTGGCGTGGTTTACCTCAACATTGATCTTGAAATCTTTCTCCAGACCATACTTCTTCAAAAATCCGATCGCTGTAGCTGTGTCGAAATCGTATTGGTGTTTCATGGGCTCCATCGGTTTTGGCTCTATGAAAAAATTTCCTTTAAAGCCCTGTGCCCTGGCGTAATCTCGTGCCATGCCCAAAAAGGTCCCCATGTGGTCTAGTTCTCTTTTCATATGGGTGTTCAACAGACTCATATAGCCTTCCCTACCTCCCCAGAACACGTAATTCTCTCCATTCAGGGCGATGGTTGCATCGAGTGCCAGCTTGATCTGTCCGCCTGCTCTTGCAACCACACTGAATTCAGGGTTGGTCGCTGCTCCGTTCATATAACGCGGATTTGAAAAACAGTTCGCTGTTCCCCAGAGGAGTTTGATTCCGGAGGCTTGTTGTTTTTGCTTCAGATAATCGACTATGATAGCGAGCCTTTTTTCTGATTCTTCAAAAGTAGCTCCTTCGCGTACGAGGTCGTAATCATGAAAACAGTAATACCCAAAGCCCATCTTACTGATGAATTCAAAGGCAGCATCCGCCTTGCTTCTGGCAGCTTCCAGCGCATCCGCGGGCTCATCCCAGGCAAATTTCTGGGTACCCGGACCGAATGGGTCTGCACCCGTTCCACAGAAGCTGTGCCAATAGGCTACGGCAAATTTAAAATGCTCGCGCATGGTTTTGCCTGCAACCACCTGATCCGGATTGTAATATTTAAACGCTAATTGATTATCCGATTCTTTTCCTTCAAATTTAATCTCTCCAATACCTTTAAAGTATTCTTTGTTTCCTGTTGTTATCATGTTACTGTAATTTTATGAATTTGTATTATTTTTTGTTCATTATCAGTTCGAGTTCTTCTTTCCAGAGCGCATAAGCTTTCGAATAGGGCGTTTTATCTTTAAGTGGCCTGTATGTCATTACATGGTCATTGTCCATTATGTTTTTACTGTAAGTTTCAAAATCTCCGGTATGTAATCCGGCGGCTCTTGCGGCTCCAATGGCCCCGGTGGTATTGTAGATTTCAATTTCCTGATCT
>JBFYPZ010000175.1:0-5086 GCA_041303035.1 Flavobacteriaceae bacterium
GTCCTCAAGGATGTGCTTGATTTCAATATTTTCTCCTCTAAGGTGTCTGCAGACAAGGATCATCCGATGGCATTCGGCAGGCTCTTTTTCCGCGCACATGAGCGCCAAGTTATAAACCTGGTTCTCATTTTTTATCCGGGATAATCCGTCTCTGAAAGCTCTGGTTTGAGCGATCAGGTCGTACTGTACTATTCCCTCGACACAGCAGTTGGGGTCTTTGCTGAAAGGTCCAAGCTCTTTGCCCAAATAGACGTAATCAATGCCGGCGTGCATGAGGGACTGCTTTATCAAGCCCTGATTGAACTGAGGGACATATCTGCTGTACGGCATTGATCGAACGTCATAAACAGCAGCAATGTCATGCCCCTTTAATAGTTGGATAAATTTTTCTATCTCGTAATTTGAATGGCCAACTGTGTAAATTCGATTCATAGTGTTTTGTGTTTCTAATTCTACGGTTTGGTTGTTAAGGTCATTGTCATTAATGTTCATTGTGGTTAGTCTCCCTTTCATTTTTTATTTCGCTGATTGAACGTTCCTGCTTCAGTTTGCGAAGTTCCGAATCCATTTTTTCACAAACCGCCATTCTGATAAACTCTGACAGCGGCATCTCGAGCCGGTCTGTAATCCACAGCAGTCTTTCATACTGCTCGTCTGATAAAAGCACTGCGGTATTTTTAGTGTAGGTCTTTTTGCGCATGTCTCCGATCCTCCTTGAATGAATTTTATTTGAATCATATGTTTGTTCTCGTTGAGCGGAGACATTAGAACCGGGAAAGGATCTGGCAGGTTATAGATAAAAGATGAGAAACTTGATGGCCAGCTGTTGAAAGAATTGATAGTTGCTTGGCGGGATTAAACCAGATGGATTTCTATGAAAACAGTTTTAGTCCAGATGTTGAAATGAAATCTATCGAGTTTCCTTGATGTTAAAGAAATCTGAAAACGTGGTGTCTGTCAGCGGAAGGTGGAAGGAGGTTATGCTTTTGCAATGACCCTATGAGCGGTCCATGGAACCCTTGAAATCAATTTCCCGCTGCGGTCATATCTTTCAAATACAATCTTGTTATTTTCGAGGATGTATTTCGATGAGGTTTTCGCGATATCTTTTTTTACGTTTAAATCGCTGTGCTCTAAAGGCATGCTCTGGGCCGCTGGAAACCTGCTTGGACTTGGGGTAATTCTAATATGGTTTATAAGCTCGTTCATGGGTACATCCTGTATATAGTTATCGGCAAACCAGAAAATATCTTGAACTTACTAAAAATTTTATATACAAAACCATATAGTCAGAACGTATATTAAATTTCAGTATTATCTCTGGTAGTTACGATACTGGCACGCTATCTGCCTAACCCGCTGGATGCCCCCTGAACACGTTGGATTTGTCACGTAACATCTGACCGTTCAATATCGGATGTATTCTTTGGAAAACCCGCGACTTGAGTTGACTGCTGACTATTGGTAACTGTGCTAAGCTTTAAATCATCCTCCAAGCTTCCTTTACCCTACTGTGATATCGTAATTTTATGTGTTGATTATTTTTTTGTTTTTTTGTCACACTTTTTTAATTTTATGAGTCTAAATAGAAAAAGCACAAATTGAAGGATTGAGCCGATGAGTTTGAATTTAGAACAATATGTTAGGCAAGCTAAAAATGGAGATAGACAGGCGCTTGAAACTGTTGTCTGTGGCATTCAGGACAAAATTTACGGGCTGGCACTCCGGATGTTGGGCCACCCTGAAGATGCCGAAGATGAGGCGCAGGAGATTCTAATAAAAGTGCTCACGCATTTGAGTGACTATAGGGAAGAGAGTGCTTTTAGTTCATGGGTGTACCGGGTTGCCTGTAATCATCTTTTGACGACGCTGACGACGCGAACCCGTAAAAGTGAGGGGATGACTTTCGACTTACTGGAAGAACTGGTCTCTTCTGAGACTGAAGATACGCACCCTCTGACTGTTTCAGGACCGGAAAGGGATCTCATGCAGGAGGAGGCCAGATTCAGTTGTATGCAGGGCGTCTTGGCCTGTCTGGAGAGGGAAATGCGAATTGTTTTTATACTCGGCGATTTATATGATGTCACGAGCAAAGAAGGCGCCTTCATATTGGGTATCACAGCCGAGACGTTCCGCAAACGCCTTTCCCGCAGCAGAAAGAGCATGCAGAATTTTATGCTGAAGCATTGCGGCCTGGTCAATAAAAACAATTCCTGCAGGTGCCATAAAAAAGCCGCCAGGGACTTGATACAGGGTGTGATAATCCCGGGAAAGGTATCTTTTGTCAAAAAGGAAGTAGCTGCAAAAGGCAGAGCTGAAGCGGTGGCCCAGTGGAAAGAATTATCCGAAATCGACCGAACGGTTGCAATGTTTCGCCGCTATCCGGAATATCAGTCTCCCGATTCTTTTAAAAATATCATGAAAGGTTTGATAGATTCAGGAAAATACAGATTTTTTATGGAATAGCCCCTCAAACAGGGAAATCCGTTGAGGACGTTTGAAATCATCGTTTAATCAAGGAGGACTTCATGACGGAGATCAGTAAAGAAATTTTCGAAATTATCAACAAGCCCGGTAGAGTGGGAGTTTTGGGTACCGCTGACAAACAGGGACAACCGAATGCCGCCTATTTCGGCAGCCTGAGATTGATGGAAGACGGCATAGTGGTTCTGGGATTGGGCAACAATCGCAGTTTGAAGAACCTTGAAGTAAACCCATTGGCCGTACTATTTTGCGTCACCGAAAGCCCCGTAGAATTCCAGACCCCTGGTGTGCGACTTTATCTAAAGGTAAAGAAGATACAGAAGGCTGGCCCATTGTATGATGCCATTAAGACCGCCATTGCCGAACATGCCGGTGCCGAAGCGGCCAAAATGATCGTGGCAGCCGCTGCTTTCGAGGTAACAGATATCCGAAAACTGGTGGACTGGCAGAAGTAGTAGCCATTGCAGGGCCGGTGATCGGATATCAGTTATTGGCTCCCGCCAGTGGATATCCGATCCTCTATCGCTCTTTTAGCAATGCAGTGGCGGGATTGATTTCTGGCTGATACAGCATTACATCAGTTTATGAATCTCTGCCTACTGGAAAGATGGTAACCATTAAATCATAACCAATACTGAGGATTACCCATGACTATAAAGTTTTTACAGCGCAGCATTTGGCAGCGGATTTTCGGCATCTCCGCCACGGGCAAACCACAGGACGAAAGCGGCTGGCACTATGAAGCCGGTCAACTGACCATCAACCTGGACCGCATTCCCGAGCTGACCCGATCAGGCACGGCCGTCCGGTTCGAAGGGAAGAGCCTGCCAGCAAGGGTTCTGGTCGTATTCGGAGAAGACAAACAGTACCAGGCGTTCCACAACCGGTGCACCCACCTGGGACACCGCCGGTTGGACAATGTGCCAGGAACCGAAACCGTCCAATGCTGCAGCGTGAACAAATCCACCTACACGTTTGACGGTGATAAAATACACGGCCCGGCCCCCCGGCCCATCCACACCTATCCGGTGGCAGTTGGCGAGGGAGAATTGCGCATAAGAATCTCCTGACTCCTGATGATGAATGATCGGATAAACATGGAACCTATATTTACGATAAATGCGTTTATTCGGGGTGATGTGATCTTTTTCTCAGAAAAAAATTATTACCCGTTTTGGTGAACAAAAACCTGCTGCTATCTAAACCAACCTGCACTTGTTGGAAAACACTTACGATTACCAAAGCGTATAGCAACCCACCAATGCACTCTTACAGCCAGAATAATCCTTCCCAAAATCACCCAAAACCATATCTTAAACTCTCTTATGACCACTCTGCCGGTAATTCTCTTTCACCTGCACCTCGTATATCCATACCCCGGTTTTTTTCTTCATAACGAAAATTTTGTCAAGTTTGTATCGCATGTCTGAATTCTAAATTGAAAACTGATCTGCAGATCATGAATATCCAAACCACTGAAAATCCTCACTGGTATTTTAAAAAATATCATCTTTTCCCCGCATTTTCGCTTAACACCTTAACACCTCACAAGGACCTATCAATTGGATCATCGCCGACTTCGATAATCACCCAAAACCATATCCCAAACCTTCCCATACCCACTCTGCCGGTAGTTCTCGTTTGATTGCACCCATGTATGCTTTTTTTTCAGAACCTTAAAATTTTGTGATCTCGTAATCTAAGGTCAATGTTCTAAATCGAAAAACTGATATCAAGTCGAAAACGGTTCTGCAGATCTCGTCTGTCTGTTTACCAATAAAATATGTTGAATGATCTGATCTAATTGAATTGTTAAGAAACGCTTTTCCCAAAGTGCGGCTGCTGCTTAATATCTTAAATCCCGGGATAACAATCTATAGTAAAAAATAAAGGCGGTTGCTGAAAGAATGGATGCCTGGCTTGGTGAAATTAAAACCGAATTATTTCTAAAGAAAAAACAATAATCCTGTTTTTAAAATGAAATCAACTTGGTAACCTTGAGATTAAAAAATTAACGCTATTTTGAACTTATTTACCTTATATATGTTTCTTTTATATATTTTTATATTTTTATCCTTTTGAGTATTTGGGATATAAATGTCGTTAATTTTTTAATTTTCGTTGTAAGATATTGCTATCAAACCATTTATTGGATTAATAGCGATATAATCCGATTTAATTTTCTTAATTTAATTTTCTGGGTCAATTATTTATAGCAGCCAGCAGCTTTGGGGAAAAGCTCTATTTCAAATTTCAATATCATTCTTTTTTATTTAATAATGGGAGGGATTGTTCTCTGCTTAATGGTAAAGGACATATCCTCATAAATTTCATACTTTTAATCTTTAAGAAAATATCCTCAGCTGTTTCGAATGCTTGCTGGAATTCATTACACGATAACCTTCGGAGAGCGAAATTTATTTTTAAAAAACACCCGCTTGATGCCTTCGAATTACGATACATGTTTGCTCCTCGTTCGTTCAAAAATAATTATACTAAACATTGAAACCTATATCAAAAATTTCATGACAAGACGGGCAGATAAAAAGCCATTTAGTAATATCGCCCTCCCTCTTGAACATGGAGTGAAAACCATCTTTGT
>JBFYPZ010000176.1:0-5057 GCA_041303035.1 Flavobacteriaceae bacterium
TTGATCATGTCTGGTACAAAGCAAATGCAGGATTTTCTCACTGAGCACAAAATTGCCTGGCATTCCAATAAAAGCGGAAAGGCGATCAGGGTCAGCTTAAACAAAAGTACTGATCAAAAACAAGGGAAAGAAGGTTATAGCCTCGAAGTAAAAGAAGGCGGTATCGATATTTCCGCCAATGACGCGGCAGGGGTTTACAATGCTTACCAAACCCTTAAACAATTAATTCCTGTTGAGACGACAAGTGGGAGTACTCTTACAATTCCTGGCTGTAAAATAAACGATTACCCCAGATTTGGCTGGAGGGGACTGATGCTCGATGTGAGCAGGCATTTTTTCAGTGTAGAAGACGTTAAGCAATATATCGACAAAATGGCAGAATACAAGTTTAATGTTTTTCACTGGCATTTAACCGATGATGAGGGCTGGAGGATCGAGATCAAATCTTTGCCTAAATTGACTGAAGTAGGTGCCTGGAGGGTGGAACGACATGGTAAATTTGGTGATACCAGACCGATGCCCAAGCCGGGAGAAAAAGCGAGCTATGGCGGGTTTTATACCCAGGACCAAATACGTGATGTCATAAAATACGCCGCTGAGAGAAATATTACCATTGTTCCTGAGATCGATATACCCGGACATAGCATGGCAGCTCTTGCCGCTTATCCGGAATTGTCAACCAAAAAAGAACCAAAATTTGTAAATCCGGGGGGTAAATTTGCGGAATGGTATGGTGACGGAAAATTTGAGATGCTGATTGAAAATACCCTGAATCCGGCAGATGAGAAAGTGTATGAATTTGTGGATAAGGTATTTACTGAAGTGGCCGCTCTGTTTCCTTCTCAGTTTATTCATATGGGTGGCGATGAGTGTTATCACGGATATTGGGAAAGAGACCCAGGGGTACAGGCCTTTATGAAAAAGAATGGGATCAAGAACAGTCATGAATTACAGAGCTATTTTGTGAAAAGGGTTGAAAAGATCATCAGCAGCAAAGGGAAAAAAATGATCGGTTGGGATGAAATTCTTGAAGGAGGACTGGCAGACGGGGCAGCCGTGATGAGCTGGAGAGGGATGAAAGGTGGTATAGAAGCTGCTAAACTGGGACACCAGGTGGTCATGTCACCAACAACCTATGCGTATATCGATTACTCGCAGGGAGATCATTCAGTAGAAAATCGGATTTACAGCGATCTGTACCTGGAAACGGCCTATAGTTTTGAACCTGTTCCGGAAGGGGTGGATCCATCACTTATACTGGGCGGACAAGCCAACTTATGGACTGAAGACATACCTACCTTGCCCTATGCTTTCTATATGACCTATCCAAGGGCTTTTGCCACTTCTGAATCGGTGTGGAGCCAAAAGGAAGCAAAGAATTTAAGTGATTTTATACGCAGAACAGAGATACATTTCCAGCGATTTGAAAAAGAAAATACCAACATCTCCAAGGCTGTTTTGGATCCGCAGGTTACTGTTTACAAAGAAGGCGATAAACTGATGTGCAGCCTGAAGAACAATGTTCCCGCAACAGAGCTCTATTACACTGTCAACAGCACCCAACCTGTAATTTACGGATCAAAATATACCGGTCCGTTCGAAATTCCACAGGGAAATCTCTTTTTAAGAACACAAACTTACAGGGATGGTAAAGCCATAGGCAGACAATTGTCTATTCCACGAGCCGATCTGGAAAAAAGGGTTAAACCGGTAAAATAAAAATTTACTCAGACCGGATTTAAAGATCCTTGTGTGTTTATTTTTGTTGGAATAGTCAATTCCAGGGAATAATACACAAGGATTTTTTTTGTCTCAGTAAAAAAGCCGCCCGGATTTATATACAGATCTCATGGCTCAGGCAATGCAAGGTCCCCAGTCCCCAGATGAGGTGAATTGCATTGATGCCAGTCACCTCGAGGTCAGGGAAGGTATCTTTGATGATGCCCAGGGCTTTATAGTCATTTTTATCATTGAAGGTAGGAACCAGTACAAAGCCATTCCCGATGAGAAAATTGATATAACTGGCAGGCAGCCGCATTCCGTCAAAGTCTATCCGCCCGGGCATCGGTAGTTCTATAACCCGGGGCTTTTTGCCATTCTCAAGTTTTGAGGAGGCCAGGATCTCTAAATTTTCAGCAAGTTTTTTGTGGTTGGGATCCTTTTTGTCAGGTTCTACTGCAGCGATCACTGTATCAGCATTTACAAAACGGCAGATATCATCCACATGACCATGTGTATCATCACCCGCAATGCCTTCGTTAAGCCAGATCGTATTGCTGATGCCTAAATTTTCCCTGAAAACCTGCTCGTAATCCTGTTGTGTAAAGCCCGGATTTCTTACCTGTAAGGTGGGATGCAGCAGACATTCTCTGGTGGTGATCAGGGTTCCTTTTCCGTTTACATCTATGGCTCCGCCCTCAAGCACAACGGGTTTGTTCTGATATAGAACGCGGTGAACCGGCAGATTCAAATGGGATGCAACGGCGGAAGGGATCTTTCTGTCGAGCAGGTGGTTCGGATATTTTGCCCAGCCATTGAAGGAAAACTGCAAAGCTTCCCTCGATCCGTTTTCTTTCTTTATAACGATGGGTCCCGAGTCGCGCATCCATGACCGGTTGGTTTTTAAAAGGATATAATCGATGTTTTTCAGGTTGGCATGTGCCATTTCCATCAGCTTCATCACCTGCGACCTGTGCTGTACAGAGCTTACGATCAGCAGCACTTTTTCGTAGTGGGCAACCTTTCTGATGTATTCAACAAATTCCCATTTTATGGCGCCGTATTTGCCCGGCCAGTCTTTGCCGTCGAAAGGAAAGGAAAGCAAGACAGCCTCCTGCTTTTCCCATTCGGCTGGTAATCTTTTATTTTGCAGCATCGGTCAATCAATAAAGCGTTTTGTAATATCCTGATAGGCGTCAATCCTTCTGTCGCGCAGAAATGGCCAGTTTTGCCGCACGTCTTCCATCAGCAACCTGTCAACCTCTGCAAGTAAGATCTCCTCTTTATCCACTGAAGCCTGTGCGATGATTTCTCCCTGTGGGCCTGCAATAAAAGAGGAACCCCAGAACTCCAATCCGGCAAGGTCTTTTTCGGGCTGTTCAAAACCGATTCTGTTTACCGCGGCGACAAAGATACCATTTGCCACGGCATGGCCCCGCATCACGGTCTGCCAGGCATCAAATTGTTTTTTGCCATACTGTTCTTTTTCACTTGGATGCCATCCGATGGCAGTAGGATAAAAAAGTACTTCTGCCCCTTGTAAGGAGGTCAGCCTGGCGCCTTCGGGGTACCATTGGTCCCAGCAGATCAGTGTACCGATTTTGCCGAACTTGGTCTGAAAGGCTTTAAACCCGATATCACCTGGCGTAAAATAGTATTTTTCATAGAACAGGGGGTCGTCCGGTATATGCATTTTTCTGTACAATCCGGCTTCCGAGCCATTTGCATCAATAATATATGCCGTGTTGTGGTAAAGTCCCATGGCTCTTTTTTCAAAGAAGGGAACGATGATCACTACTTTTAATTCTTTGGCCAGAGCAGAAAAAGCTTTAAAAGAGGTGCTGTAGAGTTCTTCCGCGAAAGCGAAATATTTTGTGTCCTCTTTCTGGCAAAAGTAAAATGAGCTGTAGAGTTCGGGCAGACAAATTACCTCTGCACCCTGTTTAGCTGCATTTCTAACCCAAAGCAAAGACTTTTCCAAATTTTTTTCGGGGCTGTTGTTCAGGCCTATTTGCACCAGGCCGATGGTAAATTTTGATTTCATGCGAAGGCGTATGATTGAAAAAGTATGATTATATTTTTTGAAATAAGGGTTTCAGGTTATTTATTATCCAGTATTAAATCGGACTAAATTTAGTAAAAAAAGAAATAGGCCATCCATTTCAAACAGTTCTTCCTTTTTTGGTTATTCAAGGACTTAGCTTACAGCCACTTTTTTCGTTTAAAATAGATCACCATGAATACAACAAGAAGAGCCATAATAAGCCATACAGCGTAATAACCATACTTATAATGGAGTATAGGCATGTTGTCAAAATTCATACCATAAACCCCGACCACAAAAGTCAGCGGGATAAAAATGGAGGACATGATGGTAAGTACTTTCATGATCTCATTCAACTTATTGGACACGCTGTTCATGTATAATTCCAACAGTCCGATAACCATCTCCCGAAAGACCTCCACGGTTTCAATGATCTGTATGCTGTGATCGTAAAGGTCTCTGATATATATTTTGGTTTCCTTATTGATGATCGGTTCCTCTAATTTTTCAAAACGGTTGATCATTTCCCGAAGCGGATAAACACAGCGTCTTAAGCTAAGAGATTCCCTCCGCAATTCATAAACAGAATTCAGTGTTTCCTTATTCGGGTTTTCAAGAAGGGCAAATTCCAATTCTTCTATTTTTTCACTAAAATTCTCGAGCGTCAAAAAATATTGGTCGACTACGGTATCCAAAAGGGTATACAACAAATAATCTGCGCCTTTTTTTCTGATTATGCCCTTGTCTTCTCTGATCCGGGTTCGGATCCCTTCAAACACATCTCCTTTTTTTTCCTGAAATGTCAGGAGGGTATTGTTCCTTAATATAAAACTGAGCTGCTCGCCATCTATTGTTTCATCGGTGGTATCTACATCAAACATGCGGAGTACAATATGGATATAATCCGAATATTCTTCTAATTTAGTGCGCTGGCCCACACTTAAAATATCCTCCATACTCAACCTGTGAACTCCCAAATGGGTGCAGAGTTTTTCTATGAGTGCTTCATCGTGCAGACCGTCCACATTGATCCAGTTTACCCCTTCAAAAGCGCTTATTGCAGATAATAAAGCATCAGGATCCTGAAATTTTTTCTCACTGAAACTGTCTGCTGAATATTGAATAACGGAAATTTCCGCAGTCTCCATTTTTTGGGTTCCAGTAAAAACCAGTGAACCCGGAGGCAATCCCAACTTTGATTTTCGCCTGATTTTAGGTTTTGGTTTTTTCTTCGCCATCCGGATTGAGTTTGAGTATAGGAATGAATATTTTTAGATTGCGTTGAAGTTCATTT
>JBFYPZ010000177.1:0-5048 GCA_041303035.1 Flavobacteriaceae bacterium
CTTGTCCGGCATGCAAACCTGCAGGAATATACCCATGCAGCTAATTTTATAACTGTTGTTTTCGAGTTCATAAAAACATACATCTTTCATAGGTCTTACTGGTTATCAACAAAAATATCATCGCAGTGAAAGTGTTTGGGCGCCTTGGGAAGCACAGGTACCGTTTTTTCACCGGCTTCTGCCGCGAGTTTTATTTTCGCCATCACACGGGCCCTTTCCTGCTGTATCCAAACCATCCTTTTCTGGTCTTCCTCATGGTCATAATAAACCGTACCCTCAATGATCGTATATAGCGGACGGCTATACACCGAAAGGGGATTGCCGGTCCATAAAACCACATCAGCATCCTTACCGGCACGGATACTTCCGATGCGATCGTCCAGGTGCAACAATTTTGCCGGATTCAGTGTAACCATCTTCAGTGCTTCTTCTTCGCTCATATCACCGTATTTAATGGACTTGGCGGCCTCCTGATTAAGCCTTCTTCCCATTTCGGCATCGTCGGAATTGATGGCTGTAATCACGCCCATCTTGTTAAGAATGGAAGCATTGTAAGGTATGGCATCAACGACTTCCATTTTATAATTATACCAATCTGCAAATGAGGATGCTCCAACTCCGTGTTCTTTCATTTTATCGGCAACTTTATAGCCTTCAAGGATATGGGTAAAAGTATTTACTTTAAACCCATGCCGGTCGGCAACTTTCATAAGCATATTGATTTCGGACTGCACATAGGAATGACAGGTGATAAAACGCTCCTTATTGAGGATTTCTTTCAGGGGCTCAAGGTCGAGCTCACGCCGGGGTGCAGTTTGTCCTGCCTTTTGCTTTGCAGATAAACCATTGTATTTTTTCCATGCATCCTCGTATTCCCGAGCACGCGTAAAATTGTCCATATACACTTGTTCTACCCCCATCCTTGTCTGCGGATACCTAATAGAAAATGGATTCCCCGCTCTTGTTACATTCTCTCCCAAAGCAAATTTGATATATGCATCTGCTCCCTCAATCAGCAATTCATCTGCCGGCTTTCCCCAGCGCAATTTAATAATAGCAGACTGACCGCCAATGGGATTGGCTGAGCCGTGCAGCAGCTGAGAGGTAGTAACACCTCCTGCCAGTTGCCTGTATATACTGATGTCATCCGGTAACAGCACATCCTTCATTCTTACCATGGAAGAATTTACAGCAATGTCATTCACACTTGAAAGAGCTATATGTGAATGCTCGTCTATGAGTCCTGCGGTGAGATGCCTTCCGGCGCCGGAAATCACCCGGGCATCCGGCTGACTGAGATTTTGGCCGATCTTTTCGATCTTGCCTTTTCTGATCAGTACGTCTGTATTCTCAATTACGCCCTCATTTTCGCTGGTCCAAACAGTTGCACCTTTTATAAGTATCGTCTCTTGTACAGGTAGTTTCTCCCTGCCATGTGCGACAAAGGGATAAATTACCGGACCCGGATTGGCATGCGGGTTGTAGTCGGTTTCATTTCCCGTTTCCAGTTTTTTGTTATCCTGTTTTGATACTGCACCTGTATATGCAGCAGACCAATTCACCCAGGTTCCGTCGGTCAGCTGGCCTGTACCTTCAAATTTGTCTCCTTTTTTCCAACCTGACAGCCTAACAGGGCCTTTCTGTGGATCGGGAGAAAATCCCAAACTCATATAGTCATGAGCCACTGATCCCGTTGCCTTTGTGAAATCCGTCTCGCTTTTCAGAATTTTGAATTCTTCTTTACCCTGCTTTCCTGTTATCTCCAGGCGGTAGGGTGTATTGGCTACCACCAGGTTATACATTCCCCTGTAATCGCTGTTCTCTGCTTCCTTTATGATATACCTTTGACCAAGTACCCAATTTTCATTGATTACCGCACTATCTGAAAATATGTTATTCGTGCAAATGATGAAATTTGCCAGGTAACCGGGCTTTATCTGTCCGATCTTATCACCCGAATTGATGAGCTTTGCCGGTATTTCGGTCAGCGATTTTAAGGCCGACGCTTCACTGAGTCCATTTTTAACCGCTTTTTTCAGGTTTGGCCAAAAAAGGGACTGATCTTTTAAGTCTGCTGCAGTTAGGGCAAAGGAAACCTGATTTTTTTCGAGCATGCCAGGGTTTGAAGGTGCCAGTTCCCAGTGCTTCATGATATCCAGGGGAACATCCATGGCTTCCAGTGGATTGCCTGTTTCGGGCGCATTGGGAAAATTTAAAGGAATAACCAACGCTGCCTTTGTTGCCTGTATCCGGGAAATTTGCTGGTATTCTTCGCCACTACCCTTGATGATAAATTGTTTACCGATCTCGTCGCCCAGGGCATCGGCTCTCAGTACATTATGAATATCGGTTGCAGAAAAAAACTGCGGCAGGCTGCGTGAATTTATATAGGCCTCCAGGGCTTCGTCAAAAAAAAGTGTTGATTTATTCTTTTCATACCATTCCGCATCATAATGGGTCTGTCGCAAAAGCGCATTGCTACCCATGATCGAGATCGGATAATTCTGACGTGAGGAACCTTTCTGAAAAGAATAATGCGCTGCGGCTCTGTCATTGATAATGGCTTCATTGATCTTTGTGTCAGTCAGTGCTACGAGGGCCGAAGTACCGCGCGCTATGCCGTCGGGCCTGTAGGTAAGTACTACTCCAAAGCCATTTTCTCTGAATTTCTTTGCCTTCTCGGCATTAATCTCGAATTGTTCGATTGAGTTAAAATCGGACCTGATCGCTTCATTGGCATTATAGGCTCCCTTATTTGTCGGTTCAATTTTTTCCCGTTGCAGCCAAACCTCTCCTGAAGCAGGAGGGATTAAAGCGGGCAAACCATAATCGGTATTCAGATCTATGAATGAAGGGTAAATGATACGGCCTTTGAGGTCGATCACAGTCGTGCCATCCGGGATCTGTACAGATTTTCCAACAGCGATTACCCGGTCTTTATCGATGAGCAGGATGGCATTTTCCTGCACTTCTCCCGAGCTCAGGTAGATCTTTGCATTTCTAAAGGCATAAACAGATTCACGCTTGTCTTTGATACCGTTTTCAGGAAAGGTAACCTGTGCAAGAAGTCCGGTGCTTACAACAATTGTGAGTGCGATACTCAGTATGATTCTTTTCATAAAATAAAATAATGGATTATGGCAATTGTGTTTTCGCCCTTTTTTGTTTTGTTTTTTACAGTGTTCCTGACATTGTTTGTTTTAAAAATGATACTGAGCTTAACCTAATCGGCCAACAGGTATTTCTGCAGGAACAAAACCGTTGACAGTTGTTCAAAGGACCAGTTTTCTTTCTTTCTGAAACCATGCCCCTCATCTTTAGCCAGCAGATACCACACTTCGTTTCCTTTCTCCTGCATCCTGGCTTTCATTTGTTCTGATTCCGAGGCAGGAACCCGTGGATCATTAAGTCCCTGAATAATAAATAAAGGTTTGGTGATTTTTTCAGCCTGATTGGCAGGAGATATTTTGGTTAAAAATTCCTTCATTTTCGGGTCGCGCTCATCGCCGTATTCAACCCTTCTCAGATCCTTGCGGTAATCTTCTGTATTCTGAAGGAAGGTCACAAAATTACTTATACCAACAACATCAATACCACAGCGTATTTTGTCATTAAAGTGCACCATAGAAGCCAAGACCATATACCCTCCATAAGAACCTCCGTATACAGCTATTCTGGAAGCGTCAAGGTCCGGTTGCGTTGCAATCCAATCAATCAGTTCGCCAATATCTTTTACAGAATCTTCTCTATTATATCCGTTATCCAGTTTCAGAAAGGATTTTCCATACCCTGACGAACCCCTAACATTGGGTTCGATCACTGCCACTCCGAGCTCATTGGTCAGAAAACTTCTGTAAGCACTGAAAGAGGGTACAGACTGCCCTTCAGGACCCCCATGAATGATGATCACAACAGGGGCTTTTCCTTTTATATGCTGAGGTTTGTAATAAAATGCCGGTATTTTTCTCGGTTTGCCGTTTACCTGATCAAATGTTTCGTATTCAATCAATGAAGGACTTACAAATTTACTGTTATCCAGCCCTCCTACCTCGCTGTTCGTCCATTGTGTGAGTTTGTTATTAAGCAAATCGTAGGTAAATATATCGCTGGGTGACTTGGGTGAATTCACCAAAAGACTAAATGTAGTGCCATTGGGATGGAAATCTGCCGGATTTACTATACCTGTAGGCAGGCCGCTCAGGGGGCTGTATTTATTCGTTCCCGTGTCCAGTTTAAACAGCTTGTTCATGCCGTTTTCATTTACAGTAAATACCAGGGTATTTCGTTTTTTGTTTAGTATAAATCCGTCTACATCCCAGGATATTCCTGAAGTGAGGGTGCTGCTCTTTTTAGTGCTTATGTCATAATATTTCAAAGTCATAAATTCACTTCCTTCATCCGACACATAGTAAATTCCTTTCCCATCAGCAGAAAATGCACTGGCGCCATAAGCAATGTCTTCTTTTGCGGCTGCATTGATCTGCTCCAGGTTTCCGGTTGACAAATCGAGGATGTGCAAAAATGATTTGTTTGCTGAAATATAATTGATCACAATGACTTTTTTGGAGTCCATGCTCCAGTCCACAGGACTCCAAGCACCTTGACGCTCGAGTATGGGCCTGGCATTTTTCATATCATTCATGCTTGCGAGATACAAATCATAATCTTTCATATTTCGCCTTGTGCTGGTATAAATAAAACGGCTGCCATCTTCAGACCACATCACGTTTGAATTCTGCGTCCTGCCTCCGTCAGAAATCATGTGATATTTTCCGGTGGTCAGGTCAAACCAATGCAGCTGACGGAACTCGTTACCTCCTATATCCTTGGTAAACATAAAACCATTATAAGCCGGATCAGGGCAAAAATTACCTCCACCAACCGGTTCTTTAAAAAATGTTACCTGTTTTCTCGCTCCACCCGGTGTGTTTATTAGGTGAATCTGAGGAGTCTCTCCAAAGCGGGTACTCATGAGCATGGCATTCCCGTCAGGGCTCCAGCTAGAAGGTGAGGCACCCCGTGTATTTTGGTACTGGTTCAATCTTTCT
>JBFYPZ010000178.1:0-5045 GCA_041303035.1 Flavobacteriaceae bacterium
GGGTGAACACAGGAACCGTCATTGAAATGCGGCAGCTCTCCCGGGTCCGGAAATCTGGGCCTGTGGGTATGCCCGCAAATGATCATCTGGTTGTTGTTTTTGAGGATCCATTCGTTTAATTTTTTTTCTACCCTGATCAGGTTTTTATAGTTCTTCGCCGGGCTTGTCGGATCGTTTATTCCAAACCATCTTTGCAGGTATTTCCAGAAATGGCGCACAAAAAAACGATTGAATTTCCAGTGTACGTAGTTCATGTAATCTGCCTGGTGCCCGTGCAGCACAAAAATACTTTTGTTGATTTCAGGAAATTCAAGCAACAGGCTTTCGTGGTATTTCAGATCAAATAATTCATCTTTTGCGCTGATATTTTTTGGTTTAACAAAACTGTACAGGATCCTTTCCACGAGGATCGGATCCCTGAACTGCATGTCGTGGTTGCCCCACAGCATATACAACCTGTTCTTCTGCCCGAACTTTTTTATCAGATCAAAGCTTTGCTTGTGCGCTTTGTAAATCGGCTCAAAGGACTTGTTTTCCCAGAGTTCTATACCATCACCGGCTTCTATATAGGTATAATCCTGCTCGTAATAATGCTGCAGGGCATGGTTGTAGATACGCATGTTTTGTGCAAAATCATCAGCATAGCTGTTGTCCCCTTTATGGACATCACTAAAAAAAATGAGTTTGGAATCTTTTTGAAGTACAACTCTTTCGGCATGGGTAAATGCCTTGTTCAGGATATGTCCTACTAAATTCAACCGGTTTTTTTTAATAAAAATATTAAAATTAACCGAACCGGCAACAAAGGGAAAAAAGCAAAATTCTCACTAAATTTGCAGGATGTTAGAAAACAAGGAACAATCCAGAACCTCTTTATCCGAATTGGGAGAATTCGGATTAATAGACCATTTGACCGGGCAGATCAGATTAAAACACAAAAGCTCAGTGAAGGGAGTAGGCGATGATTGCGCCGTTTTGAAACCGGGTGAACATGTTCTGGTGACAACCGATCTTCTGATCGAGGGCGTCCATTTTGACCTCAGCTATACACCCCTGAAACACCTGGGCTACAAAGCCGTGGTGGTTAACCTGTCGGATGTGTATGCCATGAATGGCCAGCCCAAACAAATAACAGTTTCGATAGCAGTTTCAAACCGTTTTACGCTGGAGGCGCTGGAAGAATTGTATGCAGGTATACATCTGGCCTGCGAAGCTTACGGGGTCGACCTTGTGGGCGGCGATACGACTTCCTCAACCAAAGGCCTGCTGATCAGCATCACGGCTCTGGGCGAAGCTAAAAAAGAAGATATTGTTTACAGAAGCGGGGCCAAAAAAAATGATCTGGTTGTTGTGACCGGTGATCTGGGTGCCGCTTATCTGGGCCTGCAGGTATTGGAAAGAGAAAAGCAGGTATTTTTGGTAAATCCGAATTCACAGCCGGATCTGGAAAACTACAACTACCTTGTTGAAAGGCAGTTAAAACCGGAAGCCAGGAAGGATGTTATCGATCTCTTAAAAAAATTGGAGGTAAAACCTACTTCGATGATGGATATTTCTGACGGGCTGTCCTCAGAACTGCTGCACATCTGTAAACAATCCGGCGTGGGTTGTGTGATCTATGAGAACAAGATCCCGCTCGACCCACAGGTTATAGCCACCTGTGAAGAATTTAATCTTGTGGGTACAACGGTTGCCATGAATGGGGGAGAGGATTACGAACTCCTGTTTACCATAGACCAGAAAGATTTTGACAAGATCAAGGGCAATCCAAACCTTACGGTAATAGGCTATATCACGGAAAAGGCTGAAGGCAGTACCTTGATCACGCGGTCGGAACAAAGCATTCCCATTGAAGCACAGGGCTGGAATGCACTGAAGAACGGATAATGGATTCTTTACTTCTCTGTGTCCGGTTCTGGTTATAACAGCCGGCCGTCATAGGTAATCGCATTTCTGCTGCTGCTGAAGATCTGAAGCCTGGCGGTATTGTTTTTAAACAGGCTTAGGGTGCAGCTCAGAGATTCAGTTTTGTTTTTTCCGATAAATTTCAATTCGATCCTTTGTTTTTTATCGTTGAAATCTGTTTTGATTTCAGGTTTTTCTACTTCAAAATAGATTCCTCCCCGGCCGTCTGTGCTTGGAACCTGGGTTACTCCGAAAAAGGGCAGGTCGGCAATGATCTTATCTTCTGTAAATTTTAGGGAATTCGGATTTCCCTGCAGGTTGATCCTGTTGCCTTGCTGGGTGGTAGCCCAATCGGCAGAAAAGGTAAATACAGCTGTGGCAACCAGCTCTTTCAAATCGAGATAAGCCTTTTCTTCAGCAGCTTTTTTCTCCTGCTTGTTTTGCCCCTGCAGGGCATGGCTCAGCGCCAAAATCAATAATACAGCGATCAGCGGTTTCATAAACAGTTCATTTTTACATATGGGTTTTCATGAAAAATAGGAGTTTTTCTAAAATCAAATTAAGACAACACAGCAGGTACTGTCAATAACATTTTTTAACGAACTGAACCAGAATTTCCGTTACTTCCTCTTGGTTCTCAATATGGCTCATATGTCCATCAGCTAAAATAGCCGTCATCACCGGGGTATTTTTCGTCTGTTCAAGCAAACTGTCAAAAACAAGTGCAGGATCCTTTTTGCTCATGACCATGCATATCGGGTACAATGCTGACATGAACAAGTGAACCCGGTTTTTTCGGATCTTCATGCCTTCGATGGCTGCAATGATACCTTGTTTGGATGATCGCAAGGCCTCTTTGGTTATGGCTTGGATTTCGGGTAAAAACTTCGTTCGGTTCTCTTCCGAAAACAGATTGGGGATCGCCAATTTAACAAAAGTCTCCGGATGGCTTTTTACCGCCTCTACAGCCCGGTCGCGGTTCAGTTTCTTTTCGTCGGAATCTTCAAGAGCGGTGGAATTGAGCAGGCAGAGGCCTTTTATATTTTCAGGGTATGCCTCCGCCATGGCCAGGGCTATGTACCCGCCCATGCTGTGACCGATCAATACATAGCGGCTCAGGTTGAGCTTATCGAGAACAGCTTTAACCATTTTAGCCTGCTCTTCCATGGTATGGATATAACCGAGATTTCCGGTACTCCCGTGTCCGAACAGATCAATACTGACCACCTTGTATTTTGTGCTCAGTTCCTCAGAAAGCTCCTTCCACATGCTGAGGTTTTCCAGGAATCCGTGAAGCAGGACTACAGCCCTGCCTTTACCCTGAACCACATAATGGACGGGCACATTTTTGTAGGAAATTTCCGGCATAAACAGATCAATTTAGGCTTTCATCAAGGCTTCGATCTCTTCTGCTGTAATGGGAATGTGCGCCATCAGATTTAAGGCTTCCCCTTTTTCCTGGATCACATAATCATCTTCAATTCTGATGCCCAGATTTTCGGCAGGAATATAGATGCCGGGTTCAACGGTAAAAACCATACCGGCAGTCATTGGTTCGGTCAGGATACCGTAATCATGTGTGTCGAGTCCCATATGGTGAGAAGTTCCGTGCATGAAATATTTTTTATAAGCCGGCCAGTCGGGATCCTGCTCTTTCACATCTTTTTTTGTAATGAGCTTTAAACCGATCAGTTCTTCGGTCATAATCTTACCGACTTCAACGTGGTAATCTGCCCAGATGACACCGGGTTTCAGCATTTTGGCCGCTGCATTTTTTACCCGCAAAACGGCATTGTAAACCTCTTTTTGTCTGGGAGTAAATTTTCCGGAAACAGGAACACATCGGGTCAGGTCGCTTGAATACCTGGCATAGCTTGCTCCCACATCCATTAAGATCACATCTCCGCTTTTGCAGATCTGGTTGTTTTCAATATAATGCAGCACACAGGCATTGTAACCTGAACCTATGATGGGTGTATAGGCAAATCCGTCTGCGCGGTTTCTTATGAATTCATGGATAAACTCAGCTTCGATCTCGTATTCAGTAACACCGGGTTTAACAAATTTCAATATCCTTCTGAATCCCTTTTCGGTGATATCGCAGGCCTGTTTGATCAGGGCGATCTCTTCTGGTTCCTTTACAGATCGCAGGCGTTGCAGGATGGGTTGTGACCTCAGATAGGTATGTCCGGGATATTTATCCCTCAGCGATTTTACAAATCTGGCCTCACGGGTTTCTGTTTCCACACTGGCCCGGTAGTGTTCATTGGTATTTATATAAACAGCTTCCGCCTGAGTCATCAACTCGAACAGTACTTTGTCAAAGTCCTTGAGCCAGTAAACTTTTTTAATACCCGAGGTCTCAAATGCTTTTTCTTTCGTCAGTTTCTCACCTTCCCACACAGCTATATGGTCATTGGTTTCTTTTAAAAACAAGATCGCGCGGTGTTCTTTTTTAGGGCAATCCGGAAAAATAACCAGCACGCTTTCCTCCTGATCTACTCCTGACAAATAAAAAATATCCCTGTGCTGAGCAAAAGGCAGGGTGCTGTCTGCGCTGATCGGGTAGATATCATTCGAGTTGAAGATGGCCATACTTTTGGAAACCATTTTTTTTGCGAACTTGGCTCTGTTTTTAACGAATAATTGCTTGTCTATGGGAAAGTATTTCATGGTTTTTGGAATTTATACAAACAAATTTAGTCATAATCTATTGAATTGTGCACTTGTTTTTAATTTCAGTGATGCTGTAATTATATATTGAAAAATTGTCAGGTAGTTCTCTCATTCACTGCCGGCATACCCATCGCCGAAGGATCTGATCGCTTAATATTATATTAATATGGCAGCAGTTTTCATTTGTCGCCATATTTCTTTTATTGCAGATGCCGACAAGGCTTTCGCAAAGGTCGCTAAATATTGTATTTCCAAATCAGAAGGAGGTTTGTTCATGTCAATCTTTTTTTCGTCGCTTGCGCATAATTTGCGCGCTTTACGGTTAAATCTCAGGGCTTATAAATCCAATACACCAGGATATATTAAATTCCTTTTTTAGCATACCTTTGTTTTCTGACCCATTGATTATACTGAGCTCTGTTCTTATTTGCCTGTATGATCCCGGGTAAAGTAAAACAACTCAA
>JBFYPZ010000179.1:0-7700 GCA_041303035.1 Flavobacteriaceae bacterium
TTTAACCAGTAAATGCCGGCTGTCGGTATACCAGTTAAACGGACTGCCTAAATTGCCGTTCAGATTCGCCTCACTGAGTTTCTTGGCTGTGGCGGTAACAACATCGATCACCCAAAGCTCTACACCCGTGCCGGTTGTGTTGGTAAAGGCGATCTTGCTGTCGTCCGGAGACCAGGAGACGTTTGCGATCTTTGCGTCTTTTGGCAGACCTTTTACCTGAGTAGGCTCAGTTGCAGTTTCTTTTATTTTTCTTATTTTCAGGTTGTTGATATAGGTAACCGTAGAGGAAATATTCGTTACGGGATTGATCCTGAGTCCGCCCAGCCGCATTTCTTCCTGATTTAATTCATCCAGGGTTTTGTAGGTATTTCTGTAGGACAGCAGCATGTATTCTTTTTTGGTATCCATGGATACCGAAGGAGGGCGCTCGTAATCAGCCAGGGCAAGGATCTCTGCCGAGGGTTTTTGATAGCTGATGTCTTCCTGACAGAAAGTATTTATTGAAATAAAGAACAAGATAATGCAGGCGAGGTGTTTCATAATTTAAGTTTTTATCAAATATACTATTTTATTGAATAAATGAATTGCACATCTTAATTCGACTCAAAAGCAATTACCATGACAGAAGTCATAATTTATACCATTAAAATCATATAGCTTTGGTATTCCAATCAAAATACATAAAAGATGGACAAAAATTTAGTGCTTGGTAATGAGGCGCTCGCACAGGGTGCCATTGATGCAGGCTTATCAGGTGTTTATGCTTATCCGGGAACCCCTTCAACCGAGATCACGGAGTATATACAAAGGTCAAAAATTGCCAAAGAAATGGGCATTCATACCACCTGGTCGGTGAATGAAAAAACAGCTATGGAATCAGCGCTTGGCATGTCGTATACCGGGAAAAGATCCATGGCAGTGATGAAGCACGTCGGATTGAATGTTGCCAGTGATGTGTTCATGAACATGTCTGTTTCCGGAATCAACGGCGGTTTGGTAGTAGTCGTGGCAGACGACCCCTCCATGCACTCCTCACAGAACGAACAGGATTCAAGATTTTACGGCAAGTTTGCTATGGTACCCATTATAGAGCCGGCTGATCAGCAGGAAGCGTACAACATCATGCATTACGCTTTTGACCTGTCGGAAGAATTGCAGTTGCCTGTATTGGTAAGGATGGTCACAAGACTTTCCCATTCAAGGGCCGGGGTGATCTTTAAGGAAAGAAGAAACCAAAACGCCATTCAACTGCCTGTCGATACGAGAAGGTTTGCCCTGATTCCAAATTATGCCAGGGAACGCTATAAGAACCTGGTGAATAAAAAAAGTCTGTTGATGGAGTTTTCCAAAAAATCCAAATTCAATAGGCTGCACCTGGAAGAAGACAAGACCCTGGGCATTATTGCTACCGGCATAGCCTATAATTATGTGATGGAAAACTATTCGGGAGCCGAAAAAATGCCTTCAATTTTAAAGATCAGTCAGTATCCGTTACCCAAGGAAAAGATCAGGGAAATTTACCGGCATTGCGACCAAATTATGGTGGTCGAAGAGGGATATCCGCTGGTGGAAGAGATTTTGCACGATTATTTTTCCGATAACTCAAAGATCATCGGTAAACTGACCGGGCATCTGCCTTTTACAGGAGAACTGAACCCGAATATAGTTGGGAAGGCCCTCGGTTTTACACAAAAAGAAACACAAAAAATTCCGGAACTTGTTTCCGGAAGACCGCCCCAGTTGTGCGAAGGCTGCGGACATTCTGACCTGTTCCACGTGATCAACGAACTCATTCCTGAAATTGGCAACAAACAGGTTTTTGGCGATATCGGCTGTTATGCTTTGGCCGCCTTGCCACCGCTCAACACCATCAATACCCTGATCGATATGGGCGCCTCCATCACGATGGCAAAAGGGGCGGCTGATGCCGGATTGAAGCATGTTATTGCAGTGATCGGGGATCTGCCTGGGTATTGGCGTTCATCCGGACCATGTGCGGGAGATTGTACCGCTGAAAAAAAATCATGAAGCCAACGTAGCACTTCTGAGGAGCGAATTGAACTACCCGGGGGTTTCCGTGATTATCTCTGAGAGAGCCTGTGTACAGTTATCACGGGATAAAAAAGAAGAGATCAGAGAAAAGATTGCCACTTTACATCATTAAAATTTAGAAATGAACACAAATATCATCATATCAGGCGTTGGTGGTCAGGGGATACTGACCATAGCGGCGGTTCTGGACACAGTTGCCCTAGGCGAAAAATTGAATGTAAAACAATCCGAGGTTCATGGCATGAGTCAGCGGGGCGGAGCAGTGCAGTCGCATGTGCGCATCTCTGATAAACAGATACATTCTGACCTTATTCCGGAAGGAAAAGCAGACATGATCCTCTCAGTAGAGCCATTGGAATCGCTGCGGTATCTGCCTTATCTCAAAGAAGACGGCTGGATCATTACTGATTCTGAAACATTCGAGAACATCCGGAATTATCCGGAAAAGGCCTTGGTTTATGATCAGATCAAAGCCTATCCGAACCACAAGATTCTCAATGCAACGGAAGAGGCTAAAAAATTGGGAAATTCAAAGGCTGCTAACATGATTTTGCTCGGTGCGGCATCCACCTTGTTGCCCATACCTGAGGATAGTTTTATAAAGGCTTGAAATTCCATTACCGTTGAAATGGCTTCAGCCAGTATTTTGATCCCGTTTTCAATTTCATTTTTTGGCACATTCGAAAAAGCCAGGCGCAGACAATTGTCTTTTTCCCCTGCCGGATCAAAGGTTCTTCCGGTTACGAAAACAACACCTTTCTTTACACTTTCTTTGAAAAGCCTCCCTTGGGTTCATTCCAGTGAACGCCATCAGGCATGAAATTTTTTAAGCTTTGCAGGAGTAAAGATTTTCGCTCAGCGTACTCTTTCCTCAAAAATGATAGGTATGGCCCGAGTTTTCCCTGCACCATAAATTCATTCGCCAGGATCTGGTTAAAATTGGAAGTGCAGGCATCAAGTGCCTGTTTGATGGTTTCTGCCTTGTCAAATATTTCGGGAGAAGCGAGCATATAACCCAATCTGAAACCGGGACCTAGAATTTTTGAGAAGGAGCCGGTGTATACAATTTCCACGCCATTTGCTTCCATGGCCTTCATGGGAAGGGTCAGGCGTTTTTCGGCTTCATCAAAATACAGATCATTGTAGGCATCATCTTCCAGCAGAATAATTCCTGTTCCGGCCAGGGTCTCAAGCAAGGCTTTTTTTCGCTCAGGGGAATAAATAATTCCGGCGGGATTGTGGTAATTGGGTGTTACGTATAAAAACTTAGGCTTTTGTTCGAGGCCATTGATTATTTCTTTCAGGGCCGGGATGATGATGCCATGTTCATCCATAGGAATACCCAGAATTTTTGCTCCATAGGTTTCAAAAACGGTTAAGGCGCCAACAAAACAAGGATTTTCTGTGAGAATGATATCCCCTTTATTGACAAATTCCTGGGTAATGATGCTGATGGCCTGCAGGGAACCGGTTGTGACCAGTACTTTATTTTCCTTTACAGGGAGTTCCTTTTGCTCCAAAAATTTTTCCAGCGAAGCCACCAGGGGCGGATAACCTGACGTTGGCCCGTATTGAAAACAGAGCTTTTTTAAATGATCAGGCAGACTGTGGTAAATTGCATCAATCTCTTTAACAGGAAAAAGGTCGTTGTTTGGCATTCCGCCGGCAAAGGAGATCATGCTTTTTCCTGAAGACTGCTTCATCAGCAATTTTACATCTTTGGCATGCATAGAATTTACCATATGCGAAAAAGCGTATTCCATAGCTGTTTTAATTGATCCATTCAAATTAATGAAATTTTATTCATTTAAATATTGATAAAAATCACCCATTTAAAAAGATTTTTTTGTTTATTTTATAACGATTAAATCAAATAACTTTTTATTCAATAAAAAAAGAATGGTACATCATAAATTGATCAATCCTGAAAGCATCGTGGTCGTTGGGGGATCTGACAACCTTCAGAGTCCGGGAGGAAGGGTTTTAAAAAACCTGACTGATCACAATTTCAGAGGAGAGATTTTTGTAGTCAATCCCAAACAGGAAAGGGTACAGCAACGGACTTCTTTCAGGGATGTCAGGGAACTTCCACAGGTGGATCTCGCCATTATTGCCATTCCTGCCAGGTTTATTTTTGAAGCAGTCAAAGTATTGACTGAAGAAAAAGGCACCAAAGGGTTTATCATTTTTTCTGCCGGATTCAGTGAAAAAGACGAAGAGGGAAGAAAGCTGGAAAAGCAGGTAACAGAACTTATTGAGCTTGCCGGCGGATCTTTGCTTGGCCCAAATAATATCGGATTGATCAACAGCCATTATGCAGGGGTTTTTACCCTTCCCATACCAAAACTGGACCCAAAGGGGGTGGATTTTATTTCCGGCTCAGGAGCCACAGCAGTTTTTATGATCGAAGCGGCCCAAAGTACCGGACTCACTTTTTCAAGTGTTTATACGGTTGGCAACAGTGCACAGATCGGGGTGGAAGAGGTTTTGGAATATTTTGATGTGAACTATGAGGAAGGCAAGAGTTCAAAGATCAAACTGCTCTATCTGGAGAGTATAAAAAAACCGGATAAATTTTTAAAACACGGCAGGTCTTTGATACAGAAGGGCTGTAAGATAGCGGCCATCAAAGCCGGGAGTTCGGAAGAGGGAAACCGCGCGGCCTCGTCACATACAGGAGCACTGGCGGGATCAGATGTTTTTGTTGACACATTGTTTAAAGAAGCCGGGATCATACGTTGTTACGGCAGAAATGAACTCATTACCCTTGCCGGAATTTTGATGCAGAAGGAAAGCAAGGGCAAAAATATGGCCATCATCACCCATGCCGGCGGACCGGCAGTGATGCTCACGGATGTGCTGGCGAAGAACGGATTGAAAATTCCGCAACTGCATGGTGAGGCGGGCAAAAAATTGCTGGAAACCCTTTATGACGGATCATCTGTAGCCAATCCCATCGATTTTTTAGCTACCGGTACTGCGGAACAACTGTCAGGCATCATAGATTGCTGTGAAGAGGAATTCACTGAGATCGATGCCATGGTGGTTATTTTTGGCAGTCCGGGACTGACAAGTGTGTACGATGTATACGAGGTGCTGGATGAAAAGATCCGCAGCTGCAAAAAGCCTGTTTATGCCGTGCTTCCTTCGGTGGTCAATGTAAAAGATGAAATGGATCATTTTCTGGCAAAGGGGAATATTATTTTTACGGATGAGGTTTTATTTGGTTCTGCTCTGGCCAAAGTGTACCAAAGTAAAGAGCAGTCCGTAAAAAATACCTTTCTTCCAGCAATCGACGCTGAACCGATAAGGAATATAATTGACGATGCTGAAAACGGGTATCTAAGTCCGGAAAACGCTATGGAACTTTTAAGACTGGCCGGGATCAGGGTAGTTGAAAGTATAGAGACAGATAATCGTAAAGATCTTTTGAAGCTGGCGGGATCCCTCACATATCCTGTTGTTCAAAAAGTGGTGGGGCCATTGCATAAATCGGATGTAGGCGGTGTGGTTGTCAATATTAACAGCGAAGCAGAATTACTGAGAACTTTCGATCAGCTGATGAAAATTGAAGAAGCAACCGGCGTCCTGATTCAACCGATGATCTCCGGCATGGAACTTTTTATTGGCGCAAAAAAAGAAACCAACTTTCCGCATATTGTTTTGTGTGGTATGGGAGGGATATTTGTAGAAGTATTAAAAGATATAAAGACCGGAATGGTTCCCGTTTCTATGGAAAGAGCAGTCAAGATGATTCAAAATTTAAAGGCATATCCGATGCTGAAAGGCATCAGGGGTAAACAAGGGATTGAGCTAAACAGATATGCCGAAAATATTCAAAAGGTCTCTAGATTACTCGAAATAGCCCCCGAAATAACGGAACTGGATATTAACCCTTTGCTGGCAGAGAAAGATAAGCTTATTGCTGTTGATGTGAGGATCAGGATTGAAAAATAAAAGATGACAACGCTTTTTTATTGGGTATTGTAAACGAATATTAGAACTGTGCAGAAGGATTACAATAAAAAAACCATTTTGCTGAAGACAAAGCAAAATGGTTTTTTTGTAAAAGTAGGGTTAAATAATATACTTCAATAAACTGGATTTTTTAGCTAAGGGTTTCAACAAATTTTTCATAGAATCAGAATACTTTCCAAAACCATCGTTGCCCAAAAGCTTCGTTAAATCAGTTTTTGCACCTGTAGTCAGGTTTTTTAAGCCTGAAATTTTTTGATCAGTACTCGATTGACTGTCGGTTATATCAAAGACTTTATCAACATAGTTTGTGTTGTAATCACCAAGTTTTGTTGTTACATCATCAGAGAAACCCATATCTCCCACATTATTTAATGTATTGAGTAAATCAGTTTTTGAAATACCAGCTTGTGCTGGCGATAATACTTCCTGGGTGCTTGAGCAAGACGATGTTAACGCCAATAAAGCAACAAAAAGCACAATAAAATTCAGTTTTTTCATAAGGTTTAGATTAAAGGTTAAAAAAATGTTTATTTAATTTGCCACTAAAATAACAATTAAATTTAAAATTGGCAAAATTATATGATTTTCTGGCATAGGAATTTACTGGTTAATACAATTTAATAAGAAAAAAGAATAAACATTTGATTTGAATTTTTTGGCAGGCTTGTAATTTTTGCGGAAATTTAAAAATCAAAATCACCTGGATGAAATGGTATTTTTATCTTCTGGTTTCACTTTTTATACAATGTAAACCTGAACAATTGAAGAACCTTGAATTTACTTCTGAAAATTCCTTTTTCCGATATTCAGGCAGGATAGACAACAGCCAAAAAGGGGCAGTTTTTCTTATAGGATCTGCTGCATCGGTTGAATTTCTGGCTCAGGGTAAAAATATTGACCTTATACTGAACGGAAAGGGGGGCAATCATAATTATATCAGTATTGTGGTCAATGGAACTTATTACAAGCGCTATAAAATCATAAACGGAGAAGAGGATACAATCATTACACTTGACCTGCCGGAAAATGAAAATTTCATAGGCATTTATAAGGCGACAGAAGCGGCAAGTGGCGAGATCATTTTTGAGGGGATTCGTGCCGAAAAGTTGCTGCCCTTCAGGGCTGAAAAAAAGAGTACAATAGAATTTATCGGTAACTCAATTACCTGCGGAGCCTTGTCAGATGATTCCCTGGTCCCTTGCGGGCAAGGAGAGTATCATGACCAGCACAATGCTTATCTGGCTTACGGACCGCGAACAGCCAGGGCTTTAAACACAAATTTTGTTCTGAGCGCAGTATCAGGCATTGGGATCTATAGGAATTGGAATGATGAACATCTCAGGGAGCCGGTCATGCCTGAGGTCTATGAAAACCTGTATTTAAATCTTGATCCGAAAAAAAAATATGTTACGGAACCCGCTCCGGATGTTTTAACCATTTGTCTGGGAACCAATGACCTTTCCGATGGTGACGGAATTAACCCGAGATTGTCATTCGATGCGGAAAAATTCACAAAGAATTATATTCAGTTTGTTGAGATGCTATTTAAACATTATCCGCGCACAAAGATCGCCCTGCTGAACAGCCCCATGGTGTCTGCAGAAAAGTCAGCGGCTTTATCAGCCTGTTTGAAGAAGGTTAAGGAGCATTTTGAAAAAGAACACGTCATT
>JBFYPZ010000180.1:0-4969 GCA_041303035.1 Flavobacteriaceae bacterium
GGCATTGATGAAGGTCGAAATTCAAGCCGAAGGCTGTTTTTTTATTTGCAGCCTTGATCTTTTGGTTCGTTTTGGATCAAGCCAAAATGAACAAAACAATCCGAAGTCGACAGACTTCGGCCATCATAGTCATTGTCAGTATAACGATTCGAATAGTTCCATGAGATCCCCATTGTCATGGAGATGACAATAAAGGATAAAGTTTAAAGGAAAAAGGAAAAAGTTTTGTAGTTTATAAGGTATAAAAAAAGCCCTGAATCCTTAGCTAAACTATACAAGTTTAATAGGACAGGGCAAATAATTTAAAAAGAATTTCCGCTTTAATTAAGCCGTTTTGATAAAATACATTATTCAGATATCTGTTTCCGATACCTGATTATTTCTTCATTTTCTTTTCTCTTTTTTCTGCTTTCTTTTCTTTTGGAGTTTTAGCAGGCTCTTTCTTTACATTTTTTTTGGCATCCAGACCTTTTGACATAAGTTTATTTTTTAGAGTTAATGTAGTTTTGATTTATTGGAGTAAAAATAAATAAAAAAATATTTTATAAAAAAGAGTCTCCAAAATAATTTTTAAAAAATAAATGTTGCTTTTGGGAGCATTTTATGAGTGAGAGGTCCGGTTGATGATTCCGGTTCAGAGCATTCCATTTTCCTTTAGCTCCAGTATAAGATCTGTAATATGTGATTTACCGGTTTTGTGTAAAATATTCCTGCGGTGTGTATTTACTGTATTGGTACTAATAAATATTTTTTCAGCTATCTGTTCGCTACTCAAGCCCTGGTAAATGAGTTTGATCACTTCAAGTTCACGTGTTGAATAAGGATTACCCATCAACAGCAATCGGTCGTCAGGGAACCTGAAATTGAGAAGATCATTACCCGAGTAGTAATGATACCCGTGCTTCCTTTTTTTTATTGAATCTATATCGGTGTGGACCTGCAGCAAATAAACCGTTTCGTAAGGCATAGCCCTGTAAAATAAATAGCACTGAAAGAGTATTTCCCTGTAGACTCCTTTTGGATTCCTGAGCTTCATATTAACCGATAAAAGGGAAGAACCACTTTTTGCAGCTAAAAGCTCAGTTCCAGTCTGTATCAATTTTGACCAGCCTCTTGTATTTCTATGTACTTCATCGGGATGAGCCGCTTCAATGTTATGGTATGGATTGAGTTCGTTGGGATCAATACCAATTATATCCATACTCCGTTTGCTGGTAAAGAGAATCCTGGCCTGAAAAAGGTCTCCAACAAAGAAATACTGATTGTTTCGTTCCGTAAGTTCTTCCAGTTCTTGCAGAAGAGGACTGTTTCTGTCAATACCTCTGAAACCAAATGCTGAATAGGTGTTAACAAATTTGTAAAACAAATCGTAACTCTTTAAATCATCACTCATATCCTTGGTTTATGCAGAGAACTGTTTTAGTTTTTTTACAAATGTACCATATTTTTGGGATTATCAGAATTGCCTCTGTATGTATAAAATACCCATCAATAAGTATTGGAAATAGTCATTATGCGAATTACCTTTAATCTCATTAAAACAGAATTTTTTCGCATCCTAAAAGGAAATGCCTGGTGATCAACCGCCATAATTCTTATTAATCAGTTATTATAAAACATCCAAGTTCTTGCAAGCGCAAACACAACAGCATAAAATTTACAACAGGGGTGTTCCCTGCCGGCCGGACAGGTGGGCATTATACCATATAAAATAAATTTTGTTATGATGAAAGCTTTAACGGCAAAGTTTTTTGTGGATTATTTCTCAGGTACCTGGAAGGGCAAGGTATTCCTGAATGGTGTGCACAAAAGTGAAATTATTTTGCGTTATGCTGAAAATAATGAACTGAATACCAGTTTGGCATTAGGGGCTGTAATTGGGGTGGTTCATGGCGAACAAATACGGGAGGACAATATGCTGTCAGGCCAGGGTGGTTGGCGCAGCGATATGCACCGCTGGTGTGAATTGTGGTACGATAAATCAGGAGCATATAATGAACTTCAATGGACCTCACTTCAGGAACAGAATGGAATTAAGGTTCTTTATGGCTTTGTTCATGAATGTAAGGCAGAGGTTGATGAACCTGCCGAATATATTGCTATGTGCGAATTGACAGATACAGCAAACTTTAAATTTACCAGCCAGAGTTACAGACGGGGTCTCGTGGAGATTGTAGCGAGCCGTACCTAAAATTCAAAGGAGCCTGGCACGGACATTGATCCTGATCCATGGCGGTTTTTTATGGTATTCCGGTCAGGAAAATTTTCTGACCAGGACGCTTCAGAGTTTCAAAAATTCTCATAATCGGTGCAAATCCTGCCGAAAATACTTATTGGTAAGTAATTTATGAACGAAATATTTTTGATACATTTGATAAATAATTGAGGTCCTTTTAGAGATTTTTCTGGCAGGACACAAATGGAAAATCTTACTATTTTTTGTAGTATATGAATGCAAATACTGTGCTTGAAGAGTGTACTATTTACTTTTAACTTTTTACTTTTTACTTTTTACTTTTTACTTGAAAACAATTATTTATAGAAACCTTATATGAACAAAATCTATTTTTTACTGACGGTATCCTTTTTATTTCTCTTACTCGCCTGTGGGAAGAAGGAAACTCCCGCCGGGAAACCCCTGGAAGTACCTGTAACATCGGTTTTGCAACAGGATGTAAGACTTGAATCTGAATTTACGGGGCAGACCTATGGCCAATCGGATATACAGATAAATCCAAGAGTAGATGGCGTGATTTTAAGCATGAACTTTAAGGAAGGAACCCAGGTAAAAAAGGGCCAATTGCTCTATACCATAGACCCGCTGCCATTTCAGGCCAAGGTAAATGAGGCCGCTGCCGGATTGGCAGAGGCGCAGGCGAGGTTGGCAAAAGCCAAATCAGACCTGGAAATGATAGAGCCTTTGGCTAAAATCAATGCAGTGAGCCAACGCGAACTGGTACAGGCCAAAGCGATGTACGAGGCATCCAGAGCGAGTATTGACGCGTCCAGAGCATCGCTCGATAATGCAAAAATCCAATTAGGCTATTGCAATATTACTGCTCCGATCTCAGGCCTGATAGGCATATCTAAGGTCAGGGCAGGTGATTATGTGCAGCCCGGCCCCAATTCTGTATTGACCACAATCTCTGACCTGGTTGATATGCGGGTTCGCTTTACGGTAAGCGAGCAGGAATATTTGCGTCTCTTCAGAGAATTCAATAAAGAAAATTCCCAGATCAGGGATGCCGGGAATTCCGTCATGATAAAATTGTCTGATGGCAGTGAGTATCCTTACAAAGGCAAGGTAAGTTTTGCCGACAGGCAGATCGACCCTTCAACAGGTGCCTTAACTTTTGAAGCAGCGTTTCCCAATCCAGATAAACTGTTGCGTCCGGGGCAGTATGTAAAAGTTATCGTAGTAACGGATGTTCGAAATGACGCTCTGCTAATTCCGCAAAGAGCGGTCATTGAAATGCAGGGAATATTTCAGGTTTACGTTTTGGGAGACAGCAGCAAAGTACAGCTTCAGATCATCAGACCGGGCCCGATCTATAAAGATGCCTATGTTGTAGATGGCGGGCTCACAGCTACAGATAAGATAGCCTTCGGCGGTACCCAGTTATTGAGAAACGGCACTGTGATCATTCCTAAAATGGTGGAATGGAAACCGGGTTTAAACAATTAATAAAGAAAGTTCAATTTGAATAGTTTTAGATAAATTTTTTATGGGAGAATTTTTTGTCCGCAGGCCTATTGTCGCCATGGTAATCAGTATCATTATTGTGATGCTTGGATTGCTCGCCCTGCAAAAAACATCTGTGGCCCAATATCCTGATATTGTTCCGCCGGTAGTTAAAATTACTACTTCGTTTACGGGTGCCAATGCCCTCAACGTTGAGCAGGCGGTTGCGACACCTATTGAGCAGAAAGTGAATGGAGTAGAGAACATGCTCTATATGAAATCTATCAATACTTCTGACGGTGCCCTCACCATAGAAGTTACCTTCGATGTAGGCACCAACCTGGACAATGCCAACATGCTCACCCAAAACAGGTTCGGACAGGCAGAACCATTCCTGCCTCAACCTGTAAAACAACAGGGAGTAACCATCAAGAAATCCTTGTCTTTTCCCATGTTGCTCTTCACGGTTACTTCAACGAATCCAGACTTTGATGCGCGGTTTTTGAATAACTATGCGAGCATAAATATAGTGGATCAGTTGGCGAGGATCAGGGGAGTTGGAGAGGTTGTTTTGTTTGGCGGGAGTGATTATGCCATGCGGATCTGGTTGAAAGCCAGTGAGATGAGCAAGCTGGGCGTCACAGTTGATGAAATAAAAAATGCCCTGAATGACCAGAACATGATCAAGCCGGGTGGTAAATTTGGGGCCGAACCTGCTCCGCCCGGAACAGATTTTACCTATAGCATTTCACTTCAGGACCGTTTGGTTACCGAAGAACAATTTTCAAAAATAATTGTCAGGAGCAAGGAGGATGGCTCTCAGGTCCTGTTGGGCGATATTGCCCGGATTGAACTTGGGACTGAAAACTACAGTTCCATTGCCCGCAGAAATGGTGCGGCAACCGCCGCTATTGCTATCTATCAAATGCCCGGCAGTAATGCGCTGGAGGTAGCTGAGCAGGCAAAAACCGCCATGAAGGAAATGTCAGAAAGATTCCCCAAAGGCATAAATTATCAGGAATCGCTGGATACCACACTGGCCATATCTGCCGGTATAGAAGACATTGTTCATACCCTGTTTGAAGCCATTGTCCTGGTAATTCTGGTGGTATTCATCTTCCTGCAAAACTGGAGGGCAACCCTGATCCCGTTGATCACAGTTCCGGTTTCTCTATTGGGTGCCATCGCGGTTTTCCCCTTATTGGGTTTTTCCATCAACACGCTTTCACTGCTCGGTTTGGTACTCGCAATTGGTATTGTGGTTGACGATGCCATTGTGGTGGTCGA
>JBFYPZ010000181.1:0-4934 GCA_041303035.1 Flavobacteriaceae bacterium
TGAAATGAGGTTTTTAAGTTCATCAATGGATCTGTCTGCGGTTTTCCATTCAAGAGCAATATAAATTACGAATAAAGCTAAAGCGAGACCCAATTGAAAGAATATTTTACTGTGGGGAGATAGTCTTGCTTTGCTATGTTTTTTGACTAACATAACTGAGGAATTTAGAATTAACACCTCTAATTTACGAAATTCGTAAAAAGAAAACATGATAAATATCAGTTATTTGGGCAAAAAAAAAACCGCCTGAAAGGCGGCTTATAAATTCATTTCTTTAAAGGTTTTATTCAACAACCAGCGTAATTGGCAGGGTGTATTTTACACCTACCGGCCTGTTGCGTTGTTTACCCGGAGTCATTTGAGGGATCTTCTCAACCACGCGAACAGCTTCTTTTTCAAGACGGGCATGAGGACCTCTGGCCTGAATATCAGTAACATTTCCGTTTTTATCGATTTTGAACATCACATAAACCTTCTTTTTACCGGGAGCTAAGCCCAGTTCATTGGCCAAACCTGTGTTGAAATTTTTTGCAACCAGTTTTTCAATGTTGTCCTGAAGACATTTCTTCTTTTCAGTATTGCTTCCTTTACAACCGGGATAAGTAGGCACTTCTTCGATAATTGCAAAAGGCACGTCTTCAGCAACATCTTCTTCTTCAACTACTTCTTCGATCTTTCTGATTTCAACGACTTCATTTTGATTTGTTTCTGTAGATTCAAGAACCGTCTCAATAACTTTTTCGTTGTCTTTGATGATTTCGATTTTCTCAGGAGCCGGTGGAGGTGGTGGAGGTGGTTTCACTTCCTGAATTCTCTCGGTAATCGGCACATCAATTTCCTCTTCTACTGCATTCTCAGCCAGGCCAAGGTCTTTAATGGTCTTGTCAAACGTTTTCCATTCGATACCTACGTAGATCACTAAAAGTGCCAAAAGAAGGCCTAATAGCATAAATTGCGTGTTGTGTTTTTCCAGGTTTGCCTTGGGGTTTTTCTTTAATTCCATGCTCAATAAGTTTATAGTGGGCTAATTTAATGAAATAATTTACAAATAAACAAATGTCTCAAGTCTTATTGTACCAAAAAATAAATTTTTTAAATAATATGAGCGCCAGCAATATGCCGATAAAGTTTGCCAGGGCATCATACATATCCGCCTTTCGGTACGATGTAAGTCCTCCCTGCATACCTTCAAGAATAATGCCATAAATTGTTAATAAAATTAACAGGCCGAGTTTAAATTTGTTTTTGTGAAAGTGATTTCTGAAAGCAAATAGCCAAACGAAGGCCAGGGCAAAATAAGCCAGGGCATGTAAATACTTGTCCTTCGAGTGCAGATGTAAACCCAGATCGATTTTTGGCAGGGAACCCAAACTTAAAACAGCAATAAGTACTGTATTAAAAATGGCAATAATAAAAGCGTTACGCTCCAATAACGTCTTTATACGCTGAAGCATTTAAAAGCGAATCAAATTGTTTTGCATCTTTTATTTTAATCTTAATGATCCAGCCATCTTCATATGGATTTGAATTTATACTTTCAGGTTTTGAAGAAAGATGCTTGTTGAATTCCATGATTTCACCGGAGACAGGCATAAACAGGTCAGATACAGTTTTTACCGCTTCCACACTGCCGAATACTTCTTCCTGCTCTAAAGATTCGCCTTCTGTTTCAACATCTACATAAACAATATCGCCCAATTCGCCTTGTGCAAAATCGGTGATGCCAACAGTAGCAATATCTCCTTCCAATTTTATCCATTCATGGTCTTTGGTGTACTTTAGATTTCCTGGTATATTCATGAGCTGTAGTTTTAATTTCCTATTATGTACCGCAAGCTGATTCCGCTGTTGATTGCTGTTCTGGGGAATGTTGTGGATATTGCAAATTTAGACTTATTATAATCAAAATAAAAAGAAGTTAGTAAATTTTTATTCAGAGAATAGTCAACCAGAATTTTTATGTTGGTTAAATTTTGCCCCCCTGTTATCTGGTTGTTTTCAATATCATCTGTCAGGCCGTAGGAGCGAATTACAGTTAAATTATCTCTGAAACCCAGATCGGCCTTGATATTTATATCTCCCTGAAAACTGGTGATCTTCTCACCTGTTTTGAACTTTAACCTTACATTTTTAATCCGGTAACCCAGGCCTACAACGATCTCTTCTCCGTTAATTTCAGTAACGGTATTGTTGTTGAAGTTTAAATTCAGTGCCTTGTCCTTATTAAAGGCAGCCCGCACGGAGAAGGAATTTTTCATGGTCAGATCCACCCTTACCAGGGGAGCAAACTCTTCGATCAGACTTACCCCATTGTACAATTTTTCCGGATTAAAATTTCCTGAAATATCCCGGTTGATATCGCTGTAGGGGTCAGCATCAACGTATTTCAGATTATTTGTAAACGACAAAACGGTGTAAATGGACCGATAACTGTTCTCAACCGTAAAATTCCTGAAATTCTCTCTAAACCAGCCGATTTCCATAAGTCCTTTATAAGTGATTCTCCAGTTGGGTAATGGTGTGCTTCTGAAGGCATCCAGCTCTATGGAACCGGCATCTTCTCCTGAGTATGCCGCCAGAAATGCGGGCAGAACGACATCCTGGTTTGTTTCACCAAAACCATCAATATTGCCTCCTGTTTTGCTGGCCAGGCGCTGTGAAATAATGGCCCTGTTATTTTTAAATTCCTGAAATAGAGCATCTTCATCAGAAAAGCTGGATTTCAGCATAAAATAGGAAATGCTGAAATTACCCACTCCGTTGATAGGAGATTCATTGAGAATATCATCCACCACATCGAGCTGCTGCACAAAACTTTCTGTATAGGTTCTGTTACCAAAAAGTTCCATGTCCAGATTCCTGGTGGGTCTGATACTCATGGAATAATCAAATTTTTCGAAATGGGATTTGTTGTAATTTCTGCTGTAAACATTATCTGCTGTACTTCGGCTCAGGAGCCATCCATTCCTGAGGGCTGTATCCAAAATATCCGACTGGCTGCCAAACACAAAACCCAGTGAAGGGGCAAAACTGCCGTTATAGCTGTCGAGACCCATGAATCCGTTTTCGGGTATATATCCCGGTAAAAAAGTACCGTTGTTTTCTGTATAGGCAAGGCGTATATTTTTTATTGAGGTCAGCAGGTCTATTCCGAATCTGCCGATTTTTTGCCCTGTATCACCTGATTTTTCCTGTTTTCCCGGCTCTGGAGGCAGCACCATACCATTCTGATCTACCCTAACTGTTTTCTTGGTGGTATATAGCTTGTCCAGATTGAACTGCTGATAAAGCCGGTCCATGACGAGATCACCCGAAATGGTCAGGGTATTTGCATTTTGTATGGTGTTACCAATCAGGTTGATGTTTGAAAAGGCCGGTGCCTGCCAGTCATAATCGGCAGTATAATTAAGGGTTGAGTTTATGAAATCGAGGTATTTAAATTTATCAAAGGGCAGCTTATAGGATCCTTCAAAAGTCTGGTGGTAATGCTCTGGCCTTCCAACAGTAAAGAAATTGTCGTAAAGCTGTATATCTTCATCGGCACCATAATTGTCATACACATAGCTGTCAAGTGCCCTGAAGGTGAACTGAAATGATTTGGTAAGATCAAAGGCAATGAGGTAGTCCCAGTTAAACATATAGTTTCGCTGGGTAAGGGTTGGAAGATCCGGCAAACCTTCTACCAGAGACCTCGATAACTGTTCATTATAGGACCGGATTACATTGGTATTGATAGCAATAGAGTTCGGTATAAAATTGATATTGAATTCTCTCAAAAAACGCAGGTAATCCTTTTCCGCTATCGGTCCCAGATTTTTCAGGGGCTCATAGAATTTCGGCTGCATGGCATAAGAATAATTCAATGAGGTTCTGAGTTTTTGATCCAGGTATTTTTGGATATTGTAATTGCGCTGGTACATATCGTTGTAAGAATAGGAGAAAGACAGGTTCTCCAGATCATAGAAATGCGGTTTTCTGTTGAACTGTGTTTTGTTTCTTCTTACATTAATAAAATTAAGGCTCCTTCTTTCGGTATAATCCCTGGCAAGATCACTGTCGGTTGTTCCGTCATCAAAAAGAACATCCTGGTATCTCGGATCGTATTTGGGATCGCGGAACTCCTCGGAATAGCTAAAATTCAAAGGAAGATTCAGTCCAACCCTTTTAGGAAGTAACTGACCCAGGTTAAGGGTCGAAATAATACCGTACTGCTTCACATCTTCCTGGCTTCTCTCATTGACGCGCTGGTTGATCGCGCCGAAGCCCTGGGTAAAAACATTTCCTGAAAGCGATAAATTGGCGAAGTCTGCCATATTGAGATCCGCGTTGAAATTGGCTGCATATCCGGCATCGTTGTCAAATTTCGCCAGACGCAATTCATTGTACCAGACTTCCATACTTTTGGGCACCGTGCTTCTGTTCTTAACACCCAGCATGATGGTTCGCAGATTCGAGAGGTTGGGGTTACCTTTTACCCTGATCCTGTATTCTGCCGGTTCTCCGGATACAGGAGCCGGATAAAGCTCTCCCGGCAGTCCGCCTTCTTCATTTCTTTTGAGTTTTAACTGACCCAGTTCGCTCAGTTTTGTCCTCATGTTATTTTCCTCCGGCCAGATCTCTTCTTCGCTAACTGCACTAAAATCAGTTATTTTTAAGGGGATCTCTATTTGGTAGAAATTCTCGTCATTATCACTGCCCAATCGCACTATAGCCAGAAGGTCATCATCATTTACGGGTGTCTGGCCCATAACCGATTCACCATGCAGGAACATGAGCAGATCTGAATACATACGCATGTCAAAATTGGTATTTTTGAAAACCGCTCTGGTATCGCCGGGTTTCAGATCATCTATTTTAACTGACAGGGATTGCTCATTCTGTTGTTGTATGGTCGTTGTTCCCTGTAATTCTTCTCTTTTTATTCCCGGGGGTAA
>JBFYPZ010000182.1:0-4923 GCA_041303035.1 Flavobacteriaceae bacterium
GGGTGGCACGGAGTGCCGGGGTGGAACGTGACCAGTTCAACAGCATTTATGCGTATCAAAACAAAAAGAAAAAGACATGAATAAATGCCTTGCAATTGAAGTTACTACTCTTTTTATTCTTTTGTGAGAATTTCAGAAAGTTGTTTGTGCATACCCGGAATTTTGTTTTTCATCACGTCCCAAACAATGGTGTTGTTAACACCCATATAATCATGGATAAGCCTATCGCGCATTCCTGCCATGTTTTTCCATGGAATTGAATTCCATTTTACTTTGAAATCAGCAGGAATTTTCTTTGTTGCTTCTCCGATTATTTCTAAACTTCTGACAACTGCGCGTTTCAGGGTTTCATCTGCTAAGAAATCATCAAAAGTTAAGTTCTCGCTAACAGAAATTAACCAGGAGCATTCATCCTGAATATGCCGAAGATATTCTTTAGGATCTTTAGACATATTGAACCTCATTTAAAATTTTTGGGCCAATATATGGGCTTAAACCATTTTTAGTAACAACTTCTATTTTCTCATTTTTGAAAAGCTTTTCAAATAAATCATAAGCAGCCATGTAGTTGTCAAAATTTTCTTTTTCCGGCTCGAAGTCTATCAACAAATCAATATCACTTTCGCCCGACTGTTCATTACGAATGTACGAACCAAACAAACCAACGTTCCGAATCCCAAATTTCGAAAGTTTTGGCTTATTCGATTTCAGCGTTTTTAAAATGCTATCCTTTGTTGTCATTCAAACTTTTTTCAAATATACAAAAGTTTGTTGTTTGCTATTTGGATCCCCAAAATTTAGCGGTAATGGTTTCCTATTTTGTTGTGTTTTTTTCGAAGATAAATAAAATCTAAAGACAAGTGCTGATAAGTGCATTTACTCTTTAATTTTTCGCTTTCTTTTTTTCTGATCTTTAAGGAGGGGTGGAATGGGGTGCCGGGGTGGTTGGGAAGTGTTTTCGTTTGTGATAAGGATGACCGAAGTCTAACGACTTCGGGTTTATTACCCTACTTTTTGCTTGACCAAAAAGTAGGCAAAAAGTCAAGGCTGCAAATAAAAAAGCACTTCGCTCTTTATCAAGGCTAAGTGCGGCGGAGTGATCTTCTCATAGCCAATCGAAGCTTCTCCGTCTTACTAAGCCTTGATTTTGATCTCAGTACTTTTTTCTTTGAGGCCGGGTTTAAATACGTATCTTTTCAGGTTCAGTTGTCATCCCCATGATTTAAACACTTTTGCCTTTAAACTTTGTCCTTTGTCCTTGCCCGCAGGGCTTTGAGGCCCTTGTCTAAATCAGTATAAGACCACAACATCTATTCAGCATTTCAGCTTTCATGCTTTATTCTCTACAAATTCAATCCCTGAACCCTATGTACAGTTTTGAGTCAGAAGTACATTTTTTGCTTAGAACACTGCAAAGTAAATTCTCACTGATTTAAGATTCGAGGAAAAACACTTCGCCGCTTTCCAGGTCATAAACCCCGCCAACGATGAGTATTTTGCCCTCCTTTTCCATGGTTGCAAGTGCAGGGCTCTTTTCCCTGATCTCATTCATGGTGAGGTATACATGTTTATAGGTTATTCTGTTCAACAGGTCCTCATTGGAGGAAGATCGTTCTTCTCCGGGTTTGATTTCAGTTCTGATAGCCGTATCAAATTTATGTACCAGCTGCGTCAAATGCTTGAGTCCTAATCCATCCACTTTTGCAGCATCCAGTCCTCCCTTCAGCGCTCCGCATTTGGTATGGCCCAGAACCACCAACAGCTTTGAGCCGGCTACGCTGCAGGAAAACTCCATCGAGCCGAGTATGTCATCATTGACAAAATTACCGGCTATGCGCACGCTGAAAATATCGCCCAAACCCTGGTCGAATACAAGTTCCGCAGATGTTCTGCTGTCTATGCAACTGAGTATCGTGGCGAATGGCCATTGGCCGGTTCTGGTCTCATTTACCTGTTGCAGTAAGTTTCTGTTCATCTTAATATTTTGAACGAACCTTCCGTTTCCTTCTTTTAAGATCTCCAAAGCCCTCTTTGGAGTTATAGTTGCTTGTGATTCTGCTGTATGTGCTTTCATGTTTTCTGATTATTTTTAGTTAATATTAAGTTGTTTTCATGTCAATTAGATCATTATTAACGATCCCATATGACTCTTTAAATCCTTTTAATTTTACTTCTATATTTTTTCCCGGTGCCTTTTCACTTACAAATTCTTTGATTATTTCAAGTACATCATAATCAATATAAAAAGTATCCGAGGCATCAATAATTAGTTTTGTATCCGGTGAAATCCGGTCTAATGTGAGCAGTAAAGAAGCTTTGTTCAGGAATGAAACTTCTTCGGAAAGTGTAATCTTAATATGTTTGCTTCCATTCACAGACTCCCGGGTAATAAAATGGGTATTCTGCAGATTCCTGATCAGGATAACAATAATACTCAAGGTTAATCCGATAAAGATACCTACCAGGAGATCGGTAAAAACGATTGCCACGACAGTAATTATGTAGGTCAGCCACTGGTCAATTTTAAGAGCGAACATGGCTTTAAATGTTTTCGGATTTGCCAGTTTCCAGCCGGTAACCAACAAGATGGCAGCCAAAGATGTAAGTGGTATATAATTCAGCTGGCTGGCAAAAAACAAGGTTCCGATAAGCAGAAGCAAACCGTGAAAAATGGTAGACGTTTTTGTTTTTCCACCTGAATTGATATTGGCAGAAGACCTTACAATTACTGAGGTAATCGGCAAACCTCCAATCAATCCACTCAGGGCGTTTCCGGCACCCTGAGCAAGTAATTCCCTGTTAGTTGGTGTTACTCTTTTCAAAGGATCCATTTTATCCGTCGCTTCAATGGTGAGCAAGGTTTCGATTGATGCGACCAATGCAAGGGTTACTGCCACAATCCATACCTCTTTATTTGTAATCTGGGTAAAATCAGGAAAGGTCATTAAAGAAGTGGCTTCAGAAATACCTGATATTTCGGGAATGTTTACCAGGTGTTCTGCCTGAATTGCCAGGTGATCCAACTGGAATACTTTAAACAGGAAGTTGACCAGCAGGCCGGCCAAAACACCCAACAAGGCTCCGGGCACAACTTTTAACTTTGCCGGTTTAAATTTGTCCCATAAAATGATGGCCATCAAAGAAAAAAAGCCGGTGATAAAAACACCCTTATTAAAGAATCCAAAGGCATTAACTAGTCCGGAAAAGGTGTTCTCCCCAGTTAAATGCTGAAAAAAAGACATATCCCCCTCAAAATTTTTGTCATAACCGATAAAATGCGGAATTTGCTTAAGAATGATAATAATACCGATTGCGGTTAGCATTCCTTTAATGACACTTGACGGAAAGTAATAGGCGATCGAACCTGCCTTGGCAAAACCAAGAATGATTTGCAAAATGCCCGCTAAAAACACGGCCAGAAAAAAAGCATTCAGGGAGCCCGTACTGGCGATTCCGGCGATCACGATAGCTACCAGGCCGGCTGCAGGTCCACTTACACTTACACCGGATTTACTCAGGAAACCGATGACAATTCCCCCGACAATACCGGCAATAAGTCCCGCATTCGGCGGAGCTCCCGAGGCAACGGCGATCCCTAGACAAAGCGGCACAGCCACAAAAAAGACTACAACCCCTGCGAGGAGGTCATTTTTTAAATATTTTAAATCCATGATTTTAAAGAATTAAATGATAATAAATAAGTTATTCCCTATAGTATAATTCTCCATTCGGGAGGCGGTGAATCCACGGCAAGCGGATCCCGGGTTAAAAGAGCCGGGTTATAATATAATTTTGAAGATTGGTGTTTGGTATGGAATAAAAAAACAAATACGGAATTTGGCACATACTTTTTTAATGATTTCACCTCTTCCATCATATCGTTAAGATCTGTTCCGGGAACAAAGATTTCAACAGGGCGATCTGAAGAAAAAAGTAAGGTGTGATAATAACCCAAATGTGAAAAAAATATAAGCAGCGCCAAACTTAGAGCGACTGCATGTATCTTATGGTTATTTAAATTCAACTTAATCACGTATCGCCTTAAATATTAAATCCTTGTAAAACAATTGAATTGTATCAGTATTATTAACTAGGTCAGTTAAAGAGGGCAAATGGCTTGCAAAATATCTTTGATGATAAACACCCTCTATGCAGGTGGAAACCAGCATATGCGGATAAGCATAAGCAGGATTAATTTCCAGGATCAGCTTGCTTACCTCGGCAACAAAGTTTTTATAGGGTTGGAAAAAACCGGCCTTATTTTCTTCATCTACCATCCGGGTTAAATAAGATTTTGATGACTCTTTTACAATAAGATGGTACAGCCTGGCTTCATTGATCTGGAATGCATCTGTATCTTCATTAACAGGGTCGGTGATCAGGAGAATTGCCCGTTCAAGTTTTTCCTCTGCTGTTTTCAGGTTGGCAATCGAAAAATAGAAGCGGTGAAGCATCATACCCCAATGCCAGGCCGTGAGGTAAGTCAGCAGCTTGTGCTTATTTTCAAAATACCTGTAAATTGAGGCTTCTGTTGTTTGTATGCTTTGCGAGAGTTTTTTAAATGTGAAATCTTCAAAACCCAGCTCATCTATCATCACAACAGACCCGCGAACAATATTTTTACCCAGTGAAGTTTCCAAAGGATCTCTGAGGTAAATATGCTCATTTACATGAATCTGTATGTTCTTAAAAACGTTCTGCATAACTAATTAAAGTATACAAATATAATAGTATTAATTATACATATAATAGTATTGCTATTATTTTAAGATAATTTTAACTAAATTCCTCCATACCCGGACCAGGAGCAAGGAAACAAGCGGTTCCACTTCTGGCTTACCGCAATCAGAATACACGCTGAACTTATGCATATGTATAAATAGTATGAAAACATTTCTTTTAAAACTTTTAACTAAATTTGAT
>JBFYPZ010000183.1:0-5194 GCA_041303035.1 Flavobacteriaceae bacterium
GTCCTTTCTCAGGATTTTTACCATGGTTATTCCATCCATTTCGGGCATCATCACATCGGTAATGATCAGATCAGGCACGTACTTTTGTGCGGATTCAATTCCCTCTTTTCCGTTTGAAGCAGTAAACACTTTGTACTGATCTTCCAGTTGTTCTGTGATGAATTTCCTGATATCCGCATTGTCCTCAATCAGTAAAACGATCTTTTGGCCCGGAAGTTCTGCTTTAGCGGCAATACTGTCTACTCCGGCGTCTTCCGGTATTTCATTCTTCGTCAATGCTGGAATCGGCTGCTGCGGTTTGTCAGTTTCAACAGGCCCGATCGGGATTTCTATCGTAAAGGTAGTGCCGGTTTTTCCGTTGATTTGATCGTTGCTCACAACGGATATGGTCCCCCGGTGCAGATCTACGAGTTCTTTGACCAGCGCCAGACCGATACCAGTACCTTCAAATGCCCTGGTATCTGACTTGTCTGCCTGGTAAAAACGGTCAAAGATAAAGGGCAGGTCTTTTTCTGAAATCCCTATACCTGTATCCGTGATTGAAATTCTGAGCTTGGATACATCGATCCTTTCAACATGCAGGGTTATTGTTCCTTTTTCAGGAGTAAATTTAAGCGCATTCGAGATCAGGTTTCCGATGATCTTTTCCATTTTTTCGTTATCGAAAAGAGCCTGTATATCATCGTCCTCGGACCTGAATTTCAGGTCTATTTTTTTTCGGTCGGCCATGGACTCAAACGAAAACAATAAATTTTTAAGGTAAAGCACCAAATTACTCTGGCGGCTTTCCAGCTTCCATTTGCCAGCTTCCAGTTTTGCAATATCGAGTAACTGGTTGATCAGCAGTAGCATTTTATGGGAATGGTGTCCGATATTTCTGATCTGCTCCCGGTTTTTTTCGGCTTTCAGATCCCTCAGCAAACTTTCTGCCTGCCCGCTGATCAGGGTAAGTGGCGTTCTGAATTCATGGGAGATGTTTGTAAAAAATTGTGTTTTTAAAAGATCCAGTTCACGTAGGGTATCTTTTTCAATTCTTTCAACTTCAAGTTGATTTTTGACGAGGATTCTGTTGATCTCATACCTTCGGAAATAATATAACAGAACCATGAGCATCAGAAAATACAGGCAATATGCCCACCAGGACAGGGCCCAGTGCGGCATGATCCGCATGGGAATAGATATACCGGCTTCGTTCCAAACCCCATCATTGTTGCTCGCTTTTAGTTTAAAAACATATTTACCAGGGGGCAAATGGGTAAATGATACATTACGCGAGTTTTGTATGTAGATCCAGTCATCATGGAATCCTTCCAGTTTATAGGCGTAATGGTTCTTTTCAGATGTTGAAAAGTCAAGTGCGGCAAATTTCAACCAGATGATATAGTCCTTACTGGAGAAGGTCATGGCATTTTTATCGTGTACAGGAATGGAAACAAAGGAATTTTTTTGATCATCTTTTTTACTGCCATTGTAAACCCGTATTCCGGTGAGGGCTATGGGAGGAATAAACGGATTGTCCCTGATCTGTTCCGGAAAAAAATAATTCAGGCCGTCAATGCCTCCAAAGAACAACTCGCCCTTGTCACTTTTAAAATAGGCCCCGGTATTGAACTCATTGTTTTGCAGCCCGTCATTGATCTCAAAATTTCGAAATGACAGGTCTCTTGGATTAAATCTGGAAATACCCTTGTTGGTGCTTAACCACAATTTATGCTGATGGTCGCTTAAAATGCCATAGATAACATTGTTAGGCAGGCCGTCTTTTTCTGTGAAATGGGTAAAAGAGCCTTTTGCTTTGTCGAACTTTTCAAGTCCGCCGGAAGTCCCTATCCAGAGGAACTTATCCGGATGATCCGGATCAGGGCAAATAGATTTGATGTGGTTGTTGGTAAGACTCTCCGGGTTGGAGGGATCATTTATATAGGTGTGAAAGCTTTCTTTCTTTTTGTCAAAGGCGAGCAGTCCTTTTTTTGTTCCCAGCCAAAGCTTTTGTCCGTCATCAAAAAGAACCGGCCTCATGTACAGATAATATTCCGGATCTGAAACATAGCGGTAGTGCTTGAATAGTCCATTTTTCTTGTCGGTCATTTTGCTGAGGAAATTTTCCGTGACGATCCATAATTGACCTTCGCGGTCCTCATAAACAGTAAACACATTTTTTTGGGGAATGCCATCCGGTTTGGCTTTGTCAAATTTGAATTGCCTTGCTTTTTCAAGTTTCGGATCATAAACAAACAGACCTTCTGAAGTCGCAGACCACAAATCACCGTCTCGTGACTTTACCATGGCATAGGGCCCTGTATTTCCAAAGTCATCCACCCTTTTTGAAGTGGTCTCATAGCTCTTTAAGGTATTTGTTTGCCTGTCCCAACGATACAGGACTTCACCGGACACCCATACATATCTGTCATTTTCTTCCAATATCGATCGCAAGCTAAATCCGGCTATTCTGGAAGTTTTATCGGGTGGCCTTTTTAAGAGGGAAAAACGATGGGATTTTGGGTCGTAATAGTCTATTCCCATACCCACCGTACCTATCCAGATAATATTTGTGCGGTCCTTGTACAGGCCGGAAATACTGTTATAACTGACTGATTCAGGCCTGTAAGGGTCATTTTTGAAATAGGAATAGTCTTTCTTTTCAGTATCGTAATACATTAACCCGCCTGCGGCAGCAAGCCAGAGGTTTTTTTTATGGTCCTCGACAATTTCGATGATCTCACCCCAGCCATAGCGATTAACCGTATATTGGTGTGGAAAGAACTTATATGAATAGTCACGGGTGTTAAACTTGATCAGTCCTGATAGGGAGCCAAGCCAGAGATAGCCGTCATCAGTTCCATAAATTGAGGTAATAGCACCGTCTAAAACATTCTTTGGGGCTTTTGTATCTTTGATGTTAAAATAAAAGGGGGTAAATGTTTCTTTCTTTACATCCATCCGTGTTAATCCGTTATTGGTTGCTATCCACAATATTTCGTTTTTGTCCTCATAGAGCTCACGAATAATATTGTGGGTGAGTTTGGTAGCTCCTTTTTCCGCATTGTGGTATTGTTTTATCAATTTTTCCTGTACGACATTATTCGAAACGGGCACCTTAAATACGCCGTAATCACGTGTTCCTACCCAAATAGTACCATTTTTGCCCTCGGCAATATCTTTGATCTCATAGTTATTCCGGCCCTCAGAATTTGAAAAGGGCAGGCTGATTCGCTGGAAATTATCATTTTGCTTGTCATAAAGGTTTAAGAGTCCGTTATCTGTACCTACCCATAAATTTCCGCGGCTGTCTGTAAAAAGCGCAGTTATATAGTTTGAATCAATTGTCTTGGGATCATTGGGAACATTTTGGTAAACAGCAAAAGAATAGCCGTCGTATTTGTTGAGGCCGTCTTTGGTTCCAAACCACATAAAACCATCCCCGTCCTGGGTAATTGCCATAACGGTATTTTGGGAAAGTCCGTCATTGCTGGTTATGTGTTTGAAGCGAAAATCCTGTGAGCTTCCATCCAGTGGTAAGAGAACGCAAAAAATAAGTAAAGCGAAAGACAGGGGTACATAAGACCGCATGATTTTGATTTTCATAACAGAGATTCTGGTTAAAGAACCCACATTTACATCAGGAGTTAGAAAGTTATTATCTATGTAAGTTTCGTGAATCACTTAAAAAATGCTGATCGGTTTGCTTGATTTTGGTGTTACCGGTACTTTTAAAAAAATAAATGTACGGCGTAAAAATATATTCTTGCTTGATCTTAAAAAATTCGATTAAAATTACAGATTTTTTCTCAATGTAACGAAAGTAACAAAGAAAAGAGCTTATAATCAACAAGTTTTATTTTTTCTGCATAAAAAATAGTGAAGTCCATCAAGCTTAGGTCATTCAATTTTTTAAGAGATCCCAGGAAAAAATCAGTCGGTTATTTGTTTGAAAAGGATTATTTTTGTTAGCATTAGAAAACTATTATGAGCAAAGAAATAGCAATTGCAAAAAAGGATCTCGGTAAAAAGGGTTATTTGGATATGGATCTTCCGGCAAAGTTGGATTACGCCGCCGAGATACGTAAACTAAAAAAAGAAAAAAATGCCGTTATTCTGGCGCATTATTACCAGGAACCCGCCATTCAGGATATTGCGGATTTTGTTGGTGACAGCCTCCAGTTGTCATACAAGGCAGCAGAAGCGGATGCAGATCTCATCGTTTTTGCAGGAGTACATTTTATGGCTGAGACCGCCAAAATATTAAATCCGCTAAAGAAGGTCATCCTCCCTGATTTTAATGCAGGCTGTTCTCTGGCAGAGTCCTGTGATGCAAAAGACCTGCAGGCTCTTAAAGATAAACATCCAGACCATATTGTGATCACTTACGTGAATACATCTGCAGAGGTAAAGGCCATCAGCGATATCTGCTGTACCTCCTCCAATGCCAAGAAAATAGTTGATTCGGTGCCATTGGACCAGCCAATAATTTTTGCTCCGGATAAGAATCTGGGTGCCTGGATACAGAAGGAAACCGGAAGAAAAATGCTCTTGTGGGATGGTGCCTGTGTGGTGCATGAGGCATTTTCTATAGACAAGTTACTGCACACATTTCAGGAACATCCTAAAGCAAAAATAATTGCCCATCCCGAATCGGAAGACCATATTTTAAAGACGGCAGAATACATCGGTTCAACTTCAGGTCTTATTCAATACGCCAAAAACAGTCCGGCGCAGGAATTTATTGTTGCCACTGAAGCAGGCATACTTCATGAGATGCAGAAGGAAGTACCCGGCAAAAAATTCTTTCCGGCACCCTCACATGAAGACAATACCTGCGCTTGCAGTGAATGTCCGTATATGAAAATGAATACCATGAAAAAATTGTACCTGTGCATGAAATACGAACTCCCAGAAATTCACGTTCCGTTGCAGGCCTGACCGTGGCAATAAAACTGGCCAAAACGCTACCTGACAAAAAGGTTTTTGTAGTTACCAAAGCCGAAGAAAGCGAATCGAATACAAAATATGCACAGGGAGGGGTCGCAGCCGTATGGGATAAACTGGATTCTTTTCAGGACCATATAGATGACACCATGGTGGCAGGTGATTTTGAGAATGACCTGGAAGTCGTTAAAATGGTGATTGAAATTGCGCCTGAATGCATGGAGCAGCTTATTTTATGGGGTGCAGAATTTGACGAGGACGAAAGCGG
>JBFYPZ010000184.1:0-4855 GCA_041303035.1 Flavobacteriaceae bacterium
TCTTTAAAGGCAAAACCATCTCTGGTGATCAGTTTTACCCGGGATTTAATTGAGTAAGCAATGGATTTACCCCCTTCATTTGCAACGATATAGATATCACCTGATCTCGCTGAAGTCCATTTGATTTCCGGTGAGGCGAAGCTCAGTGCGATGAATGATAAAAGTACAATTCTTTTCATGACCTGTGGATTAATTTTTATTGTATGATATACCGTAACCAAAGGGGTACAAGGGATCCTTTGAATCGTAGGGCAGATCTTCATTTTGCGCTTTTACTGCTTCCATGGAAGAAGGCAGTTCGAAAGGCAATCTGCCTGTAGGGCTGAATTCACCAAAAATCAGGTCGAGGATGATATCGTCCTGGCTGCTGAAGTCGGCAATGAGTGCTTTGCTGTGTGAACTGATCTCAGGTATTACTGCCGGTCTTTCCAGATTCACGACGGTTATGGTAGGTTTAGAACGGATGAGCTCAAGCAGTTTTGCTTTCTCTTTTTCAGGAAAATCAAGCCTGCCCTGATGAAAGTAATCGGCAATTGGGTAATCCACAATGCCCTTTTCATAAGGTGTATTGATCTTTAGCAGGATCACCTCAGCCTCCTTCAGACTCGTGATTCTGGATGCATATTTTTTGGTTTCTTCCTCATCAAAGCCCTGAAGGTAGACTTTGGTGGTTTCTTTTAGTGGAAGCAGATCTTTTTCATTCTTTAACAAGACCAGCGACCTCCGTTGAGATTCCCTGCCTTTTTCGAAGAATTTTTCATTGCCAAGAATTTTTACATTTTCCTGTTTCAGATAGGGTTCGTCAAAAAGGCCCATCCTGAATTTTTCTTTAAGTATTCTTTTTACAGAGGTATTAATTCTTTGTTCGCTTATTTTACCCTCTTTTACCAGTTCAATAATCACTTCTGGCATGGCTTCTCCTCCAAACATATCACAGCCGGCATCAAGTATTTTCAATACCCTTTCTTTAACAGAAAGATGTTCAACACCATGGGCAGAAGCAGGTTTGAAAACGATACCCATCATGGTCATATCAGAAACAAGAGCCCAGTCCGTGCATACGATCCCATCAAAATGGTATTTTTCTCTCAGCAGGCCAGTGATGATCTCTTTGTTATATCCAAAACCAACATCTTCGCCGGTTTGCCCGACCGGAATACCATAGTAAGGCATGATCTGTGCAGCATTTGCTGCAAAAACGCCTTTTTCAAAAGGGATCAGGTGGTAAGAAAAGTTGTTTCCGGGATATGCCTGCCGGCCGGGTGGAAAATGAGCATCCATGCCATCCTCCTGTGGCCCGCCACCCGAAAAGTGTTTGGCCATGCATTGTACGCTTTGGCTGCTGATACGATCACCCTGAAAACCAAGAATATAAGCCTTCGTAAGTTGAGCGGCGATTTCGGCATCTTCTCCGAAAGTTCCGTTGATCCTGGCCCAGCGGGGTTCTGTTGCCAGGTCTGCCATGGGTGACAGGCTGAGTTTAAAACCCAGTGCCAGGTACTCCTGACGGGCAATATCGCCAAATTCACGCATCAATACGGTATCCCGAATGGCTCCAAATCCGGTAGGAGAGCACCATTTGGAAAAGTAAGGTGTATATATGCTGGCCCCGATTGCATTCGGTACGCCGTGACGGGGGTCTGTTGCGATGGTTACGGGTATACCCAGCCTTGTTTTTTCAGCCAGTTTTTGTATGTTGTTATTCCAGGCGATCATGGCCTCAGGTTCCAGGGATTGAACTGTGTTGAAGTGGTTCATTTTCTTTTTGGCTACCATTGATGCATTCGACTCAAAAAAAAACGACATGGGTTCAAAAACAGCTTTTTTATTACTGAGGGAGCCATCACTGCCCATTCCGGCCATGGTGATAAACATAAGGCCTGCTTTTTCTTCCAGATTCATCTGCCTCAGCAGGTCATTTACCCTGCCGTCTGTGTCGGCTCTTGTATCTTCATATATATCGAGTGTACCGTTCTTATTCAGGTCCCTGAACTGTATGCCATTTTTTGTGATGACAGGTGCTTCCTTACCTAAAAGCTTTAGATGAGCAGATTCTTCTCGTGCAGAGTTTATGTAAAGAACGAGAAATGAAAGTAAAATAATAGTAACAAGTGCCAGGAGGGTGTAACCTAAAAATTTAAAGAATTTTTTCACGGGCAGGATATTTAATTTATAAAAGTAAGAATTTAATTTTGTTAAATGTGTCATTTCGACACATTTTCTTTGATTGCAAAAAAAGGTGCAAATTTTTTAAATCTGCACCCCTAGATTAAGGCACGCTCAAAGAGTTGCCTTTGTACCTATATGATCAATTAATGACTTCCGTCAACTTTGATATCGTCAACATCTATTCCTTGTTTATTCAGAATACCTTTGACCAAAATAGCAAAGAGGACCAGATAAACAAATCCGAACAGGGGTACCCAGTAGGAAATAGTAATATTTGCCATATCGGCAATTTTTCCCTGAAGAGGAGGGATAAGTGCACCCCCAAGGATCATCATGATCAGAAAAGCTGAACCCTGTGAAGTAAATTTGCCCAAGCCCTGTACAGACATTGAAAAGATTAGAGGCCACATTACTGAGGCAAACAAACCACCACTAACAAAAGCAAATACAGCAACACTGCCTGAGGTATACATACCTACAAGCATGGCAAGGGCACCTAAAATACTGAAGATCATCAGGGTCTTGGCAGGCTTGTCCTGGCCCATCCAAAAGCCGAAGATCTGCACCAGTACGAGCAATCCATAGGGTAACAAAGACATAACGTTCTCAAGAGAATTTCCTGCGATCAGATTCGAACCAAGGATCACCAGAAAAGCGACATATGGAACGATGATCAGCGCCATTTTCTTAGCTTTCGAAGAGAGATCAAAAGCAGAAATAGCACCCGCCCATCGGCCGATCATCAAACTTCCCCAGTACAAAGAAATCAGCATCGGGGTCAGACCAGACCAATGTCCTTCAGCGGTTTTATCCGTAAGCATCGTATTGAACTCCGCATAGCTGGTGACAGCTCCGGGATTGGTATTCAGAAAATTCATAAAATCCAGGTGCTTAAGATACTCCCCAAGGTTACTCTGTATGGTAACTTCCACACCAACATAAGTAAATATGGCCAGCATACCCAAAACCAGCTGCGGATATTTAAATGCGCCCCATCCTTCTGCATTCTTTTGGGCTTTTGCATTTGCATAAAGCAAACCGGCAACCAAAACACCAATACCTAATATGGTTAGATACAATCCCATATTACTTGAGTGGTCTACACCTTCTCCGGTGTTTTGGTAAAAGATCAAAGCAAAAACAATTACCAAGATTATCGAGATCAGGCTAATCACAACAGTTGCTTTTGATTCGTTTTCAATTGTAGGATCGCCTTTGGCATCAGGTAATTTTTTCGAGAATTTAAAAAGGATGGCAGCAACCAGGAAAGCAAGGCCTACAATTACATATAACCATTGTACCGTAGCCAGATCCAGCCCTTTTATCAGACTCTCATCCAGTTTTGTTGTTCCCAGGAGGGCCAGAGCAAATACGATAGGGCCGATGGTTGTACCAAATGAATTGATTCCTCCTGCCAGATTTAATCTGTTAGAACCGGTCTTGGGATCTCCCAAAGCAATGGCAAAAGGTTGTGCAGCTGTTTGTTGCAATGAAAAACCCAAAGCAATGATAAAAAGTGCTGCCAAAACAAAGGCAAAACTATTGGATGCAAGCGCAGGGAACATCAGAAAGGCGCCAACAACAGAGAGCATCAATCCATAAACAATTCCCTTCTTTAATCCCCAGGAATTCAAAAGGTCTTTCTTACCTGCAACGGAAAATATGAACAATAAAAATGCGCCGATATAATAAGCAAAATAGAAGGCAGAATCGATCAGCTGACTTTGGAATTGTGATAAATTAAAATATGACTTTGCAAAAGGGATAAAGACGCCATTGGAGGCCGCAATAAATCCCCAGAAAAAGAATACACCAATTAAGGTGTATAGCGCAGGATAATTAGTCTTGATAGGTGTTGAGCTCATTTTTAAATAATTATGAAGTTAAGTGTTAATAAATTTTACAGGCTGTAATAATAAATCAAAAATCTGCTAAATATACAAGTATGTAAATTAACTACAAAGTTTTTGCCTGTTTATGCAACGAAATATTTGCAGTCTGATTAAATTTTTATGAAAATTTTACTGGACCACTTTACTTTTATGGTATTAAATGTGCTAAGGAATGCTTATTTTTGTTCAAACAGCTTTTAACAAATCATTAAAATGCACGACCTTGGAAGATAAAGTAACGCTAAAAGAACTGGCCCGGATCTTGGGTGTTTCCATTGCTACCGTATCCAAAGCACTCAATGATAACTACGACATAAGTGAAGAAACCAAAGTGCGGATCAGGGCAAAAGCAAAAGAACTGAATTATGTGCCAAATGTGATCGCACAAAGTTTAAAACTCAAAAGAACTTTTAATCTGGGTGTGATCATTCCGAACATCACGGACTATTTCTTTGCACGGGCTTTGCGCGGTATCACCAAAGAAGCCAAAGAGAATAAATTCAAGGTAGTGATCAGTATTTCCAATGAAGAGCTGCAAAATGAAGTTGACAGCGTGAATTTATTGCTGAACAGCAGGGTAGATGGCATCCTGATGTCGCTTTCCAGCGAAACACAACTGTTAGAACAGTACGGACATTTAAAAAAAGTTATTCAAAGCGATATACCCCTGGTACTTTTTTTAAATGTCCGTACTGTTCTAACAGTTGTATTTCGCTGGAAAGCGACATCAGGATGCCATCTACCCTGCTGTTCAGCAATAAATTCACGCTGTCAACTTCATTTTGCAGCTCTTC
>JBFYPZ010000185.1:0-4782 GCA_041303035.1 Flavobacteriaceae bacterium
AGGTGTAGAAAGGCGCTATTCGATTATGGATGCCGAAGATGTATTTATGAATACTTCTTTTGAGGAAAAGAATGCCCTGTATGCCAGGGAATGCACAGATCTCGCGGAGCAGGCCTTGAGAAAAGCACTTGACAAAGCCAAAATTGATCCCCTAGCGCTGGATTACATCATCACCGTGAGCTGCACCGGGATCATGATCCCCTCGGTAGATGCATATCTGATCAACAGGCTGCAGCTGCGGCAGGATATTGTGCGCCTGCCGGTTACCGAAATGGGTTGCGTAGCCGGAGTTTCCGGGATGATCTATGCCCGGAATTTTTTAAAGGCAAATCCGGAAAAGCGGGCAGCCGTAATCGCAGTAGAATCTCCGACCTCCACTTTTCAGCTCGATGACTATTCCATGGCGAATATTGTGAGCGCCGCTATTTTTGGCGACGGAGCTGCCGCCGTTATCCTGTCGTCCTGCCGCGAAGACCGGGGTCCGGAAATACTTGATGATGGCATGTACCATTTTTTCGATGCAGAACACATGATGGGCTTTCGCCTAAGCAATACGGGCCTGGAAATGATCCTCGACAAATCGGTTCCCGAGACCATCGCCAGTCATTTTCCGGCAATTGTAAATCCTTTTCTCGAGAGAAATGGTCTGACGATCAAAGATGTGGACCACCTGATCTTTCACCCGGGAGGGAAAAAGATCGTACAAACGGTGGAAGAGTTATTTGGCTCAGAAGGAAAAAACATTGATGATACCAAAGAGGTTTTAAAACTTTTTGGCAATATGTCCAGTGCAACGGTATTGTATGTTTTGGAACGCTTTATGGATAAAAACCTGCCTGAAGGAGCTACCGGACTCATGTTGAGTTTCGGACCCGGATTCACAGCACAAAGAATTTTACTGCAATGGTAGCAGAATTTGGAAATAAGGAACTCTGGGCCGTTATACTGGGCGGTTCGAGTGGCTTGGGACTGGCAACAGCCCAAAAACTTGCCTCTCATGGTTACCATATCTGTATCGTACACAGGAACCGAAAAACAGAAATGGAAGCCATAGAGCAGGAATTTGAAAACATCAGGAAAAATGGCGTTTCCTTACTGTCTTTTAATGCCGATGCCTGCAAAGAAGAAGAACAGGAAATCATCGCTGCCACTCTTGAAAATGTTTTGAAAAAAAGTGCTAAGATCCATGTTCTGGTACACAGCCTGGCGAAGGGTAATTTAAAACCCATGGTGTCTGAGAATCAACCTACGCTAAAAAGGGATGACTTCAGGCTGACCCTTGAAGCAATGGCTATAAGTCTGTACGACTGGACCAAGCTGCTCTTTGACAGACAGTTGTTTGACCCCGATGCTCGCATAATCAGTTTTACCAGCGAAGGAAATACCCGGGCCTGGGCAAATTATGCGGCGGTCTCAGCGGCAAAAACGGCCCTGGAAGCGATCACCCGGAATATAGCGCTGGAATTTGCACCTTATGGCATCAAAGCAAACTGCATTCAGGCAGGTATAACGGATACGGCCTCCTTCAGGGCCATCCCGGGCAGTGAGGAGCTCAGGGCACATGGCCTGATGCGGAATCCCATGAAAAGACTCACCACCCCGCAGGATGTGGCTGATGTGGTATATCTTTTGTGTAAAAAAGAAGCAGCCTGGATCAACGGGACCATCATACCCGTTGACGGGGGAGAACATCTCAGATAAAATATCGAAGGGAATTAAAAATCAAGCCATGACCCAACAGGAAATCCTTAAAGCCCTGCCCTATAAATCGCCGTTTTTGTTCGTGGATGAGATCACTTCCATAAATGAAAATGGGGTCACGGGAAACTATACCTTTAAACCTTCCGAATTCTTTTACGAGGGACATTTTATTGGAAAAGCGGTTACGCCCGGGGTAATTCTCACGGAAACCATGGCTCAGATCGGACTGGTTTGCCTTGGAATTTTTTTAGCGGGTAAATCAGAGAAAACACTGAAAGGCAAAAGCATAGCCTTTACTTCCAATAATGTAGAATTTCATCATCCCGTATTTCCCGGAGAGAAGGTTACGGTGGTATCAGAAAAGGAATACTTCCGGTTTAATAAATTAAAATGTAAGGTCAGCATGTACAATAAGTCAGGCGAAAGGGTGTGTAAAGGTGTAATTTCGGGTATGTTGGTATGAAGAACAGGGTTGTGATCACCGGAATGGGCGTAGTTGCTCCGAATGGGGTGGGTCTGCAGGATTTTGGGAACGCTATAAAAAATGGGATTTCCGGTATCCGCCTGATCGAAGATTTACAAAGACTGGATTTTTCATGTTGTATCGGAGGTATACCACCAGTGACAGAAACGATTAAAGCAAAATATTTAAGTCCGCTGCAACTCAGAAATTTCAATAGTTCGGGCATACTGTATGGCACCATTGCAGGAACAGATGCCTGGACAGATGCCGGTTTTTCTGTTGATCCAAACAGTGGGCCCGATTACGACAGCGGAATTATATTCGGAACCGGAACCTCAGGAGTGGATAAATTCAGGGAAGCGATCTACCAGGTGGATGCAAAAAATGTGAAACGTCTGGGAAGTACGGTGGTGGTTCAAACCATGGCCAGCGGCATCAGTGCATATTTGGGTGGCATACTCGGTCTGGGGAATCAGGTCACAACCAATTCGTCTGCCTGTACCACAGGTGTGGAGGCTATCCTGATGGCCTTTGAACGCATACAGGCAGGAAAGGCAAAACGGATGCTGGCAGGCAGTTGCAGTGATCAGGGCCCCTATATCTGGGGAGGTTTTGATGCCATGAAAGTCATGACCTACAAACACAATGAGACTCCTGAAAAAGGCTCGAGGCCGATGAGTGCTTCGGCCTCCGGTTTTGTACCTGGAAGTGGGGCAGGAGCATTGTTGTTGGAGAGCCTGGAAAGTGCTGTGGAAAGAAAGGCTGAGATTTATGCTGAGGTATTGGGCGGAGCAGTAAATTCGGGCGGACAAAGAGCCGGGGGAACCCTCACGGCACCCAATGCAGAAGCAGTACAACGCTGTATTACGGGTGCCTTGGACAATGCAGGTATAAAAGCAGGGGAGATCGATGCTATCAACGGGCATCTGACCGCAACCTCAAAAGATGCCTTGGAAATTGAAAACTGGGTAAAATCGCTGAAACGAAACGGGAAGGATTTTCCGTATATCAATTCCCTTAAATCAACAGTAGGGCACTGCCTGGCAGCGGCCGGATCCATTGAGAGCATTGCGGCTGTATTGCAGTTGAAAGAAGGGTTTATTTTCCCGAATATCAATTGTGAGGACCTCCACCCCGGGATCCTTAATCTCATCGATGAAACAAGGATCCCCCGGGAATTACTAAAAAAAGAGGTCAATATCCTGGCCAAAGCTAGTTTTGGTTTTGGAGATGTCAATGGTTGTATTATCTTTAAAAAATATAACTGAGAAGACTTTTTAGAGTATAACTCAAAAAATATTTTTGCAGGGACCCAATTTAAAATAGAAATCTATGGAGAAAGATGCCATGATCGAAAAGCTGAAAAAGATCGTAAAACCCTATGTGCAGGACCAGGCAGCCTTTGAGGCGCTGACGGAAGAAACAGATTTTATCAAAGACCTGAAAATCAATTCTGCCAACCTGGTGGATGTGGTACTTGATGTGGAAGATGAATTTGATATCACCATTGATGATTCCTCCATGGAAAAAATGCTCACGGTAAAAGCCGCTCTGGAGATCGTCAATGAGAAATTAGCCCAAAAATGATTGGGAATGATATCGTTGACCTTCAGGTAGCTAAAAAAGAAAGTAACTGGCAGCGCAGGGGTTTTCTTGAAAAGCTGTTTACAGGCGAAGAGCAGGAACTGATTACATCTTCAAATGATCCTTTCCAAATGGTTTGGCTGCTGTGGACGATGAAAGAAAGTGCCTGGAAAGCACAGCAGCAAAAAGAGAAGAAACGACTATATGCACCGAAAAAATATCGATGCAGCTTGTTTAATAAATCCCGGGGACAGGTATTGACTGATAGTGAAGTTTATTTCACAACATCTGAGGTGAATGCGTATGCTATACATACCCTTGCCACTACTGCTCCGGACATCCGGACTAACTTTCAATATTTTGAAGTTCAGGGCAGTTCCTGTGACAGCATATCAACTGAAGTGCGCTCGGCCTTGCTTATGGCCATGGCTTCTGAAATGGAAGTTCCGGCTGACAGCTTGGAACTGAGAAAGGACAAAGACCAGATCCCGCAATTATATCTAAATAAAGAACTGCTGAACACGGCGGTTTCTGTAAGTCATCACGGGGATTTGGCCGCTTTTTGTTTTCAGGAGAAAGATTGATGTCCATGGAGAAAAAATTTCTGAAAAGTCAGCTTTACCAGGTTTGTATGGACTTCGTGTTACAACGTGCTGCTACGGTAGAAGAGATTTTAGCCTCCAACAGGCTGGCCCTGGAGAGTGAAATAAAAAGCTCGGCAGGCGACAAGCACGAAACAGGCCGCGCCATGCTTCAGCTGGAAATGGAAAAGGCTTCGCAGCAACTGGAATCTATCACCCACATGAAAGAAATTCTTCGCAAGCTCAATATCAATGACCACTCCAATACAGCAAAATTGGGCAGCCTTATTTTTACTTCCTCAGGAAATTACTTTCTCTCCATTGGCCTTGGCGCAGTAAAAATTGGCTCAGATCAAATTTATGTGATTTCTTCAACTTCGCCTATCGGAGCTTTATTAACAGGAAAAAAGAAGGGGGAGTCAGTTTATTTTAATGGCAGGACAATCCTGATTG
>JBFYPZ010000186.1:0-4725 GCA_041303035.1 Flavobacteriaceae bacterium
TCGACTTCAAGATAACTCAGTCCGCGAAGCCCTGTGGTAATGGATGGCTGCCGGTTACTGATCATTCCGGTATCTGAAATCAGGATGACATCATTTTTCAGTTTTTTCTGATTTTCTTTCACAAACAATCCCAGGTTCGGTGAGCCCACTTCTTCCTCCCCTTCGATCATAAATTTTACATTGCAAGGCAGGATCCCCTCTTTTACCATGTACTCAAAAGCTTTTACATGCATGTAAAATTGTCCTTTATCATCACAGGAACCCCTGGCAAAAATTGCCCCTTCAGGATGGAGTTCTGTTTTTATGATCACCGGGTCAAAAGGAGGTGATTTCCATAAATCAAGCGGATCGGGAGGTTGTACGTCATAATGTCCGTAAACAAGAACGGTAGGCAGGGCCTCATCGATGATATGTTCTCCGTAAACAATGGGATATCCTTTCGTTTCGCAGATCTCTACTTTTTTGCAGCCGGCTTTTTCCAACGACTTTTTTACAAATTCAGCCGTAGCTGCAATATCTTTTTCATACTTTTTATCAGCACTGATGGAAGGTATTTTGAGCAGGTCAAAAAGTTCATCCAAAAAACGTTGTTTATTTTGGGTAATATAATTTTGAAGTGCAGCCATAGCAAGTGTAATTTAGGTTTAACAAATATAGAAAATTCCGGGCCAATAAAAGAGAATCCTGGCCACAAAAACCGGATTGAAAGACAAGAAAACCTGAACATCAATTCAACAAAAAAGGCTATTTTTATAGCTAAATTTAACTGCAAATCTAAAATTAGTATACCCCATGGGAACAAGAAGGAATTTTATAAAAAGTACAGGTGCAGCAGGTATAGGATTGGCCTTTTGGCCTGATGTTTTGTTCGGAAGGACCGGAAATGCCGGGCGCCTGAAAGTTGGTTTGATTGGGGTAGGACTGAGGGGAACCAACCACCTCGAAAACCTGTTATTGAGAAAGGATACCCTTGTAACGGCAATTTGTGATATTGACCCGGCCAGGATCGATCTTTGCCTGAATCTGATCAGCAAGTCAGCTGCTGAAAAACCAAAGGTATATGGCAAGAACGAATTGGATTACAAAAATCTGCTGGGTTTAAAAGAGGTAGATGCCGTTATTATTTCAACGCCCTGGACCTGGCATGCAAAAATGGCAAAGGATGCCATGCTTGCTGGAAAATATACAGGACTTGAGGTCTCTGCAGCCAGTACGCTTGACGAATGCTGGGATCTGGTGAATACCCATGAAAAAACAGGTACCCACCTGATGATCCTGGAGAATGTGAATTACCGCCGGGATATCATGGCCGTATTGAATATGGTGAGGCAGGATGTGTTTGGCGAACTGATACATTTCAGGTGTGGCTATCAGCATGACCTGCGGTTCGTCAAGTTCAACGATGGCAAAACGGCTTATGGAAGAGGAGCTGAATTTGGCGAAAAGGGCATTTCCGAAGCCAAATGGAGGACACAGCATTCCATTGCGCAGAATGCGGATGTTTATCCCACACATGGCCTCGGACCCGTTGCCGTAATGAATAATATCAACCGGGGGAACAGGTTTTTGTCACTCACTTCCCATGCAACAAAAAGCAGGGGACTCCACAATTATGTAGTTGAAGTTGGAGGCAGGGACCACCCCAATACCCAGGTAAATTTCAAATTGGGTGATGTCATCACAAGTACCATAAATACTTCAAAGGGAGAAACCATACTCATCACACATGATACAAACCTGCCCCGGCCCTATTCTTTGGGATTCCGGGTGCAGGGAACCAAAGGCTTGTGGGAGAATGACGGAGACAGAATATTTATTGAGGGAAGCTCGCCCGGGCATGATTGGGAACCCGATACGGAATGGCTGAAAAAGTATGACCATCCGCTGTGGAAAAAATATGGTGATTTCGCAGAAGGTTCCGGACATGGAGGCATGGACTTTTTTGTGCTCCAGGCTTTTGTGGAATCCGCTAAGCAAAAAATAGCCCCGCCGATGGATGTATATGATGCAGCTGCCTGGAGTGCAGTTACCCCTTTGTCTGAAGCCTCAATTGCCAACAACAATGCACCGCAGGATTTTCCCGATTTTACCAGGGGTCTGTGGGAAAAACGGGAAGTCTATAACTGGATGAAAGATACTTTTTAAAGATATAAACATGGGAAGAAAAACCTTACTGATCATGGCTGCCGGTAGCGGGAGTCGTTATGGGGCACTGAAACAGTTCGACGAGTTGGGACCAGCCAGAGAATTTTTATTTGAGTTCAGTATTTTCGATGCCATTGCGCATGGTTTTGATCATATAGTAGTCGTCACCAGAGAACAGTTTACAGAAGACATAAAAAAATATTTGGAAGAAAGATTGCCGGACAGCGTCAAAATTGATGTGGTACCACAGGTGATCACCGATTTGCCTGTAAAGCCCGCCGGCACCATTGAAAGAACCAAACCCTGGGGAACTGCGCATGCTGTCTGGGTCACCAAAAAATACATACACAATTATTTTGTGGTGATCAATGCAGATGATTTTTACGGGAAGGATGCTTTTAAGAACGCCTCAGAATTCATAGACAAGGAAGAAAAAAATGCGCTGTTTGGTGTGGTACCCTATACGCTAAAAAATACCTTGTCGGATTTTGGATCTGTTGCCAGAGGGGTCTGTAATTTTGAGGGGCCGTTTTTAAAAGATATTACTGAGTATCTGACCATTGAAAGAGAAAACGGAGGCCTGACTGATCAGCAAACAAAAGCCGTGTTTACCGGTGATGAGCGGGTGTCTATGAACCTCTGGATTTGCAGTCCTGTAATTTTTGGGGAAATCGAGCAGGAAATGATCGGGTTTCTCAGAAGTGAAGCTAAACTTGAAAGCACAGAAATCTATATACCCAGGGTAATACAAAATCTGATCGCAGCAAAAAAGATAAGGGTAAAAGCTACAGCACCGGGTTCTTCCTGGTTTGGAGTTACTTATGCCAACGACAAGGAACTGGCGGTTTTAAACCTGAAAAATATGGCAGAGCAACATGCGTATCCTTCACCTCTATGGAACATATAAATCAGATTCTTACAAATTTTGAAATACCGAAGGGGGATTTTGAGTTCAACACCGTGTCGAATGGACTCATCAACGATACATTTCTGGTATCCTCAAAAGGCAGCGCGAAGTATATCCTGCAACGCATAAATACCCAGGTTTTCAGTAATGTTGAAGCCCTGATCAACAATATGGATCTGGTTTTGCCTGAACTTCACGGAAAGGGCTACGAAAAAATAAACTTGTCGAAAACCAAAGAGGGAGGGACCGTTTACCGCAGCGGGGGCGGGGAGGTCTGGCGGCTTATGAACTTTATTGCCGGCAGCCAGGTTTTTAATACTACCCGAAATCCTGAAGTAGCCAGGGAAGCCGGTCGCATTATTGGTTTGTTTCACCATTTACTGTCGGGTTTTAATACTTCATTGCTCAAAGAAACGCTTCCTGACTTTCACAACCTGAATTTTCGTTTCAGGCAGTTTGGTGAAGCCCTTAAAAATGCGAAGCCTGAAAATATCGTTAGAGCTAAAAAAGCCATTGATTTTGTGCATGAGAATATTGACGGATTGCTCGGGATCGGGTTTTCAGAATTACCTGTAAGGGTTTGCCATAATGATACCAAGCTGAACAATATTTTGTTTTCGAGTGATCACCGGGCCTTGTGCCTGATCGACTTGGATACGATCATGCCGGGAACTTTTCTGTATGATTTTGGCGATGCCGCGCGAACCATAGTGAACAGTGCTCCCGAGGATGAAAGAGATCTGGATCGGATCCATTTTGATGAAGGGCTGTTCAGGAATTTGGTTGAAGGAATAGCCATTAATAAAAATTTATTGCAAAAAAATGAAATAGAACAGCTTCCGTCAGGGGTAGTTCTGATGCCTTTTTTGCATGGGATAAGGGCCCTGACAGATTTTTTGGAAAACAACCGGTATTACAAAGTGAGCTATGAACTCCAGAACCTGGACCGCTGTTTCAGCCTGTTCAGATTTGCCGAACTGGCACTGGTTAAAAGGGATTTTATGAAGACCTGTACCAGGGAGGTCCTGCTTTGACAGATTGAACGTAAGAACATTTGTTGAAGAGACCTTTTGCAGGTACTGAGCAATTATTTTGATCAATCAATCCTGCAGTTTATAAATTTAATTATATTTGCACTCGCTAAAGCGGGCGTGGTGAAATTGGTAGACACGCTAGACTTAGGATCTAGTGCCTCACGGTATGGGGGTTCGAGTCCCTTCGCCCGCACAACATCAAAAAGCTTCAGATCATTCTGAGGCTTTTTTTTGGATCCTGCTGACTGCCGGGTTGGGAGACTTCGATCTCCCGTAAATTTATCTGCCGTAGGCATGGAGTTGGCATCTGTTGCAGCTATAAGAATTAATACAATGATTGGTGTGATGATTCCCGAAATTTGCACCTTCGTATTTGTTTTGTTCTTTTTACTCACCTAATATTTAATGGTTTTATTGTTCGTGATGTACTTGCCTGCTGTTGGCAGACTTTGCATTTCCCATTGCTGCAAAAAGAACCAAAATCCCGATAGCTATCGGGACAAGGCTGCAAATAAAAAAGCCTGCCTGACGGACAGGCAGGCACTTCGCTCTTCATCAAGGCTAAGTGCGGCGGAGTGATCTTCTCATAGCCAATCGAAGCTTCTCCGTCTTACTAAGCCTTGATTTTGATCTCAGCAC
>JBFYPZ010000187.1:0-4712 GCA_041303035.1 Flavobacteriaceae bacterium
CTCACTTTAAAATTCTGGTTAAGGGATGGTTCCCCTGGCTTTGAAAAGACAGATATTTTAATTGAAAAGGCTGTAGCTGCGAGTTTTGATATAATTGATTCCAATGTTTTTAAAAGCTTATTTGATCTTGGAAAATTCCTTGTAAAAGAAAAATTTGAAGTTAAACAATGAACGCCATAGACAGCATTCCGGTAACAAAAATTCAGCGTGCGACGCAATTGGTTCAAACAGGAGCCAAGATCGGTGTGAATTATATTAAATATTATGGGGATAAAATCGTCAATCCTGATCAGGAAGCAAAAGATCGCCTGGATGCCAGCAATGCTGAAGATATTTATGACGGATTAAAGCGCATGAAAGGCAGCGCTTTGAAAGTTGCCCAAATGCTGAGTATGGAAAAAAGCATACTTCCCCGGGCTTATGTCGAGAAATTTTCTTTGTCCCAATTCTCGGTACCACCCCTTTCTCCTGCACTGGTCGTGAAAACATTTAAAAAGTATTTTGGAAAGGATCCCAATCAGGTTTTTGATTTTTTTAATCTGGTTTCTGTGAATGCTGCGAGCATTGGTCAGGTGCACAGAGCAGAAAAGTATGGAAAGAAAATGGCCGTAAAAATTCAATATCCGGGAATCGCCGCCAGTATTTCTTCCGATCTAGCACTGGTAAAGCCAATGGCTGTAAAAATGTTCAATATCAAAGGCAAGGACTCTGATAAATACTTCAAAGAAGTAGAAGATAAATTGATTGAAGAAACCGATTACTTTTTAGAATTAAGACAAAGTCAGGAGATCGCTGAGCGCTGTATTAACATTGCCAATCTTAAATTTCCAAGATTTTATGAGGAATTTTCTTCCGAAAGAATTATTTGTATGGACTGGATGGAAGGAGTACATCTTTCCGAGTTTGCGGCTGGTAATCGGGACGTTGCGCTTTCAAATAAGATCGGACAGGCCTTGTGGGATTTTTATATGTTCCAAATACATATTTTGAGAAAGGTGCATGCAGATCCGCACCCGGGTAACTTTTTGGTTTCCGATGCTGGTGAACTGATCGTACTTGATTTTGGATGTGTTAAAACGATACCTCAGGATTTTTATACCCCGTATTTTGAACTCGCAAAAAGTGACAATATCAACAATCCGGAATTTTTCAGGAACAAATTGTTTGAACTGGAAATTCTGCTTAAAGAAGACAGCAAAGAAGAAATAGAATTTTTTACCATCATGTTTCACGATTTGCTGAGTCTGTTTACCCAGCCATTTCAAAAAAATGAATTTGATTTCTCGGATCCGGTTTTTTTTGGTCAGATCGCTGAACTGGGAGAACGGTATTCTAAAAGTACTGAATTGAGGAAAATGAATGGAAACAGAGGTTCTAAACATTTTATCTATATCAACCGCACCTTTTTCGGACTTTACAACCTGATGTTTGATCTAAAGGCCAGGAATGTCAGCATAAACAATTTTATGAGTTTTTGATGGTATTTTTTAACAAGAAACAAATCGAAGATCTCCATCATTTATATCGGGCCAACCTGATCAACAGTTGTTCTGGTTATAAATCTGCTAATTTGATCGGAACAAGATCAGCTGAGGGAATATCGAATGTTGCCATATTCAGTTCGGTGATGCATTTGGGTTCTGATCCGGCCCTTTTGGGCTTTATCTTGCGCCCGGCAACTGTAATCAGAAATACCTACGACAATATAAAAAAAACAAAGTACTACACCATCAACCACATTCACCAGGAAATATTGGCAGATGCACATCATACGTCTGCGAAATATGATCAGGAAATCTCTGAATTTGATATGACGGATCTGTCTGAAATATTTTTAGAAGATTTCTTTGCTCCTTTTGTAAATAGAGCTCCGGTTAAAATCGGGTTGAAATTTTTGGAGGAGTATGTGATCAATGCGAATCAAACCATTTTGGTGATCGGTGAAATCCATAATATATACATCGATAAGGAGCTTCTGGAAGTTGATGGATTTGTGAATTTGTCTAAAGGTAGAATTGCATCGATCAATGGTCTCGATGGTTATTCTATTCCTGAGCTTAAGGTAAGAATGGAATATCAGCTCCCAAAAATATCAGGAAGCTTAATTCCCTAACTCAGTTTATCTGAGAAAGATCAATAAAAAACAAGTCCATTTTTTATACTTCATTATACTAAATTTTGGTACTCATTATATTTGGACTTATTTTAACAAATTATATTGTTTAATATATTTGGAAATAAGTTAAACAAAGTATATATTTGTATATGTAATTGATAAAGCAATTACAATGGCAATCAATAATTCTAACAATGACCCGACATGAAAACAGAGAATTTAACTTCAGATTATGTGAACAATCAGTATACAGATTCATATTTTGTTGATGAAATAGGTGATGAGCACATCATGACCAGCGTTGACACCCCTTTAAAAGACAATGCTTTCGAGATTACCGATGAGGAAAAAAAAGATCTTATTGCCATGTTATTTGCTGAGATCATGGATGTTATGGGATTGGACCTCACAGATGACTCTTTAAAAGGCACTCCCAAAAGGGTTGCCAAGATGTACATAGACGAAATATTTTCGGGATTGAACCCAAAAAACAAACCGTCAATTGCCCTGTTCGAGAACAAATACAAATACAACCAGATGCTGGTTGAAAAGAACATATCTTTTTACTCAAACTGTGAGCATCACTTTGTGCCCATAATAGGCAAAGCGCATGTTGCTTATATCTCATCCGGTAAAGTAATCGGACTGTCGAAATTGAACAGGATCGTTCAATATTATGCAAAGCGTCCACAAGTCCAGGAACGACTGACAACACAGATCGGTAACGAATTGAAAGATATACTTGAAACCGAAAATGTGGCAGTGATCATTGAAGCAAAGCACCTGTGCGTCTCTTCAAGAGGCATTCAGGATGACACTTCATCAACCGTAACTGCTTTTTACGGAGGTGTTTTTAATACCCCCGAAAAAATAACAGAATTGCAACAATACATCAATCAATAAAACAGTAGCTCATGGATATTTTAGCCAAAGCCCGGGAATTTGAAACCAGAAAGCTTTCATTCAGATCAGCCAGCGACAGAATTCTGGCATCGAGGGAAGCAAAAAATCTGATCTTGTCTTTAAACGAAATATACAAACAAAGTAAAGAAGACCAGATTATGGATCTCATGAAAAGATTAACCGAAACAAAAAGAAAAATAGAAAAGAAATTGTATAAAATGCCAAAGGTCTGAATATGCGAAGGATCTTGGTAGTAGGGGGAAGCAGCGGCATTGGTAAATCCATCCTCATACAAAATTTACCCACCTGTGAGATCATTAATTTTAGCAGGACAGATCCACCCATTCAGCATGTTCATCTCAAGCATTATGCGATTGATATTTTAAAAGATGAACTCCCTGTACTTGAATCACTGGATGTCATTGTTTATTGTCCGGGTAGTATTGTTCTGAAGCCTTTTGGCAGATTGAGCAGACAAGATTTTATGAATGACCTCGATATCAATTTTTTTGGGGCGGTACATGTAATTCAAAAGTATCTTGAAAACCTGAAAAGCGGATCAAGTCCCTCTATTTTGCTGTTCAGCACAGTAGCTGTAAAAATGGGTATGGGTTTTCATGCCAGTATAGCATCAGCCAAAGGAGCCGTCGAGGGACTGGTAAAATCGCTGGCAGCGGAATTTATACCGACCATCCGTGTAAACGCTATTGCACCAACTTTGACCGATACACCCCTGGCACAATCCCTATTGAGAAATGATCAGATGATCGAAAAAATGATAGAAAGACATCCTTTGAAGAAAATCTTGAGTCCGGAAGAAGTCGCAGAACTGGCGACTTTTTTGATCTCTGAGCGCTCGGGTTCCATAACCGGTCAGATTTTTCAGATGGATTGCGGAATTGTGAGCGTAAAATAAATTCCAATGAACTACAAAAATAATTATTGGTTCAAACAGTAGAAATAATCTTACCAAATTTGTAATTTACGCATACTTTATAAAGTCAAATCCATCATGAAAAAAACCATCAAACTAATTTTGCTTTTTTTGATCATAAACTTTGGTGCGCTGGCACTGGGTGGTTTTTTGATGCAAAACGGCCCCCAGACCGATTGGTATAAAAACATCCATATTGCTCCCTGGACGCCGCCGGGATGGGTATTTGGTTTTGCCTGGACCAGCATTATGATCTGTTTCTCTTTTTTTATGTCCTGGTTGTATACTGTTGATAATTCCCGTTTTGTAATCGGTTTATATATTATACAACTGATATTAAACATCAGCTGGGGCTATTTCTTTTTCAATCTGCACTGGCTCGGATTTTCATTTCTGGTCATATTTCTGCTTACGCTGGTTACCATTGCATTTTTAATGTACTCATATCGGAAGCTGGGATGGAAAAGCACGTTTATTTTGCCGTATATCGTCTGGTTGTGCATAGCATGTTCGCTGAATTTATATGCTGCACTGTATAATTGATCTGCTGCCAATTTGCAAATCCTAGTGGCGTCATCATTTTGCTTTCAGAATTTCTAAAAAAAAGTTCTTTATTAAATTGTATGACAAAGTTCTTCCTGCTATATTTGCACCTCGCATTCAAAAAGCGATATTCTTTATTCGGGGTGTAGCGTAGTCCGGTCAGCGCGTCGGCATGGGGTGCCGGAGGTCGGAGGTTCGAATCCTCTCACCCCGACA
>JBFYPZ010000188.1:0-4701 GCA_041303035.1 Flavobacteriaceae bacterium
AAGGTCTTCATGCTTGAACCCGCTTTTTTTTTCCGGATTTTTTACAGCCAGAATACCAATAATCCTGTCGGCATCAATGGCATCTTCCACTAACTTAATCGATTCCCGGCTGGTGACCTCTAATGGAATAACCATTTTAGGAAAAAGCACTAAATCCATAACGGGCAGCATGGACAAAAATTTAGGGATATCTTCTATTTGTAAATCTTTTGGAACAGGCGTTTTTTCCATAATATTTTCCATAGCTTCCGGTTATAAAGGGGTTCGCCATAATGTCCGATGGTTTATGGCAAAAACAAACATGTTAGGTTCTAATTAATCTGATCGATTGCATCATCACCCTTATTAAACCACATCTGTCTCTTAAGGATTGTCCTGGAGCCACAAATAATAAAAGCCAGGCGCAAGTATGGTTGCGCTTTTATTTATCCCCGAATCAATCAGATATAGAGTTTTTCCGCCGTTGTTCATGGTAATGGGGTTATAATAATTGTCATCCGGATAATAGCTTCTTCGATAAACCACAACCCTGGCATTGTCAGGCAATCCGGCAAGTGTTTTGACTTCATCCAGAGCATCCTGAATATATCCGGTCCGGTCTATAAGACCGAGTTTTTCAGCTTCATCGGCGAGCATTATTCTCGCCGAAGCCACATCGGAAAGTCTTTCATCGTCTATGCCCCGGTGCTCTGATACCAAATTAATGAATCGTTTTCCCATTTTATCCACCAAATCCTGGAGAAGTGCTTTTTCTTCAGGAGTGGCCTCCCGGTAAATTGCGCCCATATCTTTATTCTCTCCCGATTTACTGATATTAACCCGAATCCCGATTTTACCCATGAGATCAGTCAAATCAGGACGGATAAAAACCACCCCCACGGAACCGGTAACAGTGGTAGGATGGGCAACAATTAAATCCGCGGGCAGCGCTATGTAATATCCACCGGATGTGGCTATATCCATAAGTACCGCGACTATTTTGATTTCTCTTTTTTCCTTTAATCTCTTAATTTCATGATAAAGAATATCGCTGGCCGTGACTGTGCCACCCAATGACCCAATTTGTAAAATAATCGCCTTGATATTTTTGTCATCCTCAGCTCGTTTCAGCTGCGAGACTACTTCCTGAACAACGCTTGGCTTAGTACTCAATAATCCTTCATCAGGAGCATTTGAGATGAGCCCCCGAATTGGAATAATCAGAATTTTTTCTCTAGTTTTTCCTTCGAGAGTAAATTCCTTAAGAGGATCCGTTGAATCGGTAAAAAGCTTGATTTGAGGAGCGCCGCATCCTGATAAAATTAAAGCCGATATTACCATTATCAAAAATATTTTTTTCATGATCACACACTCCTTTTTGTTCATTATACTTTTTGTTTATTACAACTGAGCATTGAAGCGACATATTGTTCAATAGTGAAAATGTCAACCCCATATTAAGGCAATCTTTTTCCCGGTTATGATATTTTTAGGGAAACCAAAGTATTGACACCGTGAGCAGTCCCATTTATGATCAGTGGCGAAATTTATCATTATCACCTTTCCGGATATAACTCGTTTATTTAATCTTTTGATCGGATTTCAGAAAGGAAAAGGAGGTAGCCAACGAATATAAAATGGGCGCACACTTTCTTTTGGTCGGTGCAGGGCATGCACATCTGACTATTTTAAAAAATCTGAAAAACCTGTTGCTTCAAGGCCACAAGGTAACCGTCATAAGTGCTGAAATATATCATTATTACTCCGGAATGGGCCCAGGAATGCTTTCAGGAATATACAGCCCCCAGCAGATCCGTTTTCATGTTGAAAAAATGGTAACAGATCAGGGGGGGCATTTTATTCGAGATCAGGTTATTCATATCGATCCTGTAAACCGGAATGTCCAAACCGCAAGCAGTGGAAAAATTTCATACGATGTTGCCTGCTTTAATACCGGAAGCCATGTACCACATCCTGAAATTACAAAAAATTTGACCGGAGAAGAATTTTTATTTCCGGTCAAACCTATTCAGAACCTTTTATTTGCAAAAAATAAAATGAGTTCTCTGTTGAAACGGAAACGGCTGAAAATTATAGTGGTCGGAGGTGGTGCAGCCGGAGTTGAAATTGCGGCAAACCTTCGGGCCCTTGCTGAAAATTACAAACAAGATACTGACATTACTATTGTCACCGGGGGTAATCTTCTCAACCGATTCAATGACCGATTCATTGTAGCGGCAAAAACAATGCTACAGCGACTCAGCATTAACCTTCTTGAACGCTCCGGCGTAAAGGCTATTTCAAATAATTGCATCATACTGAACACCGGCTTATCGCTTCAATGCGACATGGTACTCTGGGCTGTCGGTACCAAACCATCTCCACTTTTTAAAGACTCCGGACTTCCAACAGGCCCTGATGGTGGTCTTTTGGTAAATGAATATCTTCAAAGCGTTCACTTTCCCAATATTTTCGGTGGGGGTGATTGTATCAGTTTCAAAAACCATCCCCTTGAAAAAGTCGGAGTTTATGCGGTGCGCCAAAACCCAATTCTTTTGAAAAACTTAAACAACTTTACCACTGATAAACAACTTATACCCTTTGTACCTCAGAAAGATTTTCTTACCATATTGAACATGGGAAATGGTCAAGGCCTTTTAAAATGGAAAAATTTTGTCTTTAAGGGATTAACCGTGTTTTGGTTGAAAGATTTCATTGATCAAAGATTTATGAAAAAATTCCAGATTTCCAATGAAAGAGATTAATAAAATGGAACCTGATATCATTGATGCCCATGCCCACTGTGGGATTCAGGACAGATCTTATTCACAGACTTTTGATGATTATCTGAATGATATTTCCGGAACTGATATCCAAGGAGCAGTTTTTTTCGCACCGGTCCTTGAAATTTACGACCGTTTTGATCCTAATTTTGAAGATAATACAGACTGGCAAAAGCGACGTAAGAATGCCAACGACTATCTTTTACGCCTTGATAGTCCACAATTTCGGGTTATTCCCTATTTTTTCATCTGGAACGATTTCGCGGTAAATCAACTTACCTCTCAACAGAAAGGCATCAAATGGCATCGACATGCTTTTGAGCCGATATACCATTATGATGACCCTTTGTGCCGAATGGCTATAGAAGAAATTCATAAACGAAATATGCCGGTGGTTTTTGAGGAAGAGTTTGAAAACACCGTTCATTTTCTGGATGAAATTGCTTCCGGCATAACCGTGATCATTCCGCATATGGGCTTTTTAAACGGCGGCTATGCCGGCATCGACGGTCAAGGGCTATGGTCATATAAAAATGTATATGCCGATACCAGTCTTGCATCCAGGGAAGAGATACTGCACTATATCAATAAATACGGATCTGATAAAATTCTTTTTGGTTCTGATTTCCCTTTTGGCTCACCCAACATTGAACTTGAAAAAATCATGAGACTTCCGATATCAGAAAACAAAATCGAAGCAATCATAGGCGGCAATCTAAAAAGACTTCTTGCGAGCAGCAATCTATAACTATAATCTATTTTTGAGGAATATATTCTATTGAATCAGCTTGATATCACATATTTTTGTAATAAACCGCCTTGTTAATGTCGTCGAAATGTTGTGGATGAAAATCTCTCCCTGGGGTGTAATCCCTCTGATAAGGCCATCGAATAAAAACCAGGAAAGAAGTTGACGACCCATCATCATTCTATCAGAAATGTTGACCATCTTTATATTACCGCATTCAGCAGGATCAGGAATTTTTTCACCTTTCTTGATGATCAGTTTCATAAAATTGATGATTCTGGCTAACCTTAACAAAGTTATGCCTTCAATTCTCGATGTCGTGTCTGAAACCGGGATTGCCGAAGATCGCAGCATGGAAATATGTTCCGGAAGAAGCCCTTTTTTTTCCAAATATTTATAATCAGCACTTCCGGGAGCCGGATAAAATATGGATAACCCTATCACAACAGGTTTTTTAGCCAAATAAATTAAATCGGAAAGACTATCATCCGCTTTTTGCCCGGGCGCCCCGGCAATCAAATAACAAACAGAATTCAAGCCATACTTTTTAGCATAGGACAATACTTTCTCCAGACTATCAACCATTTCGGGTCTATTGAATTTTTTCAACTGCTCCGGTGACATTGACCCGACAGACAAGTTAAGGGTTTTAAACCCGGCTTTTTTCATTAACTTTATGGTATACTCATCCAAAGAGGGAGGAAAAAGTCCGTTCATAGCCCTTAATTCCAGTTTTCTCTCTCCATATCTTTTAATAATTTCTTCAAGCAGATACTGAAACCACTTCCGGTCTAGAGAAATATTTTCGTCTTCAAAATCAATAAAGCCTGTGTTGTGATTTTTGAAAACGATGTCGATCTCGTCAAGCACTGATGAAACTTTTCTCCTGCGATAGGTAATGGGAGAATTGGCAAGACAACAATAGGTGCACTTCATAGGGCATCCCCTGCTGCTTACAACGACCATGGTTATTTTTTTGTCTCTTTGATAGTAGGCTGATTTGACCATATGCATGGCAGGAATTGGGAACTGGCCGGGATCCTCAACAATAGCCGGTGGGTTTATAAAAAGTGACCCATCATGTTTTCTGAAAACGATTCCGGGCACCTTTTGAAGGTTCCCATTTTCCTTTAAGGTTCTGACAAAAACGGGAAAAGCAGATTCTCCTTCACCTCGCAGCAAATAATCCAC
>JBFYPZ010000189.1:0-4693 GCA_041303035.1 Flavobacteriaceae bacterium
CGTTTGCAACATGCCGTCATAAGTAGTCGAGAAAGATACACCGTTTGAGGCGTCTTCTTGGTCATACTTCGCAAAAGAGTACCCCTTTGGTCGTTTCTTTGCTCCCTTGAAGAAATATCCCCAGCGTGTCCAGCCGTCCTTGTCGTTTGGGGAACGCAGGAGGTCCACAAGGTCAATCACCAGCTCGTATAAATCCTGCTCCCGATACTCTTGTTCAATATCAACTGCCAACTTGTTCCCATAGCAGAATTTAGCATTGTTGAGGTTGGGGTGGTCATAACATTGGTAGTGTTGGTCAATATTAATTCCCTGTATTCCTTCACTAATGTTCCCTTTCTTAAAATCAATTCTTACCTGATATCGACCTGCGAGTTTGGGAGTATCCCAGTCTTTTTTTTGTATAGAAAGTGGAACGGTCGTAAACAAAATCCTTTTTTCACTGTCTACTTCAAATTTTTCAATGAAATCTAATAACTTAATCTTGGTAATTAACTTTCGGTAATCATCAACTACCTCACTACGGTTTTTGGTGATAGTGTCCTGATACTTCTGAGCAAGTGTCCCAGTTGTTACCTCAAGAGTGCGAGCCTTTTTGACCAATTCTTTAATCTTATTTTCCAGTTCAGATTTTTCTTTTGTTTTGGTGTCCAGTTTACTTTTTAATTCCTTTTCTTTGTTTTTCAAAAACCCCGTTAAGACCCCAGCAACTTTTTCTTCGGAAGATTCTACGGTGAACTTCTTTGGTTTTTTGCTTTTTGTTTTGTTTTCTAAAACACTACCCAGTCGCCCAAGTAGGGTATCGTAAACCCTACTGGGACCAGCAGTAGTGCTTCCGTTTGAATTATCTGGTATATATGCTGACATAGTTTTTAATCCTTAATCAGAGGCAGGAAAGCGGCCCGCCCCTTGTTAAACATTAAAGACCGCCCTCTATGTTTTTGGTTAAGACTACTCTGTCACCGTCTTCCAATTCGTAGTCCAAGTTGGCCTCTTCTCCGTTGACGGAAATTTCCTCGCTTTCTTTTTTGGAAATACCAGCGGCCTCAAGAGCATCTCGAACCTCTCTGTTTCCGTTGAGAGCAATCTCTACAACTTTAGAGCCAGTTCTTGCAACCTTGACCATGATTTCGGCATCTTCATTTTTCTTTCTAGCCATGAATAATTTCACCTCCTTTCTTTTAGTTAATGATTGAAACATTGTTAATATCGACATATATTTCTGGAACAAAACTTTTGTCTTTAAGTAATTGTTTAACCGCATGGGCTATCATTGCTCCCGACAAAAAGGTGTTGTATGAAATTGCTCTTTCTGTGCAGGGTTCGCGGTGGATTTTTGTGTTGCTGAACAATTTGCTCGCATATCTTTGCACACTGTCTGGAACGAACCAGTCAACCGTAAACATTCTAAAAAGCTCCCCACCCATTCTGGAATCAATATAGGTATAGGGGTGAACCCCTTTTTCAGTAATAAACTTAAACAGCTTCTTTCTTTCCGCCAACGAGTCCAATGCAGAGATAACGATTGATTCTTTAATGTGCTGTTGAAACTCTTCCATTTCAAATACCTGCTCCCACCTTGCCTGAAACGGGATAACTTCTATTCCTGTAAAAAGTAAAACATTATCTCGCAGTGCCTCAACTTTGGGAGTTCCCACCTGCTCCTCCTTATAAAATTGTGTTGCCACATTGTGGTCCTCAACTGTATCAAAGTCTATCACCGAGATATTAGGACATCCCATCTTTGCTAAGGCAAGAACCGCCCAGCTACCAATCCCGCCCGCCCCAATCACCACCAGGGGTGCTTGTAATTGGGCTGGACTAATAATGCCCAGTTGTCTTTTGTGTCTACTGTTCATAATTTCATTCCTACCGACTTTTGCAAATCGGCAGGGATTAAACTACTTTGGTAGTTGAATCAGGGTTGAAGCGTTGTCGCCCATCATGTAAGTTGGCAACACTCCGTTCCACTTCTGAATCCATTCTTTTTGTAGAAAGGTTGCAGTAATGGTCTGACTTTGAATCCTCTGCTTTTCAGCTTCAGCTTCAGCGTCTCTGATTGTCGCTTCCTTACGATATTTGGCTTGTTCCGCTTTGTTCTTCTCGGTTTCTATTTTTACTGCTTCAATCTGTTTTGCCTCAATGGCTTGCACATATTGGTCAGTAAAGTTGATTTCCCTGACACCAACGGAATCCAAAATCAATCCATATTGTTTGAATGTCGGTCTCAGTTTTTCTTCTATTCCGAGTTGGACTTTAACTACTCCGTCTCCGCTATACAGCTCGCTGGCTTGATATTCGCGGGGGATGTTTCTTGCCCATATCCTAGATTCTGTTTTAACTACTTTTTCCATTAAACCAGCCTCCGAACCGAACTCATTTACCACCTTCGTGGTAGTCGCTGGGTCAATTGAAAACCTGACAGTATAGAAGATGTCTACGCGTTGACCGTCCGAAGTGTTTGTGTCCACTGGATAGTCTTTGTAATCGGCATTAGACCCCTTCTGCTTCTCTTCGGTTGTGGTTTCATAAATCATGGTGCGAACAGTTACCGTTCTTAATCCCTCAACGAAGGGAGTAATGAAATGTGCACCTGGTTCTAAAACCCTGCCTGTAGTTGCTCCGAACCTCATAACAACACCTCGTTCACCCGCGTCAACGGTTCTGAATCCAAAAAGTGTTGGAATGATTAGGAGAACAAAAAGTAGTGTGAAAATTCCTAATAGTATTTTACTCATTTGTTTTCACCCCCCTTCGCTTTTTATCAAATATATTTTGAGCTTTCTTCATGTGAGAGGAGCTTGCTTGGTCTACCAGTTGTTGTTCGTATCCATCTTTGAGGAACTTCAAATATTCAAGAAGTTTTTCGTTATCAGGCTTTTCTCGGATAACATATTGTCCGATTTCAAAAAGCATCTCCAGTTTTCCGACAGTTTTGAGCATGTTTGTTTTAATAAAAGGGGCCAGTCTTAGATTCAGACCGTAGGCTGTAAAACCAGCCCCCGTGTGCCCAGGTGAGCAACGAACTCAACCTATTTCATTCTGGGCTAAGTATATCTACAATATATCATCTTTATATACAATTGTCAATAATCAAGGACACCTTTTGCGAGCAATGCAAATAACATTGCAAGCATCATTGCTAGCAGAAAAAAGAACAATGGTGTTTCGTCTTTCATGTCTTATCAGGCACAAATCTATAGTCAATCAGATAATAATCTTCTCCTTTTTCGATATTTGACGCTGAACTTTTTGCCGCATGGCGGTTATCCCGATTGTGAATTGCCTCACTTTTTAGTTTGTCTGGTGACAACGACATTGTCTGTCCACCGTGTTTTACCCTAATTCCAGTTCCGTTTGACAACGCCTGTTCAACAACGTAACTGCGGATACTGATTTTTGTTCCCTGCCAGAGAGGTTTCTTGTGTTCGTAAGTCACATATTTTATTTCTACTGGGGCATCAGGGAGAGAGGTTTGGGTTGGTTTTGTCGGGTCAAAGATAATATCTCCAGGTCGGGGGTGGTATGGTTCAAGTTTCCCGTCCCCCCCAAAGATAATTTTGATAATCATTTCCAACTCTCTGTCAGACATTTCCCCCACGGTCTTTTTTGTTAAAGACCTTGCTCTTTGTATGACTTCGTCTTTCCATTCACCTGATACCCCCGCCGCCGTCAGAGCTTCTTCAATCTCTGCAATTTTGTCAATGACTTTGGGCATCTGTTCCTTTATTTTTGGGTCTTCGCTGTTTTCGTAGACCATTGACCAGAGAACCCCTGTTCCGTATTTCTTTTTCAATTCTTCTGTTGTCATTTTTATCCTTTGATAACTGCAAGCGGTTTTAACTTAACTTTGATTTTCACCAAATCTTTCTGATTTTCCATAACTTCGTCTATGTCTTTGTAGCTTCCAGGAGCTTCATCCAAATTTTCTTTGTTTCTTAACCCGTGAATAATGCCTTCCATCTTTTTCTGTTCTTCTTCAAGGTCAAGCGTTTCAATTGCCTGTTTCCTTCCCATTTTTCTCCCTGCCCCATGAGAAGAGGACATAAAGCTTTCTGGATTTCCGAGCCCCTCTGTTATGTAGCTCGGTGTCCCCATAGACCCAGGAATAATTCCAGTGAGCCCAGCCGTTGCTTTTGTCGCACCTTTTCTGTGAACCAACACATTTGCTCCAAAGTGGTTTTCCATAGAAGCATAATTGTGGTGAATGTTTATCGGTTCACCTTCAAACTTGTCTTTCCCAATTATCTCTGCAATTCTATCTATCATCATTCTTCTGTTGCCAAAAGCAAACTCAAGGGCGTAGTTCATAGCCTTGAAGTATTCCTCACCCTCTTTTGAATCCATTGGAAGAAAGGAAAGGTCTTTGTCGGGAATGTCTGATGACCATTTCTCACACAACTTCTTGGCTTTTTCGTGATACTCGGTAGCGGTTTTAAGTCCAAAGTTTCTACTGCCTGAATGCACCATTATCCAAACAAAACCATCATCACCCTTTTGTATTTCAATAAAATGGTTCCCTCCGCCAAGTGTCCCAATTTGGTATCTGGAACTTTCGAGCTCTTTTTGAATAACCTCTATGTCGGGAGCCTTCTCAAACCCCGACCACTCCTGCTTGTCTTTGTGGTGGTTGAACCCAACTGGCACAACCTTCCTGATTTCCCCCATTATCCTTTTAAGTTCTGTTTCATCTATT
>JBFYPZ010000190.1:0-4681 GCA_041303035.1 Flavobacteriaceae bacterium
ACGTACATCGATGACCGGGATCGAACCCGCCTGTTCTAAAAATTCGGCGGCAGAAAGGCTCATGCTCTTTTTTATGTTGGTTTTACAGGCAAAGGTACATTTATTTCAAGATTTTTTGTCGAGACGCAAGATCCAAAGCTCAATAAATATCTTAAATATTATTCTGCAAAATTCTGGGTTAATCTGATAGAAATTCATAACTTTAATAGTTACTTCCAGCATACTAAATTTGATCATCATGTCAATGCCTGTTGTCAGTCAGATCAATAAAAGATTCTCCCCGATTTGTTTTTCAGAATTGAATACTCCTTATTATATCAAACCAAAAAAAATGAAACATTTAATCTTATTGTTCCTGGTTATCCTGTTGGGATTCAGCCAGAACAGCAGCGCTCAAATTCTGGACAAACTTGCCAGAAAAGCAGAACAACGCCTGAACAAGGAAGTTGATAAAGTAATTGATGGTACCGACAAAGATGCTAAAAAATCAGATGATGGTACCGGCGATCCCTCAGATCCTTCGGCACAAAAAAGCTCCGGTAACGACCAGAAAAAAGCATCCATGGAAACCTATTCAAAATTCGATTTTGTTCCCGGCGAAAAAGTGATCTTTTACGACGATTTTACTGAAGGGAATATAGGTGATTTTCCAATTCAATGGAATACAACGGGTTCAGGAGAAGTGGTTACGAATAACCTATTTGAGGGCCGTTGGTTCAATATCACCAATGGTCGCGGAGCCACAGTTTTAGATCAACCCATCACCCTGCCAGAAAATTACACCATCGAATTTGAAGTTGTTCCACAAAAAGATCAGGATGACGGAGATAATGTCGCTTGGTCTTTTAGTGTGGTGAGCACTTCCAAACCCAAAGATATAGATTATGGTTTGGCCCGCCCGGGTGATGCTGCAATACGGTTTGAATTTGCCTATAATACTTACTATTATACGCATTACCGTGACGGTTCCCCCGAACTAAGTGGCAATACTGATAAAGTCAAATTGCTAGCCGATAAAAAATACAAAATCTCCATTTGGGTGCAAAAAGAACGCATCCGACTTTATGTTGACCAAACCAAGGTTTTTGACCTGCCCAAAGCCATGTCTAAAAACTATAAATACAATATGGTCAGGTTCGACCGGGGGACAACCATGTTTACCAATTTCAGGATAGCAACCGGGCTACCCGATATGCGCAACAAACTGATGACCGAAGGAAAACTGGTTACTTACGGAATTTATTTCGATGTGAACAAAGATGTTGTTAAACCCGAATCATACGGAACACTCAAAGAAATTGCGACAATTTTAAATGAGGTACCCGATGTAAAAGTAAAAATTGTAGGTCACACCGATGCCGATGGCGCAGATGCAGCCAACCTTGACCTCTCTAAGCGAAGGGCAGCTTCCGTTAAGGCGGAATTGGCCAAATCCTTTGGGGTGAATGCAGACAGACTAGAAACTGATGGTTTGGGTGAAAGCAAGCCTGTTGCCACGAATGATACTTCAGCCAACAAGGCCTTGAACAGAAGGGTTGAATTTATAAAAATGTAAGAGGATGTGGCATTAAGGATACTTATTCTTTAATAATTACAAATAGAAATACTAAAAATTAATGTAAAAATATATACCATGAGACATACAAGATTAGTGGGTTTAGCCCTGTTACTTTCCTTTGCAATTCTTTATTCCTGCAAAAAAGAAGATTCTACGCAGGTAAATGAAGTAAACACCGTTGAAGAAACCATTGAAAAAACAACGGAAATACTACCGGAAATAAAAGCCGGCAAGGGAAAATATGCCATCAAATCAGGTATTGTGGAATACAAAACACAGATGATGGGCATGGAGGTGAAACAGGTGCACACCTTTGACGATTTTGGCAAAATGGAAGCGCAGGATGTGGCGATGGAAATGATGGGTACCAAAATTCATAACAAGACAATCATCAAAGAGGGTTATGTTTATAATCTGGATCTTGTTAAAAAGACCGGAACAAAAAGTCCGATCAATGCCATGGCTAATACAGACATTGATTTTGAGAACTTGTCCGAGGAGCTTATTAAAGACATGGATCTAAAAAAATTAGGTACAGAAGTCTTCCTGGGAAAAACCTGCGACAAGATGAGCATCGACTACAAAAAAATGCAGATGAAAGGTACCTATCTTGTCTATAAAGGCATTCCATTATCTATGGACAATGAGATCGGTACGATGAAAATCAAAATGGTTGCGGATAAATTTGTTGAGAATCCATCAATTCCGGCAGATATGTTTGACATTCCGGCAGATATAGTACTTGCAAATCAGTAATATTTTTTTGGACCTGTTTCTACCAGTTCCTGTTTGGTTGAATTGAACATAAAATACATGATTTTATGAGAGTTTTTTTGTTGGTGTTGGGTGTGTTGCTTGTTCAGAAAACTGGTCTGTTTGCACAGGAACTGCCGCTGATTCTGGACAAACAGGGAACTTTTGAAATTTTAAGCCGCACGGATTACACCATGCCCGGTTTTGGATTTACCAAAGCCGAAATAACCGCCAATCTGAAAGAAATTAACAATTTGATCAGTACGGTCCGGCAAAATGAAGTATTGACCGAGATGCGGGGCTTTGATGGACGGGCGCGGATTTATACCGTAAGCATGCAGGAAGAAAACAGTTACGCGCTTCCTTCGCGCATCAGTTTTGAATTTGCGGGCTGGTACAGACAAAAAGACGGTACTCCGGCAAGAGGATTGATCGAACCTCCGGAATGGTCGGTCTATATCAATATAATGAAACCGGGGTGGTCATCCGGTTTTTCGGTTAAACCCGAATTTTTTGCTGTTCCCGAAAAGAAAGAAACCATTGCACCGGGAATCGATGTGTATGACGGTGAGTGCTATGTGGTCTATAATCCCAGCCGTCCGGATTACTGGTTGCCAGTCACCGTCAAGGAAGCTTTTGACGTAGTCTTTGCCGAAAATAAAAGAAATAAAGATGAATTCTCTCGCGAGATTTCTTTAAAAATGCTGGAGGAAGAATGGGCCGCCATTCCACAAGAAGACTGGAATAAACCAGCGACTATGAGCGGTATGTTGTCCCGGGTAGGTACCCAGCCTGGTTTTCCACTGATCGTGAAAACCAATCCAGCTTACTGGAATAAAACCAGGCCCAGATCTGATATTCAGTTTATCTATTTACGAATAATCAGCAATCGGAAATTTTTAAAAAACAGAACGGAAGAATACCTCCGGAAGAACAGTACCAGCTATCATTTGGCCCGGTTTGAAGAATCATTGAATACAGAAATGGCGAATTCATTGCTGCCCCTGGTTGAAAAATAATACCTCATTTCATATCGAATCCATTTGGAAAAAGGGATTCTTTATCGTAATATTGCAATAATAAAATAAAACATAAAAATGCTTTGGTTCTGAATTAATTCCGTATTAAACGATTGATTATTAATTGCACTGAAACCAGGACCCTTGTATTTTTCCAATCCAATCAACCATAAAGCCATTCTCCATGAAACCGGATTTAAAATTAAAAGAAATCGTTAAAGAACGTTATGCACAGATCGCCGAACAGGGTAAAGCTGAAAATGCGTCTTCCTGCTGCGGGGCAACAACTTCGTCAAACAAAGTGTACAGCATCATGATGGATGATTATTCAGCCGTAGAAGGTTATGTGCCTGATGCAGATTTGGGTTTGGGCTGTGGCCTTCCAACTCAATTTGCGAGAATATCCAAAGGAGATACGGTCATAGATCTTGGCTCAGGGGCCGGAAATGACTGCTTTGTTGCCCGGCATGAAACCGGTCCGGAAGGTAAAGTCATCGGGATCGACTTCACTCCTGCCATGATCAGTAAAGCCAGAAAAAACGCCGAGAAACTGGCTTACCACAACGTCGAGTTCAGAGAGGGTGATATAGATGCGATGCCGGTTAACGACGAGGTCGCAGATGTAGTGGTGAGCAATTGCGTATTAAACCTCGTTCCTAACAAAGCAAAAGTGCTGTCTGAGATCTTTAGGGTTTTAAAACCCGGCGGGCATTTCAGCATCTCCGATATTGTTCTTGTTGGTGAACTTCCAAGCGCACTCAGGGAAGACGCCGAGATGTACGCTGGCTGCGTGGCAGGCGCCATACAAAAGAAAGACTACCTGGATCAGATCAAAATTACCGGTTTTGAAAACATCCTGATACAAAAAATTAAACCGATAGCCATTCCGGAAGACATCCTGTCAAAATATTTAACACAGCATGAAATATCTGATTTCCATACAGGGAATACCGGGATCTTCAGTATCTCGGTGTACGGTGAGAAACCGGGTAATAAAGTGTCTTTTACAAAATCGGAATCCATTGCCACAGTGGCAAGTGATTGCAGCACCGGAAAATGTTGTTAAGATATTACCGTTTTAAGAATCAACAAGAACAGTTTTGTTCTGTAAGAAAGCAGGTCATTCCTGCTTTTTTTTATACCCGTGTTGTTTGACCATAGCCCGGAAAGGAATAAAAATTCAAAACCGGCAACTTTTTCCTAGTTATCCTCATTAGATTTCTCTATTTTCTTTTTTTCCAAAGCCCAAAAAAGTATATTTACAGCTTTGGAATAACAGATATTGGAAGTGAAAAATGAATAGAGAAAGTAAAACCCTCCCAACAGACAAAGAAACAGCAATTGTTGAACC
>JBFYPZ010000191.1:0-4643 GCA_041303035.1 Flavobacteriaceae bacterium
AACAGAGCGATAATCACCAGACTGGCTGTTTTCACCAAAATATTGATCAGCTTTTTATCATTAAAAATTTGTACTATAACCAGGACGAATAAGACCAAACTGGCCAGCATATATTTCCAGAACAGGCCTTTAAAAATATCGTATTCATTGTAAAAGATCTCCAGTGCAACTTTTCTGTCCGAGGGCATTACTTCCGCACCGAATTTTTTCTGGAACTGGTGCATGCTGTCAAGGTATTCATCTGCTTCGGTGTAATTGTTATCCTTAAATGCCTTTTGCAGGGCATTGCCATAAAAAGGAAGTATATTTTTTACGTACAGAGAATCGTTTCCTTTAAAGCCGGCCTCTCCCATTTCGGGATATGAATACCATTTGTGATTCGGATCTCCGGGAAGGGGAAAGAATTTGAAAATACCGCCTCCGAGAGCTCCGTATAAAAGATTTGCACGTTCATCAATATTTAAAATGCTTTCCTCGTACTTGTCCTTGATCTTCTTTTTATGAGCAACCGCCACGTCAGCCTGCAATTTGTATTCCCCGTTTTCGGTAAACAGGTCAGAGAATCGCGCGTATTTCTGGTCATGGGGAATGCCGAGCAGGTCCCTTACTTTGGTATTTTCCTTCTTGATATAAATAAAAGGAACAAAATACCAGGCACGGGGATTGATTACCATGGAAACCAGTACCTGATTGGCATCAAGGGATTCATAGGTGTCTTTTTTGCTCAACTTTCTCAGTAGTTCTGAGGCAAAAGTATTTACAGGTTTCATCCGGCCGCCGTCATCCTGTATGACCAAAGATCCAAATTTTTTGGCATGCTCCTTATCCACTACCTGTGTGGTGATCAGTGAATCAATTGTTTTGTAATAATCGTTGTGTTCATGGGCTTCCTGAGCAAAACCCGTCAGCGAGATCATTAAAAACAGCACTGTCAATGCCTTCTTTTTTTCTTTGATCTTTTTCATTTTTTCTTCGAGAAAGGCAAAGCGTGACTTCTTTGAAAAAAGGGAAAAAGTCAGCGCAAAAAAGAGCAGCAAATAGCCGAAATAAGTGGTATAGGTGCCCATCCTGTCATGGTTTACCGAAAGGAAGGTCTGCTCAACTTCACCCTGGTCGTTGTAGCTAGACTGAAAAAAGCGAAAACCTTTATAATCGAGAATGTTATTCATAAAGATTCTGAAATCAAAAGTTTTTTCCTTGTCGATCACAGTCACCTCACTGGCATAAGATTTAGGGCTCATGGAACCGGGATATCTGTCGAGCTGAAAATCCCTGAGCTTTACCTGAAAAGGAACCTGATACTGTCTGGAGCCGTAAGCCAGTCTGAAATTTAAACCATCCATAGAAAAAGCTGTCGGTTTATTGATACTCAAAGCGTTGCCAAAGATCTTTACCTTTTGTTCAGCTTTATCTGTTTTTACGAGCAATTCCAGAAGGTCCATCTGGTTTTCATCTTTATCCCCTCTTTCCAATACCATAGACCCTTTTATGGGGCCCTCCGGCACAACAAACTGCACATCAGGGAAAGAGTACAGCGATCTGAGCTGGAAGTTCTGAACCGAATCGGCAGCAACCTGAATTTGTTGCTGTGTGGTCATGATCATATATGTACCTTCTTTTGGTGGCAGGAATTTAAGTGTGTCCCTGTCATAGAATATATTGTATGCTCCCTCAACCCTGTTGTCAAATGAAAAAAGTATGCCGTGCATATTGATCACTTCTCCTTTTTTTAACCTGTGTTCATGACGGCCTCCGCCGCCGGACTCAACTATATTTATAAAGGTATCACCAGTTTCCGCGGGCATAAATACTTCACGTGCGTTGGGCAGGTAATCAACAAATTCGATGCTGACCGGCTTGCCTTTAAAATCTGTATCAATGGCAAACTCATTGCCACCTCTCAGAAAATTAAAAAATCGCGCTGCCAGTGCTGTAAATTTCTTGCTTTCAGGCGGGATATTGGCGTATAACTGTTCGTAATAGATCGGGGTTTTCTGGTCTTTACCGTCATCGATCTGCACTTCCAGGAATGCCTTGTCCGACAACATCAGATTCGTTGTTTCTCCCTCATAGATCGGCATAATGCCTTCATAGCTTATGTATCGCGTTATGGCTGCTCCGACAATAATAAAAATAAAAGCCACATGGAACAGCAGCACTATCCATTTCTCTCTCTTATACAATTTGTATTTTGTGATATTTCCGATAAAGTTGATAACAAAGAATAAAAGAATCAACTCAAACCACCAGGCATTGTAAACCAGAGCCTTGGCAGTTTGCGTACCAAAATCATTTTCTATGAAAGTAGCTATGGCCATGGCGGCAGCATAAAGAAAGAATAATACTCCGGTTAGTCTGGTTGATGATAGTATGGAAACGAATTTTTTCATTGGATTTATTATGTTATAAAAGTCACGCAAAAATAGGAAATATTTTTTTAAGGCTTAAACCTTTTCAAAATATAGCTGTCTAAATTGGCCAATAAGTCCCTTTCCTGTCAAAATAAATAGTTTCATATGCAACTAATTATTTATATTTGCCATTATTTTAATTTATGATTTTGAAACAGTTGCTTATCCCGCATATTGGTAAAACAGCAAAACTGATGTCATTTTGTATCGGTGATCAGTTTATTGAAAACAATATAAAACTTACAAAAGAGCAATGGCTTCTGTTAAAAAAATTGCATGAAAGGAACGGTCAGGTTCAAAATGATCTTGCATTTATTACAGACAGGTCAAAAACCTCGCTAACAAGACTGATCGGTACCATGGAGAAAAAAGGATTGGTTTACCGTGTCGGGTGCGAGGCGGACAGAAGGATCAACCGCGTGTATTACACCGAAAAAGGCAAGGACATCTTCGCACAGGCAGAACCCGTTTTCCTGGAAGTAGTAGAACAATTAACTGAAAACTTAAGTGAAGAACAGGTCAAACTTACTATTGAATCGCTTAAACAAATAATAAAAAATGCTGAAAAAATAACAAAGCCCATTTTATGAGAAAAACCATCACTTTTGTCCTAGGAATACTTTTATTGGTCGCCTCCTTTTTTTTGGTAAAATACATGGTTGCCAGCAACCAGAAAGTACCGGTTAAATCTGTTAAATCGGTGAATTCGGTATATGCTGAGACTATAAAAAATTCAGATGTGCCTATCGTACTTTCGGCTAGCGGAAATTTAGTCGCAAAAAATAAGATCGAACTCTACAGTGAGGTCCAGGGAATTTTGGTGCCCCTGAACAAGGAATTTCGCGTGGGTACTACTTTCCAGAAAGGAGAAACCATACTCAGGATCAATAATGAAGAACACCTGGCGAGCTTACAGGCTCAGAAAAGTCAGTTGTACAACACGATCGCCTCTGTCATGCCCGATATCCGGCTGGATTATCCCGAATCTTTTGAAAAGTGGCAGGCCTATTTAAATAATTTTGATTTTCATAAGTCTGTGCCCGCTTTACCCGAAACCAGCTCGGATAAAGAAAAATTATTTGTTTCCGGCAGGAATATATACACCACTTATTACAATGTTAAAAATCTTGAAGTTCGTTTGTCTAAATATCAGATACGTGCTCCGTATTCCGGAATATTGACAGAGGCACTTGTAAATCCGGGCACCCTGGTTCGACAGGGCCAGAAACTGGGCGAGTTTATTGATCCCAGTGTTTATGAAATAGAAATTGCCATAAACTCGAACTATAAGGACTTGCTTCAAATTGGGAAAAAAGTTTCGTTGCATGATCTGGAAAGAACTAAAAACTGGACCGGAAAAGTTGTACGAATCAATGGGAAAATAGACCAGACTACCCAAACCATAAAAGTATATATTCAGTTGGAAGGCAGTGATCTGAAAGAAGGCATGTATCTGGAGGCTGATCTGGATGCGAAAATTGTAAAAGGCGCCACAGAGCTGGCCAGAAAACTATTGGTCAACAATGAATCGGTTTATATCGTAAGAGATACTGTCTTAATGCTTGTTCCTGTAAATATTGTTCATTTTAACGATCAGACAGCCGTGGTGCATGGCCTCCCGGATGGATCAAAAATGTTGTCCAGACCTGTTCCCGGGGCTTATGATGGCATGGTGGTGAAGATCATGGATACCGTTAAAAAATAATTTCTAAAGTATTGAATCCATGAAAAATCTGATCACTTACTTTATAAAATACGATGTAGCCGTAAACATCATCATCCTCGGTTTTGTTGTATTTGGTTATATGGGTCTGAAGTCGATGAAATCTTCATTCTTTCCACTCACAGATTCAAAGAACATTTCTATTTCAGTGGTATACCCGGGAGCTTCCCCTCAGGAGATGGAAGAAGGTGTCGTACTGAAAATTGAGGACAATTTAAAAGGTGTTGTTGGTGTTGAACGTGTAACTTCGGTGTCAAGAGAAAATTCAGCGAGCATCAATGTTGAAATTGAGGTGGGAAGAAATATTGATGTGGTGCTGTCTGATGTAAAAAATGCGGTCGACAGGGTTCCTTCCTTTCCAGTGGGCATGGAACCTCCCATTATTTCTAAAATTGAAACTGTCAATCAAACCATTTCTTTTACAGTTAGCGGTGAGAATATTCCGTTGAATACGCTGAAACAATACGCAAGGCAAATTGAAAAAGACCTACGCCGGGTAGAGGGAATTT
>JBFYPZ010000192.1:0-4643 GCA_041303035.1 Flavobacteriaceae bacterium
CGATAGCAGCTGCTCCCAGTTTCCTATCAAAACTAGTAAGTCACACCCTCGTATACCCCAGCTTGATTCTGAGCCCCATAAACACCCAGATTAAACGCAACCTGCTAAAACTTGATCCATAAACAAACTATGATTATAACTTGACCAGGCTTTTTCATATGGAAAGTATCGAACCATCAACAGTTAACCTTTAACCCAATAACAAGGCAACTGATTTTTACAAAATGCATTATGGATGCATTTAAAAAATGATGCTATATGAAATTTAATCATATTTTATAATAAACGGCTCTAATCGGTTATAACATCCTGTAGCTTCCTATAAGATAGGTTATGTCGCATTAGAGAAAATTTGCGTATTCCGGCTCAAACCTGCCAGTGATTCCGGAATAAAACAGCCACCTATTCCGGTGCAAACCGGCCACCCATTCTGGAATAAACCAGCCACTTTTTTGTTTTTTCCGGAATGAAAAACACTACCATTTCCTTTTAAAACAGAGCCTGACTAATCTGTTGAAAATATCAAAACAGATGAGGTTGCAAGGCATGTCAAAAAGGAGAATATCAATGAAAAAAATCAGAGAAATTATACGACTTAATGAACAATCAAAATTAAGTCAGAGGCAGATAGCTCAGGCCCTGGGGATATCACGGCATGTAGTAAGAGAGTATATTTCAAAAATTCAAACGCTGGAATTTACATTTAAAAATATTGAGAACATGCCGGATGAAACGCTGCTTGCACATCTGCAGGAAAATAAATCATCAGACAATAAACGGCATGATCTCCTTACTGGAAAATTTGCATATTACACAAAGGAACTGAAACGCGTCGGGGTAACACGCCAGATTTTGTGGGAAGAATACATACGTGAAAATCCGGATGGATACAGTTATTCGCAGTTTTGTTATCATTTTCAGATATGGCAAAATCTATCAGAGATAACAATGCATATGGAACACAAAGCAGGTGATAAGCTTTTTGTAGACTTTACCGGCAAGAAGCTTGCGATTACAGACAGGGTAACCGGGGCAAAGCAGGAGGTGCAAATATTTGTAGCAGTTCTCGGAGCAAGCCAGCTTACCTACGTTGAAGCTACGATGAGCCAGACAAAGGAGGATTGGATACGAGTGAACGAGAATGCGCTGCGATACATTGGCGGTGTTCCTCTGGCCATTGTACCGGACTGCTTGAAATCTGCAGTTACAAAAGCTGACAGGTATGAACCCGACATCAATCCTGAGTATTTTGATTTCGCCCGGCATTACAGCACGACAATTCTACCAGCACGGCCCGCAAAACCGAAAGACAAAGCGTTAGCCGAAGGAACAGTCAGAATTGTCTACTCATGGATTTTTGCGAAGCTGCGTGATCGGATATTTTTTTCACTTCAAGAAATTAACTCAGCAATTTTTGAGCTGCTTGAACCATTCAACGACCGAACGATGCAGCGTCCGGGTGTAAGCAGAAGAGAACTTTTTGATGATATTGAGAAATCACAGTTGCAGCCTCTCCCTCTTGATTGTTATGAGCTCAAAAAATTTAAAAGGCTCACGGTACAATTTAACTATCACATCTACCTGAAAGATGACGGTCATTACTACAGCGTGCCTTACCGTCATAAAGGGCGGCAAGTAGACGTATTCTTCACTGAGAGGGCTGTGGAGGTGTATTATGGCAATATACGGATAGCTGCTCACCTCAGGAACAGGAGGAAAAATGGATATACAACACAGAGAGATCATATGCCGGAATCTCACAAATGGCAGGATAACTGGGATCCGGAAAAACTTATCACTATGGCAAGAGAAAAAGGAGATGCCGTTGCTGATGTAATAGAGACGGTTCTCTCTTCACGTCAGCATCCCGAGCAGAGTTACAAGACATCTTTGGGTATAATTGCTCTATCAAAAACGTATGGCGAACATCGTCTCAACATAGCATGCGAACGGGCGTTATATTATGAAAACTGCACGTACAAGTTCATAAAAAATATTCTAATCAATAACATGGATCAGGTGAGTGAAGTGGCCGGTGAAACAAGCGCTACACTTCCTGAACATGAAAACATCAGAGGGAATAAATATTACATGGAGGAACTACAATGAACAATCAGGCAACAATGGAGAAAATGCGGGAGATGCGTCTACATGGAATGCTTCGCACATTCAGGGAAACATTTGACGCAGGAATGCAGGAAAAATTTACTGTCGATGAAATGATAGCTCATCTCATCGATGCTGAATGGGACGAGCGTTATAACAGAAGGCTTGGAACTCTTCTTAAAAATGCGGCCTTTCGATACAAAGCAAGCGTTGAAGCATTGGATTATCATCCGTCAAGAAAAATAGACAAAAACGTAATACTGCGATTGTCAACCTGTGAGTGGATAAAAAAAGGAGAGAGCATAATTATAACAGGTAAAACTGGCGCCGGAAAAAGTTTTATGGCCTGCGCTCTCGGTCACAAAGCATGTGTTCATAATTATCAGGTTGGTTACTACAACTGTTTGAATTTTTTTTCAAAATTAAAATACAGCAAAGCTGATGGAACGTATTTTAAAATGATAAATAAAATAAAAAAACAGGATCTGATAATTCTTGATGATTTTGGATTGAAACATTTTGATGTTGATTCTCGGTTAATGATGCTGGAACTGCTTGAGGACCGCCATGATAGCAGATCGCTTATTATCACTTCTCAAATTACAGTAGATAAGTGGTTTGATGTAATTGGTGACGCGACTATCGCGGATGCCATCTGTGACAGGCTCTTCCATACTTCGCACAAAATAGATATTAAAGGAGACTCAATGAGAAAAGAAAAAGGAAAAAATTCTGGACGAAACCGGCCACTTAAATAATACTGAAATAAGGAAATGGAAATGGGTTTTAAGTGGTACCCTTAAAACCGGAATAGGTGGCAGAATTAACCGGAATACGCAATTTGTGATATAAAATCAATATTGCTCATTCTGATATCCATACTACGTTTAAGAATTCCAATTATCCAATCTGCTACAGGTCGTATTATTTCTGATTTAAATAATTCATTAATTCTTTTTATGGCTAAGTCAAATGATATTTGATATAAATCTTGATAATTCACTTCCTTGTTACCAGTCAAATGAGGACTAACAAATTTAATTTTTTCTAATAAATGTGAATATAAATCAAGATCTGAACTTGGCAAATAATTATCAATTTTCATTGATAACAAATTGTTGAAAAAAAATTCTCCTGGATTTAAAAACATTAATGATGCATCACATAATATTATAATGTTAGAAAGCTTTTCCCCAAATTCTGGATACAAGTTGGAAACTATTTGTTCTGCAATTTTATATGGAAGATGATATTTTAAATCAGTCCCAAAAATACTTTTTTCAATAAGAAATGACATACTTTCTAATATTGCAATTGAACCAAATTCATAATCCAAAAGATGACTATCATTCGATAAATCATAAAAAGAAATGAGGATTTTAGAAACAGGCTGAGGATAACTTGGGTTTGCAATTTTTTCTTCATGAATTTTAAAATATGCATTTTTTAAATAAGCTTCTTCTATATAATCATCACTTCCTTGATAAATATTAAACAAACTCGTGTTAGTAATTACATTCTGAAAATTTACAATTTCAATTGGACGATTAATTAAAATAGCATTACTATTTAAATGAACTTCTTGATACAAAGCAATGATATAATCAATCATATTGCAAGTATTTGTTAATCCATATATTGTTGATACATCTTGTAAAAAATGAATATATTCATGAATAAGGGTTGGCTCATTTGTTGAATTAAACATATTGATAAATTCATCATCTGTTTCAATATTAATATAAAAGAAAGAAGGAATATAAAATCCTGATGATTTTAGTTGAAATTTGTTTTTCATAAATCCTTTTATACAATTAGTGTGCTAAAAATAAATTGCTCACAACTAACAATTCTTATTTTAATATAATTCATAATATATAATATTTTATAGAAGATGTCAATCTTTAAAACTGTAAAGTATGCGATGAGTTTTTAATGTAAAGGATGTGTTGACCCGCTCAATATTTAAATTTTCTCTAATGCGACATAACCTATCTTATAGGAAGCTACGTCCGATTATAGCCGATTAGAGCAATTTATTATAAAATATGATCAAATTTCGTATAGATTAATTTTTTAACTATCCATACATATGGAAAAGTCAAAACATCCTGCATGATCCATTTTCTAAAACATCCCCTTCAATTAAAAATTTCATTCTGTGAAAATTTACTATTGACTTTGGACGAACACAACATTATCATTGTGTTATGATACCGCAATTTGAAAACAACGGCAATCTTCCCCCAGGAATACACGAAACAACGTGGGATGAATTCAATGAACGGTATGGCTATAACGATCATCGCTTATGGCTCATCGATGGATTACAAAGTGCTTTACAGTCTTTACAATCAGCAGGTTGCACACTGATATATATCGATGGTAGCTTTGTAACCAATAAAGAAAAACCAAATGATTATGACCTATGCTGGAGTATTACTGGTGTTGACCCTGATAAAATAGATCCAGCATTGTTGATTTTTAATGATGGAAGAATCAAAATGAAAGAAAAGTATTATGGGGATCTTTTCCCA
>JBFYPZ010000193.1:0-4625 GCA_041303035.1 Flavobacteriaceae bacterium
TTTTGAACAATATAAATATTCCACCTGGATTTACCGCATTGCATTCAATGTATCGATATCCTTTTACAGAAAAGAAAACAGCAGAAAAATTGTATCTGTGCCGATTAGTAATTCCCTGCTCAATTTTTCTGAAACATCCATTTCTGAGGAAGAAGTGCCGGGACTAAAGTTATTACAGCAGTTTATTTCAGAGTTAAAAGAACTCGACAGGGCTCTTATGTTGCTCTATCTGGATGAAAAAAGCCATAAAGAGATTGCGGAAATAATGGGGCTAACAGAAACCAATATTGCCACCAAGATCAGTCGGATTAAAAACAATTTAAAACAAAGATTCTTAACAATTAAATAAAAAAAATGGAAAATACAGAAATGATCAACCTTTGGAAATCATACGACAAAAAACTGGAAGACAGCCTTTCAATCAACAGGAAATTAAGTCTGGAAATAACAAAAATGAAATCGTACGCACTCTTACAATCCATGAAACCCATTAAAATTTTTACACTTTTTGCAGGCCTCGTTTGGGTTGGTCTTGGTGGCTATATCGTAGTCAATCTCTTCCGTTATGCCTATGCAGATGTCAGCCATTTCTTCCTGTACTCTGCCGCTATCCAACTGGTAATCACAGCTATAGCGCTAATTATTTATATATACCAACTGTTACTGATACAACAGGTAGACCTCAGTGAACCTGTCCTGATTACCCAATCGCGCCTGAGTAGCTTAAGGTCTTCAACGCTGTGGGCAGCCCGTATTCTTTTTCTTCAGCTCCCCCTATGGACCACCTTTTATTTATCAGAGAACCTGCTTCAAAACGGTAATACCGCACTTTTAATAATAAATGTAATTCTTACACTGGCATTCGCTTTTGCCGGCTTATGGCTTTTTGTTAATATAAAATACGAAAACCGGGAAAAGAAATGGTTCAAAATGATTTTTCAGGGAAAAGAATGGAACCCTGTGATTAAATCCATGGAACTACTCAGGGATATTGAGGAATATTAGCATCAGTCAGAATCCAGAGCATTGTAATGCACTTAGCACCAGGCATCCTGGTTGGGAGTTATTAAAATTCAGACACAATTTATCTGAATTTAAATATATTTAACAAAATTATGACTTGTATAGTGTTCTTAAATAAATCCTATTTACTTGTCTTTATTAAAATTTTAAAATTCGCAGCTTGAATACAAAATACTTCACCTATAAAAACCTGCATTTAATTATTTCCGTTATGGTGCTCATCCCGGCATCCCTGGTCTATGGACTGCACCCTGACAGTTTTTGGACCGAAATTATCGGTTTAAATGTAAGTAACATTGACCTCATCAATATATTCAAGGCCATCATGGGTCTGTATTTAGGTTTTGCATTGCTTTTTCTGCTCGGGATCTTAATACCTTCCTTATGGTATACTGCCAGCCTCTCAAATATTGTTTTTATGGGAGGTTTGGGTTTGGGGAGAACAATTAGTCTGATCACGGATGGCGTTCCTTCTCAATTTTACCTCATTGGTGGTTTTCTTGAGCTCATGCTCGCTTTTTTGGGGCTTATCATTATGAGAAAGTTCGGAAAAACTATGCAACACCAGCATAAAAATTCCCTGGTTTCTGAAAAATAAGTGTACGAAGTACTTAAGCTTAATGCCTTTTTCAGAAAAAATCATATTTTTGTGAAAGACCTTTGTTTCAAACTAAGTATAACGTATTTGTATTAATAAAACCCAAGAAGTTGAAAAAATACCTCTTAAGTCTTTTACTGATATTCTCCCTGATTTCGTGTAACGAAGAAGATGGATTTGACCCTGACTCTTATCCTCAAAAATGGCAGTTGTTAAAAATGTACTATGGAATGGTAAACTCAGAATCGACAGAAGATGAGCTGGAATGGCAGGAATATTATATTTTGTATGAGAACCAGTCTTTTACAAAATCCAGACTACAGGAAGATATTTTGTATGAAGCCACCGGTACCTTCAAATATGTTAATTCAGACGGAGATGAATATCTAGAATTAACTTATCCTACCGATAGCGGAATCATTAGCAATTGCTCAGAGGAACCCGTAGAAAGGCTTTTGGTGAAATCTGATGATTACATGGTCGGGAACAGCTGGTTAGCCTGCGACGGTCCGGGTCTGGAATACAAAAGAGTGTTAGCGGAATAAATCGTTCAATACCTATATATTAAGATAAAGATCACCTGCAATAAGGAAAGGTTTTTTTCTTGAGAATCGCATTTCTTCATTAATATCTGCTACCTAACCTCTTCTCACCAACAAAAAATCGTACTTTTATTTCGATCAAAAAACAAATTATGAGATTCCTTTTATCTTTCCTGTTTCTTATTACTTTTTCCATAAACTTAAATTCACAGTCTGATCCAACTATTTTTGAAAAATTCACACCCAAATTCTACACGATTGACGGTTACAAGATCAATGTAGAGAGTTTGGGAACAGGCGACCCTATCGTTTTTCTGGCCGGAGGCCCGGGCGATTCGCACGATTATATGCAGGGCAATTTCGGGCAGTATTACAAAACCAACCAGGTGATTTTTATTGATATGCCGGGCCGTGGAAAATCGGAGGATGCCAAAAATAAAAAAGAATATTCCATTGACGGTGACACCAGGGTTATTGAGGAAGTCAGAAAGGCACTAAATTTGGAGAAAATATCGATTGTTGGTCATTCTTATGGCACAGTACCCGCCCAGAATTACGCCGTAAAATATCCTGATAAAGTAAACAAAATGTTACTGATCAATGGATTTCACAGCGGTGAAATGTGGCAGGCCAATTGTGATAGCTACAACCATTATGCAAAAACACACTTTCCCGAATACTGGCAAAAAATTGATTCTTTGAGGAACCTGGGCTATGTTTCCAGTGATCCGGTTTTCAGCGCACTTTACGGTAGTCTGCCAATTAAATATGTTTACTATCACAATACAAGTCTCCTGCAAAAAGTGCCGAAAGACAAATACCGCAGCTGGAATGCGGATGTCTATTACAGTATCGTCGGTAGGGATGCAGATTTTTTCGTTGGCGGAAGCATGATCGACTGGGATGTTAGAAAAGAGCTCAAAAACATCCCTTTTCCGGTACTTATCGCAGCCGGAAGGTATGACGGTGTTTCCACTCCGGAATACGCCATGCAATACAAACACTATATGCCACAAGCGAAATTCATCATGTTTGAACAAAGCGGTCATAATCCTTATCTGGAAGAACCTGAAAAATTCTTTAAGGCTTTTGAAGATTTTTTTGGTATAAAAAAGTAAAAGATAAAAATATCTGACTCAGAATAAATAAAAGTAAAGGGTATTGATAATGAATCATAAAGAAAGAATGCTTGCCGGTCTTCCCTATAAAGCCTCAATGGATGGTTTGGCCGAAGAGCAAATGGAAAATAAAAAGAGAATTTATGAATATAACCTGTGCCCGCCGGACCAAACGGAAAAGATCGACCGACTGATCCGCGCTATACTGGGAAAGGCAGGAACGAATATCAGTTTCCTGGCCCCATTTCGCTGCGATTATGGAAAACATATTGAAGTGGGAAATAATTTTTATGCCAATTACAACTGTATCATTTTAGATGTAGCTATGGTCAGGATCGGAGATAATGTGATGTTCGGACCGAATGTCTCCTTGTTGACAGCCGGACATCCGGTGCATCCTGAGTCCAGGAATTCAGGATATGAATATGGTCTGGGAATAACCATAGGAAACAATGTTTGGATTGGGGGAAATACCGTGGTGAATCCGGGTATAACAATTGGCAATAATGCTGTTATCGGCTCGGGAAGTGTGGTTACCAAAGACATTCCTGATGATGTGGTCGCAGTTGGAAACCCTTGCAAAATCTTACGTGAGATAACCAATGCCGACAGAAACTACTATTATAAAGACCGGGTTTTTGATGTTAATGATTATTGAATCAATACCCTTGAACTTTTTACTTTTTACTTTTTACTTGATCTGTTAAAATTACACCCCGCGACATGTCACGGGGCTACATTTTTCTTTTTTCTTTGTTCTTTTTTCCTGTCTCCTGTCTCCTGTTTCCTGGTTCAGTTCAACACCCTTAATCCTTAAAACTTTATCCTTTATCCTTTGTCCTTTATCCTTTATCCTTTGTCCTTTATCCTTATTTGGTCGATTTCCGTTCCATCAAATCGGTCTGTATGATCACATGTTCAAAATCACTTTTTTCTTTTCCATTTTTCAGCCGGCTGATCAGAAGTTTCGTAGCCGTTTTGCCCATGGTATCTGAATGCTGGTTGATTGAAGTAAGCGCGGGTATCGTGTATTTGTTAAAGGCACCATTTGTAAATCCGATCACCGAAATATCCTGAGGCACTTTATAACCCAGGTTCTGCACAACATGCAGAGAGGCCACGGCAGAGTGCTCTTCGGCTGCGATTATAGCGTCAATTTTATTGGATTCCAGGAATTCTGCGATACGTTCTTCAACTGTATCATCAGCCTGTACATCCACAAAAACAGGCTTTCCAATGTTGAGTTTACTGTCGGACAGAGCCTGGCTATACCCTTTTTTTCTCAATGCACAAACACTGGTCTTGTAGATTGAAGATAAAAAGGCAATGTTCCTGCAACCTTTT
>JBFYPZ010000194.1:0-4598 GCA_041303035.1 Flavobacteriaceae bacterium
CATTCCCCTCATCAGCAGGCCTGTCAAGAACTGCTGTCAATGACCAGGCGGGAGGAAAAACACAGTTGTCAGGAGTAATTTCGGCTCTGGTGGTCGGATTGACACTTCTGTTCCTGACGCCTGTCTTTTTTTATCTGCCCAAAGCTGTACTGGCGGCCATCATCATCTTTGCAGCGTATGGACTCCTGGATTTTAAGGTGCCACGCAAACTGCTCACTTTTAACCGGATGGACCTGATCATACTCAATGTAACGCTTTTGATTACCATTATTTTCGGGATCAAAGAGGGAATACTAAGCGGTATTGTGATTTCCATAGCTATGTTGATTTTCAAGGCAACAAAACCGCATATTGCCGTTTTAGGGAAGGTTCCCAATACAAATTTCTACAGAAATATAGAAAGATTTGATGATTTGATCGTTGAAAAAGAGATCCTGATCGTCAGGCTCGATGCGCAATTGTATTTTGTGAATACGAGCTATTTTAAAGACAAAGTATATGAATTTGCCAGTGAAAAGGGAGCCGATCTCAAATTGGTCATCTTGGTTTTTGACAGTATCAATAACCTGGATAGCAGTGCAATTTATGTGCTGGATGAAATTCATAATTATTTCAGCGAGAAGGGAATTACAATAGTCTTAACCGGCATCAAAGGACCGGTAAGGGATGCTCTTGCAAAATCAGGCCTGATAAAAAAAATTAAATACGACCACTGCTTTATGAACATACAGGAGGCAGTGGACAGTTTTTCCCAGGATAAGCTTCAAAAACCGGGCACGTATTCTTATCAGCAATTTATTAAACAGATCAACCGATAAAGATGGAACCGCCTGATTATTAGTAACAATTGTTACAATGAATTATTCCGGGTTTGGTTAAATTTGATAAATTAAGAGTAATAATTAAAAAATCCATTTATCATGAAAGTTGAACAATTATTTACTGGCTGTTTGGCCGAGATGGCCTATTATATTGAATCCAATGGTGAGGCTGCCGTAATCGATCCATTGCGGGAAACAGATCCTTATTTAAGAATGGCTGAAGCGGATAAAGCACAGATCAAATATATTTTTCTTACCCATTTCCATGCAGATTTTGTTTCAGGCCAATACGATCTGGCTCAGAAAACAGGTGCAACCATCGTATTTGGACCAAATGCCAAGGCTGAGTATGAGATCTATAATGGAAAAGATGGAGAATTATTTCCTGTTGGGGATATCAAACTGAAACTCTTGCATACCCCCGGGCATACCATGGAATCCTCTTCCTATGTTTTGATCGATAATAAAGGAAAAACGCCTTATGTATTTACCGGAGACTGTTTGTTTATTGGTGATGTGGGAAGGCCCGACCTGGCAGTAAAATCCGATATGACCGAAGCAGACCTTGCCGGTCATTTATTCGATTCCTTGAGAAATAAGATCATGACCCTGCCTGATGATATCATCGTATATCCAAATCACGGAGCCGGCTCTGCCTGTGGCAAAAACATGAGTTCTGAGACCTTTGATACACTGGGGAATCAGAAAAAAACAAATTATGCATTGAGAGCGGATATGACCAAAGCGGAATTTATCAAGGAGGTAACTACCGGATTAAAACCACCGCCACAATATTTTCCGAACAATGTGCGCATGAACAAATCGATCAATGTCAGCATAGATGATATCATGCACAAAGGAACTACACCACTGGATCCTCCAACATTTAAGGAAATGAGTGAGCAAAAGGATATTTTGGTAATTGACACACGCTCGAAAGAATCTTATACCGAAGAAGGAACAGTACCGGGAGCCTGGTTTATTGGACTGGATGGCACCTTTGCCCCCTGGGTAGGTGCCTTGATCAAGGATATTAAACAGAAAATAATATTTATTGCCGAGAATCAAAATCGTGTAAATGAAGTTGTAACCAGATTCTCCAGGGTGGGATATGACAATATTTTAGGCTATTTATACGGTGGCATTCCCAATTGGGTAGACCATGGTTATCCCGTAGATAAGATTGGCTCTATGTCCGCTGCTGTTTTTGCTAAAAAATTGGCAGAAGGCTCGCTGAACAATCCTTTGGATGTTAGAAAAGAATCGGAATATCTGTCTGAGCATGTGCTGGGTGTTGAGAATTTCCCACTGGATTTTATATTCCAGAATTTTTCTGAGATAAAAAAAGACCAGGCATACGTGCTGCATTGTGCCTCCGGATACAGATCGCTTATAGCCGCTTCTATTTTCAAAGCCTATGGTATTGAAGATGTAACGGATGTGCGCGGCGGATACAAAGATCTGAAGGAATCAGGAGTACCAGTTTCCGATTATGTCTGCCCGACAACGCTGTTATAATGTTTTGATTTTGGATAGTTGAAAAGGAGGTGTATGCCTCCTTTTTTTTATTATATTTGATTTAAAAATATATTTAATGCACACATTTTTAAAGTTTATATTATTGGTAATTGCCTTGACAATTTTGTTTCCTTGTTGTGAACCAAAATCAAAAGTAAATGAAAGAACAGAAAGCAAGCCGGCCATAACTTTACTTTCACCAAAGGACCTAAAGGCATTTCCTGCTGATGTTCAGTTGATCGATGTGAGGACTCCGGGAGAATATAACAGATCACATTTAAAAAATGCTGTAAACATAAATATGTATAGCACAAACTTTTTGACAGAAATTGGCAAGCTGGATAAGAACAGGGAAGTGTATCTGTACTGTCAGATAGGCAACAGAAGCAGATATGCAGCGAAAATATTAAGTCAGCAAGGCTTTACAAAGGTGTATGATATGGAAGGCGGAATATCATATTGGCAAAAATTTAATTATGAAATTGAATCGAATAAGCCATGAAGACGATTTGTTTAGTTATTTTTATAAACTTTTTCTTATTTAGTTGTCAGAATAAGTTAACTAAGGAGGAAGAAGTTAAGTTTAAAGGAAAAGGCGCTGAAATCGCCCAACACGCTACCAAAGAACTCGGATCCAATTTAATGAGCAGTATGAAAGAGGGTGGTGTTGAGACTGCCATACCTTTTTGCCATGCAAGTGCCCTCACTATTACAGACAAAAAGGCTAAAGAATACCAGGCAGAAATCAAACGAACCTCACATAAAATAAGAAATCCAAAGAATAAGCCATCTGAAGAGGATACTGAAATCTTGAAAAAATTTGTTTCACTGGCCGAAAGCAGTACTGCCCTTGAACCCATTGTTAAAAAGGACAAGGACAACAGGATCGTGTTTTATTCGCCCATTCTCATGCAGAAACAGTGTCTTGCCTGCCATGGAAGTCCGGGTATAGAATTGGCTGTAAGGACCGACTCAATATTAAAATCATATTATCCCGAAGATCAGGCTACCGGATTTAAAGAGGGAGAACTGAGAGGTATGTGGAAAATAACATTTAAAAATGAATGAAGATGGAAACAAAAATTGAAATACTGAATTTGAAATGTGGCGGTTGTGCCAATTCTATCAAAAAAGGCCTTCACACCATTGAGGGAGTAGGTGATGTAGAAGTAGATTTGGATCATTCCATTGTAAGTATACATACTAACAATGAATCGGTGATACACGCAGTAAAAGAAAAACTGTCGAATATGGGCTATCCGGCTGCCGGAGAGGATAATACGCTTTTACACAAAGCAAAGTCCTTTGTCAGTTGTGCAACCGGAAGAATGAGCAAAGAAACAAATTAATTATGACCAGTTTTAGTGAAATAATCGATCAGAAAACACCTGTACTTGTCGATTTTAAGGCGGATTGGTGCGGGCCGTGTAAAATGATGGCTCCCATTTTAAAGGAGGTAAAACAACATTATACTGAAAAGCTGAAAATAGTTAAAATAGACATTGATCAAAATCCGGCTGTTGCAGAAAAATTAAGTATTCGCGGTGTACCAACTCTTATTTTATTCAAGAACGGACAAGCAGTCTGGAGACAATCAGGTGTATTACAGGCGAATCAACTCATATCAATTATTGACACCCATATTTAACCTTAAAAAATCAATGGTCATGAAAAAAAACGTAGGTAATACTGACAAAATCATTCGTTATGTACTGGCTGTAGTGGCACTCTATTTTGCTTATAAAGGAGTTGAAAGCCCATGGAATTATATTTTATACCTGGCAGCAGGAATCATGGTAGTTACAGCAGTTACCGGTGTTTGCCCTTTGTTTTCGCTTTTTGGCATCAGCACCTGTAAAGTAAAAAAATAATTCTTTTTGTAATTTGCATAGTATGTCTCATTTTGAACTCCTCATCATTGGCGGTGGTACTGCCGGTATTATGGTTGCCGCACAAACCAAAAGGAAAAATCCATCTGTTAAAATTGGGCTCATTGAGCCTTCTGAAAAGCACTATTACCAGCCGGCATGGACCCTTGTTGGTGCAAATACCTATAATTTCAAGGATACGGAGAGAGAGGAGTCCTCGCTGATACCCAAAGGAGTTTCCTGGATAAAAGAGCATGCAGATCAATTCTATCCCGAAAGCAACAAAGTAGTGACGGCTGAGGGAAAAGAGTACAGCTATGATGTGCTGGTTGTTTGTCCGGGCCTTCGAATGGCTCCTGAACTGGTAGGTGGTTTGAAAGAAGCCATGGAG
>JBFYPZ010000195.1:0-4573 GCA_041303035.1 Flavobacteriaceae bacterium
AGGCCCCGCTGACTCAGGATATCGAATTTGTACAAACCCACATCCTCGGCTGTATGCATATCGAACATGGTGGTGGAAAAGCCCTTGGGCGGTAAAAAAGTAGCTGTATACGCTTGCACCGGCCGCTCTGAGATCAGAATACCGCCGGCATGAATACCGAGATAATTCGGAAAACCCTTAATCAACTTACTGTAAACCAGCACCAAATGCGATAATCGATCCAGGTCCTTTTCTGCGAACTGCCTCGAGGAAAGCTTGTCTATCTCTTCTTTTGGCAAACCGAAAACCTTGCCGATCTCCCTTACCGAGGCCCTGAACTTAAAGGTATTGTACACCGCGATCAGCGCCGTGTGCTTAAACCTGTTAAAGATAAACCGGATGATATCATCCCGGTCACGCCAGGAAAAATCGATATCAAAATCCGGGGGATTGGTTCTGTACAAATTGATAAATCGCTCAAAATACAGGTCCAGCTCTATGGGGTCCACATCGGTAATGCGAAGCAAATAAGCCACCAGGCTGTTGGCCCCGCTACCCCTTCCAACATAGTAATACCCTTTGCTGCGCGCGTATTTTAAAATTTTCCAGTTGATCAGAAAATAAGAGACGAACTGCTTTTCCCTGATGATCTCCAATTCCTTTTCCAGGCGGGTAAACACGCGCTTTCCTATCTTTTTATACCGGTAATGCAGGCCTCCGTAAGCGAGTTTCTTTAACAGCCTGAAATCCAAAGCCTCATTGGCGGTGTAAGCTCTTTGATTCTTGGGGTTTTTATCAGAAAAACTGAAGGTTACCGAACAGGCTTCCAGCAGTTTCCGTGTATTTTCAAGGATCTGCGGACAGGCTTTAAAAACTTCCTCTAACAGCATCTCGGGGATCATTACATCAGATGCTTCCCCCTGTTCCGTTACCGGCAGTTTGCTCAGCAGGGTGTTGTTATCGATAGCCCGCAATAAGCGGTGTGCATTGTAGGCTTTTTTGTCAAGGAAGGAAACTGTTTTCAATAGCACCAGCTTTTCCTGATGTGCATACCACTTTGAAAACTTAAGCTGGTTGAGATCCGCGGGCCTGACTCCTATAAATTCATTTTCACAAAGCGGAAATTTCTCCCTTTGAAAAGGGTAAACAACAAAGGTATTTTCAAGCTGCGGGGCCCTTTCAGGTATAAAAAATTTGTCTGCATGCAAAAGCGCAGACAAATAACTGTTGAGCCGGTAAAACCCATGGTTGTTTTCCGCCAGCATGACAAACCGCTGCTGAACACCGTTTCTGAAATCGACCCCAAGAATGGGCCTGAGCGTATATTTTTCAGACAGACGCACAAAATCGAGACTCGCAGAAGTGCTGTTGATATCCGTTAAAGCCATTGCAGAAACACCCATCTGCTGCGCTTGTTTCAGCAGTGTTTCAGGCGACATGGTACCGTAGCGTAAACTGTAATAGCTGTGCGTGTTGAGATACATTTTTAAAAAAATATTTGGTGGAAAAGTATTTTTTGCTAAATTAGCTCAAAATATTAGCAGTTATTGCTCAAATTATTAGCATCATGAATTATTTATCGCACAACATCAAACACATCCGCTCTTTAAAGGGTTTAACCCAGGAACAGTTTGCAGAAGATTTAAAGGTCTCCCGTTCCCGGATCAGTTCCTATGAAGAGAACAGAGCCATTCCGCCGGTGGATTTTCTGATCGACCTGTCGGCTTATTTTAAGCTGCCTATCGATATTCTGATCAAAACAGACCTCTCAAAGACCAGGAACAGTTCTTTCATAGAGGTGGGAAACAGAAGGGTGCTGTTCCCCATTACGGTAAATGGTGCCGATGAAGACCTCATCGAAATAATACCCATAGAAGCCTCTGCAGGTTATTTAAGGGGTTATGACGATCCGCAATATATAGAGCACCTGAACAAAATAAAACTGCCCTTTTTGCCTACCGGAACACACAGGGCTTTTCCCATTAAAGGCGATTCCATGCTGCCGGTCAAAAGCGGCTCCTATGTTGTGGCCCGGTTTGTGGAAAACCTCAGGGATATCAAAAGCGGAAAGACCTATATTGTTCTTACCTTAAACGATGGCCTTGTTTACAAACGCGTTTACGACAAGACCAAGGAACACAATATGCTGCTGCTGGTATCAGACAACAAAAAATACGATCCGTACTATGTTGCCCTCGATGATATACTGGAGTTATGGGAGTTTACCTGCTGTATCAACACCCAGGAATACGATGAGCACGAACTGAAAATAAGCAGTATTGCGAGCATGCTCAACCAGTTGGGTGTAGAGTTGAAAGCCCTGGAAAGATCCCTGCGATAGATGTATGCCATAGTCGACATAGAAACCACCGGCTACAGTTCAAAGATAACTGAGATCTCCGTTTTTTTACACGACGGTAAAAAAGTAGTGGATGAATTCACCTCTTTGGTCAATCCGGAATGCAATATACCGCCCTTCATCACGAACCTGACCGGCATAAGTAATGCCATGGTGTATCAGGCACCTAAATTCTATGAAATTGCAAAAAAAATAGACGAGATAACCAAAGACGCCGTTTTTGTAGCCCATAGCGTCAATTTTGACTACCACATCATCCAACAGGAATTCAAAGACCTGGGCTTCGAATTCAAACGAAAAAAACTGTGCACGGTAAGGCTGTCCAGAAAGCTCATCCCCGGATTGCGGTCCTACAGCCTGGGCTCCATTTGCGCAGCGGAAAACATAGTGATACACGACAGGCACAGGGCAAAAGGCGATGCGCAGGCTACCGTTATTCTCTTCGAAAAACTACTGGTTTACGATACACAAAATGTCTTTTTCAACTTCCTGAATCCAAGATCAGGGCAGGCCACCTTACCCCCTCTCCTGGCGAAAGAAACACTGGATACATTGCCACAAAAACCGGGTGTTTACTATTTCAGGAACAGCAAAAACGAAGTGATCTATGTGGGAAAGGCTAAAAACATCAGGCAAAGGGTGATGAGCCACCTCTATGACAAAACTAAAAAAGAAGTGAATATGTGCCTCGAAACCAGCAACATCACCTTTACAGAAACAGGAAGCGAGCTGATAGCCCTGTTGCTGGAATCGGCGGAGATTAAAAACATCTATCCCAAATTCAACCGGGCACAAAGAAGGGCACAGGAAAGTCTGGCGCTATTTTCCTATGAAGACCGGAACGGGATCATGCACCTGGCCTACAACCGCTTAAAACTTGTTCCTGAACCCCTGGCAAAATTTCATAATGTAACCGAATGCAGGATCTTTCTGGAGGAACTCTGCGAGCGCTTCGGCCTTTGTCCGAAATATTGTCATTTACAAAGCAACATCGACGCCTGTTTTCATTACCAGATCAAAAAATGCCGGGGCATTTGCCGGGGAGACGAGCCTGCATCCACATACAATGAAAGGGTTAAAAATGCGGTAGCTACCCTGCAGTTCAACAGTGAAAATTTTGTGATTCAGGAAACCGGCAGAAAAAACAATGAACTCGCTTTTGTACTGGTGATGAAGGGAATTTACAGGGGTTTTGGCTATGCGCAAAAGAAGAAGAAAACAGAGGAACTCGAATTCTTTTTAAACCACCTGCAAGCCCAAAAAGACAACCGCGATACCAAAAATATCTTGCGGGCCTATGTAGAAAGGAATCTGGAAAAAGTACTGCCATTTCCGGCAGAACTTACCAGCTCCGCCTATCAAAAAACCGCATTCAATTTCTGAGTTTTTGACTTGTATAATCCGAAAACTAAGTCGCTTTTATTTTGGTAAACTGTTCTCCTTTTTGTGTGTGATCCCATCCGGTTACCCCGCCGGAAACAATAAAGGTCATTACCTCGGCCGGATTGATATCCAGTCTTTTTACCTGGGCTTTTGGAACGATGAACAACTCCCCCGAAAAATTGTAAGAATGGGGAAAATAAACCGCTACCTTATCCATTTCGTCCAGTTTTGACAGGTCCTTTTCGGTTAAAAAACCGAGTTTTTGCAAGTTCGATATGGGATTCACCAGTACCAGCACGGGTTTGTTAAATTTCTTTTCTTTCCCCACAAAGGCAGAAAAAAGATCATTCAAGGCATTGTATACCACCTTTAAAAAAGGGGTCTTTTCAATGATGCGGTGAAAGAATTGCTTAAAAGGCCTCGCGATGATGGTTTCCCCGATCCTGCCAACCAGCACCAGGGTAATCACAATAATGAGTATACCCAGTCCCGGGATATCAATACCAAACAGGTTTTTTATGGTGTTTCTCAGCAGGCCATCGGCAAAATTAAAGATCAGGTAAATTATATAAAGCGTACCCCCTATCGGAGCCAGGTATAATAATCCTTGTAAAAAATAATTAACCAGTTTTTTCATGTGTCCACGTTTTAAAAAAATAAATTTTTACTTGATGTTAAACAGGCGAACAAAAAAGAAAATCAAAAAAAATGCGATTCTGATCATTCCATAAGCCGGCAATAAAACCTGCTCCAGCCATACCCATTTTATCATCCGGCAAAATTAAGATTATTCCCTGATCCTCATGTAAAATGGGCAAGTAAAAAAATAAAACAAAAAAAAGGGTACGAACA
>JBFYPZ010000196.1:0-4546 GCA_041303035.1 Flavobacteriaceae bacterium
GTTTCGGATGTTGGCCAGCATCAGATGATAGCCAGCAGGTACAGTAGTTTTAAAAGATCGAACAGCAAGATCACCTCAGGTGGCCTGGGAACGATGGGCTTTGCAATGCCTGCTGCCATAGGCGCTAAAATGGGAGCTCCTGAAAGAGAAGTGGTGGCTATTGTCGGTGATGGCAGCTTCCAGATGACCATACAGGAACTGGGAACGATAATGCAGACCAGCGCAGCAGTGAAGATCGTGGTTCTGAACAACGACTTTCTGGGCATGGTAAGGCAGTGGCAGGAATTGTTTTTTGATAAGCGCTATGCCTATACCGTAATGACAAATCCGGATTTTGTAAAAATTGGCGAAGGCTACAGGATACAGTCAAAAAGGGTGAGCAAAAGGGACGAACTGGTCAGGGCGATCAAGGAAATGATCGCTTCCAAAGATGCGTATTTATTGGATGTAAGTGTCACCAAAGAGGATAACGTGTTTCCGATGATACCCACCGGAGCTTCTGTATCAGAAATAAGATTAAAATAAGAAACTACATGGAGAATATTTTATATACGATCTCGGTTTATACCGAAAACAACCTGGGCTTGCTGAACAGAATAGCTACCATATTTTTGAAAAGACATATAAATATTGAAAGCCTCACTGTTTCCAATTCAGAGATTGAACATGTGTCCCGTTTTATTATTGTGGCCTATATGCCTGAAGAACAGGTGAAAAAGATTGTCACACAGATAGACAAGCAGGTAGAGGTGATCAAGGCCTATTACCACACCAATGAAGAATCGATCTTTCTGCAATCGGCTTTGTTCAAGATCAAGTCCAGTCTGCTTTTTGATATGCGGCAGATCCAGAATATCATCAAAAAAAGCAATTCACAGATCGTAACGGTGAACAGGGACTTTTTTGTGATCGAAAAATCGGGCAGAAAAGAAGAAATTGAGGATCTTTACAATGATTTGCTTCCTTATGGAATCATGCAGTTTGTAAGGTCGGGGCGGATCTCTGTCAGCAAGGATGAGATGCGTATCTCTGATATTCTGAAAAAACAATTAAATTAATTTTAAAAAAAGTATAATGGCAAATTATTTCAATACGCTTTCGTTAAGAGAACAACTCGCACAATTGGGTAAATGCAGATTCATGGATGCCTCAGAATTCTCTGACGGGATCAAAGCATTAAAAGGGAAAAAAATTGTGATCGTCGGTTGCGGAGCCCAGGGATTGAATCAGGGTTTGAACATGAGAGATTCCGGACTCGATATCTCCTACACACTTCGGGAAAGCGCGATCAGGGAAAAGCGCGCCTCCTTTGAGCAGGCAAGCAAGCATGGTTTTAAAGTGGGTACCTATGAACAGATGATACCAACCGCTGATCTGGTTTGCAATCTCACTCCCGACAAACAGCATACCTCTGTGGTAAATGCCATCATGCCACTGATGAAGAAAGGAGCAACTCTGGCTTATAGCCATGGCTTTAATATCGTGGAAGAAGGAATGAAGATACGAAAGGACATCACTGTGATCATGGTCGCCCCGAAATGCCCGGGAACAGAGGTGCGTGAAGAATACAAAAGAGGATTTGGGGTGCCAACCTTAATTGCGGTGCATCCTGAAAACGATCCGAAAGGGATAGGTTTTGAACAGGCCAAAGCCTACGCTGTTGCCACCGGAGGAGACCGGGCCGGTGTTCTGGATTCCTCCTTTGTTGCTGAGGTCAAGTCAGACCTTATGGGGGAACAAACCATTTTATGCGGGGTGCTTCAAACAGGTTCCATACTTTGTTTTGACAAGATGGTTGAGAAGGGTATCGAGCCCGGATACGCTGCAAAACTGATACAATACGGATGGGAGACGATAACAGAGGCATTAAAACACGGAGGCATTACCAATATGATGGACAGACTCTCCAATCCGGCAAAAATAAAGGCCTTTGAACTGTCGGAAGAATTGAAAGAGATCATGCGCCCCCTGTTCTGCAAGCATATGGATGACATCATCTCGGGTGAATTCTCAAAGACCATGATGCAAGACTGGGCTAATGACGACAGGAATTTATTGACCTGGCGGGCAGCAACCGGTGAAACCGCTTTTGAAAAAACAAAAATTACCGATAAAAAGATCAGTGAACAGGAGTACTTTGACCATGGGTTATTGATGGTAGCTTTCGTGAGAGCCGGTGTTGAGCTGGCTTTTGAAACCATGACCGAGGCAGGTATTATTGAAGAATCTGCTTACTATGAATCTTTACACGAAACCCCGCTTATCGCCAATACCATCGCGAGAAAGAAGTTGTTTGAAATGAATCGCACCATATCCGACACTGCTGAATACGGTTGCTACCTGTTTGACCATGCCTGCAAACCCCTGTTGGCAGATTTTATGAAAACAATTGATACAGATGTCATCGGTAAGAAATTTGGTGAGGGCAGGGATCATGGTGTCGATAACCGGACACTCATTTCGGTAAATGAAGAGATCCGCTTCCACCCGGTGGAGATCATTGGGTATGACCTGCGTGCTTCCATGACAGCCATGACCAAGATCATCTGATCATAGTTGTTCCCACAAACTACCCTTGTGATCCTCACAGGGGTTTGTTTTTTTAATCAGTGCTGTTGTTTGTATTAATTTTCCTGACAAATTTTCCATACCGGATCTTCAGGCAGGGGCGCTTCGATTTCAAGCAGCTCTTTGCTAACCGGATGCACCAGGGATAGCCGTCTTGCATGCAAATGGATACCCGCATCGGCATTGGGCCTTTTAAAACCGTATTTCACATCTCCCTTGACCGGATGACCCAAATGAGCCAGCTGGCTTCTGATCTGATGATGTCTTCCCGTTTCCAGATCTATTTCCAAAAGCGTGTACTTGTCCAGGTATTTTATCACTTTGTAGTGTAATACAGCTTTTTTTGTGCCTTCAGTTTCAGTATCATAAACAGAGGCTTTGTTGTTTTTTTCATTTTTTCTCAAATAATTGACCAGGGTGTTTTCTGTGAGTTCAACCCTGTCCTGTACTACCGCCCAGTAGGTTTTTTGTATGGTTTTATCAACGAGCATTTTATTTAGCCGGCTGAGTGCTTTTGATGTTTTCGCGAAGATCACGATACCGGAGGTGGGGCGGTCGATTCTGTGAACCACACCCAGAAAGGCAGCTCCCGGCTTGTTGTATTTTTCAGCGAGGTACTGCTTGACGATCTCACTCAGGGGAATGTCTCCCGTCTTGTCTCCCTGCACGATATCGCCAACCCTTTTGTTCAGGATGATCAGGTGGTTATCCTCATACAGGATTTGCAGATTTTTTGAGTGACTTAGCATTTTGCGGGATAAAGGGATAAATTTAAGCTTTAAGGCTGACTATTTTTGATTGGGATTAAAAAAATATCGGAGACACCAACAAGGGATAGAGATATCTTATGAATTGTAGCTAAAGCGTATTCAAAAGCAGTTAAATTGGGTCTGACACAGAATTTTGTGTAACCAGGGCTACCAAAATAATTGGGATAAACAGCAGAAGTTCCGTTTGAATAGTTTTAATTTTACAACAGCAAACAGTATTGGAATACCAATATATTGAACAGATCCTATTCGGAATATTTCTATCTGTTTTAATAGTTTGCATGTACATAATTGATCATTTTAATTCGAAGGCGATGAGCAGGTTTAATCTTTTTTATTGGGTGTTAATCTTTATTTTTTTGTTTTCCTGTGCTGATAAAAATGAGCTTGCTTTGCTCGATGTTACTGCAAAGAAGCAAGTTGCAGAGAAGGATACTATTAGCCTGGAACTGCTCAAAAGCAAATGTTATGCCTGTCATGCCGTCAATACAAAATCGCATGATGAGATCATTGCACCTCCATTGGCTGCGGTCAAGAGGAGGTATCTTATGATGTATCCCGAAAAAAAGGAATTTGTTCAGGCGATAAGTCAGTGGGCAAAGGATCCGAAGGAAGAAAAGGCAATTATGAAAGGGGCTGTAACGAAATTCAAGGTTATGCCCTATCAGCATTTTGACGAGGCAGACCTGATTAAGATAGCTTCCTATATGTATGATGAAGAACTCGAGGTACCGGCCTGGTTTCCGGAACACGAAAAGCAGATGCACGGCGGTAAGGGGAAAGGAAAGGGCAGAATGAATGGTATGCAGTAAAGAGAAAAATTATTCCCTGACCATATTGCTGTTCACCTTATGAATAAAATCCAGGATCTCTTCTTTTCCGGTTTTGGTGGTTGCCGAGGAGATAAAACAGGTAGGCAGTGTTTCCCATTGTTCCAGTAATTTACTTTCGTAGAGCCTGATATTCTTTTGCAGGGTAGTGCTCCCCAGTTTATCGGATTTTGTAAAAACGATACAGAACGGTATTTCGTTGTAGCCTAAAAAATTCAAAAATTCCAGATCGATCTTCTGGGGTTCAAGTCTTGAATCAATAAGGACAAAGGTGCATAGCAGTTGTTCTCTCTTTAAAAAATAATCTGTTATGAATTTTTGGAAGGTATCCCGTTTTTCCCTGGATACTTTTGCATAGCCATAGCCCGGCAAGTCTAC
>JBFYPZ010000197.1:0-4519 GCA_041303035.1 Flavobacteriaceae bacterium
AAAAACCTGATCAGGTGTCTGGCATAGGCACTGTTTTGATCCATACCCAAAACCATACCCCGGCTGATCATGATCTCGTGCACCATTTTAAAATGCTCCATCTCTTCAATGGCTATGTCAGTCATTTCCTTTACCAGCGCTGTTTCTTCGGAATAATTGATGATCAGGGAAACGGCAGAAGCAGAGGCCTTTTGCTCAGCAAAAGCATGGTCGGTTAACAGTTGCTGCAGGTTTTCGCCCGCGATCTTTGCCCAGGAAGCAGGGGTTTCGTGTTTAAGTCCCAGCATAGTTTATGAATTTTGGCAAAGTTCATAAAATTCGGGCAGGGTAAAAAATATAGAGACAATTAATGTGCTCGCTATCTTTGAAAAAGTCAAAAAACCACAAAAAATATGACACAGTGGCATAAAATATTAGAAATTGTGACATTATTGAGAAAAATAGAGCTTGGCACAAAGATTGACCTTACAGCCTCGTAAAACAATTTTGAACACAAACAAAAATATATAATTATGAGTAAAATAATTGGAATCGATTTAGGAACAACCAACTCATGTGTTTCTGTAATGGAAGGTAATGAACCGGTAGTTATTCCTAATGCGGAAGGAAAAAGAACCACGCCTTCTATCGTAGCTTTTATAGAAGGTGGCGAGCGTAAAGTTGGTGACCCTGCAAAACGTCAGGCAGTGACCAATCCAATAAACACCGTCTATTCTATCAAAAGATTTATGGGTAACAAATATTCTGAATGTAAAAAAGAAGCAGAACGCGTACCCTATAAAGTAGTTAAGGGAGATAATGACACCCCAAGGGTGGATATCGATGGAAGGTTATATACCCCACAGGAAATTTCTGCCATGATCCTTCAGAAAATGAAAAAGACTGCTGAGGATTATCTGGGCCATGAAGTAAAAGAAGCGGTAATTACCGTTCCCGCTTATTTTAATGACTCCCAAAGACAAGCCACCAAAGAAGCCGGAGAAATTGCCGGACTGAAAGTGAGCAGGATTATCAACGAGCCTACTGCTGCTGCCCTGGCCTATGGCCTGGACAAAACGGGCCACGACAAGAAAATCGCTGTGTATGACCTGGGTGGAGGTACTTTTGATATTTCTATCCTTGAGATTGGTGACGGCGTTTTTGAAGTACTTTCTACCAATGGGGATACCCACCTGGGAGGTGATGACTTTGACCAGACCATCATCGACTGGCTTGCAGAAGATTTCAACAAAGAAGAAGGTATCGACCTGAGAAAAGACCCAATGGCCCTGCAAAGACTGAAAGAAGCTGCCGAAAAAGCAAAAATTGAATTGTCATCTACCACACAAACAGAGATCAATTTGCCTTATGTAACAGCTACTGCAACCGGACCAAAACACCTGGTTAAAACCCTGACCAGATCACAATTTGAAAAATTATCAGACTCACTGATGAAAAGGTCTATGGCACCGGTAAGCGCTGCTTTGAAAGATGCCGGGCTGAGTACTTCCGATATTGATGAAGTAATTCTGGTTGGTGGTTCAACCCGTATGCCAAAAGTTCAGGAAGAAGTAGAAAAATTCTTCGGTAAAAAACCTTCCAAAGGAGTGAATCCTGATGAGGTTGTGGCAATCGGAGCGGCTATTCAGGGCGGTGTACTGACAGGAGATGTAAAAGATGTCTTGTTGCTGGACGTAACACCTTTGTCTCTGGGTATTGAAACCATGGGCAATGTGTTCACCAAGCTCATCGAGTCGAACACAACCATCCCTACCAAAAAATCACAGGTATTCTCTACTGCCGCTGACAGCCAGCCTTCAGTTGAGATCCACGTGCTGCAGGGAGAAAGAGCCATGGCCGCTGATAACAAGACCATCGGAAGGTTCCACCTGGATGGAATTCCACCGGCACCAAGGGGCGTACCGCAGATCGAAGTGACTTTTGATATCGATGCGAACGGTATCATCAATGTTTCTGCCAAAGACAAAGGCACCGGTAAAGAGCACAACATCCGGATTGAAGCTTCTTCAGGACTTTCTGAAGCAGAGATCAAAAAGATGAAAGCCGATGCGGAAGCCAATGCGGAATCAGATAAAAAAGCGAGAGAAATCGCAGAAAAGATCAACGCAGCGGATTCGATGATCTTCCAGACAGAAAGCCAGTTGAAAGAATTTGGCGACAAGCTGTCGGCTGATAAAAAACAACCGATCGAAACGGCCCTGGCCGAATTGAAAAAAGCGCATGAATCCAAAGACATTGCTCACATTGACAGCGCGATGGAAAAGATCAATGCAGCCTGGAAGGTGGCTTCGGAAGAAATGTACAAAGCACAGCAGCAACCGGCAGGTGAACCTGCAGGTGCAAAACAGGAAGCCCATGCCAATGCGGGTTCAGGCAGTGATGATGTGCAGGATGTAGATTTTGAAGAAGTAAAATAAATTTACCTCCAACAGGAGCTTATACATATTTCAAAACCGTCAGGAAAACCCTGGCGGTTTTTTCTTTTTAAAATCAGTCGAATAAAGGTGCTGAAAAAGTTTCTCTTTCACCGATCTGCTGGCGCCACATGGCATAATAAAGCCCTTTCTTTTCTACCAATTCATCATGGCTACCCTCTTCAACGATCCTGCCCTTTTCCAGAACATAAATACAGTCCGCATACATAATGGTCGATAACCTGTGAGCGATCATGATCATGATCTGCTGGTCGGCTGAGGAGATTTCCTGTACGGTTTGGGTGATCTCTTCTTCTGTTATGGAATCCAGCGCAGAGGTTGCTTCATCGAATATCAGAATGCGGGGATTTCTCAATAAGGCCCTGGCAATGGCGAGTCGTTGTTTCTCTCCCCCTGATACTTTCTTTCCACCCTCACCCAGTATCGTATCCAGACCAAACTCAGAATCTGTTACCATTTTAAGGGCAGAGGCACGTTCCAGAGCCTCGTAGATTTCTGTATCTGTCGCATCCGGCTTAACAAAAACCATGTTTTCTCTGATGGTGCCCGAGAAGAGCTGTGTTTCTTGGGTGACAAAGCCAAGCTGCTTTCGCATGCGGTTATAACGGATTTCCGTGGCGGGTACATCATCGTAGTAGATCATGCCTTCTGTAGGCATATATAAGCCAACCAGCAATTTTACCAGCGTTGATTTACCCGAACCGGAAGGGCCGACGAAAGCAATGGTTTCTCCTCTTTTTACAGAAAAAGAAAGATCTTCAACTGCGGCCTGTTTCGCATTCTTATAGGTAAACCCAACCTGATCGAACCTGAGGCTTTCTATCTCGCCTATATCAACAAATTCCTCCGGCCTGTATTCCGGTTCCTTCTGCATGAGCTCATTAAAAATTTGCAGTGAGGCTTGCGCTTCTCTGTAAGCAATAATGATGTTTCCTAAATCCTGTAAAGGAAAAATAATGCGTGTAGAAATAAACTGCATCGAGATTAGTTCCCCCGGTGATAAAAGCTGTCTGAAAATAAGCCAAAGCAACAGAAATAAAATAGATTCTTTGAGTATGAGCAATGTGGTACTCTGAAAAAAAGAAAGTGTCCTTACCTTCTTTATTTTTTGCATTTCGAGTTTAAAGATATTTTCGGTGAAGCCCTTTAACCTCCTGATCTCCGGATACGTTAATCCCAGACTTTTGATCAGCTCAATATTGCGCAGCGACTCGGTAATCGCACCACCCATTTTATTGGTTTCATGTACCACAGAGCGTTGTACGGCCTTGATCTTACGGCTCAATACCGAGGTCAATCCTCCCAAAACAAGAACGCCGATCAGGAAAACCGGTATCAGGGCCCAGTGCTTGGTAATTGAATACCAGATGAGAAAAGCAATCCCTACTACCGAAGAAAATATGACATTGATAAAGGCATTGATAAATTTTTCGTTATCGCTCTTCACTTTTTGCAGGGTAGAAACCACCTGGCCGCTGCTCGTCTCTTCAAACTCATGATAAGGCAGGCGCAGGGTATGCCGCAACCCTTCATTAAAGATCTCCATACCAAATTTCTGAACAATAAACCGCGTTACGTACTCTGTGAGGGCCTGCCCTACCCTGGCCAGCAAAGCGATTCCCACGGCTATTCCCAGCCATTTCAGGGCTCCTGAAATAAGTTCCGATTCCGGCATACCCTCCGGATTCAGGGCGTACTGGTCAATGATCTTACCAAAAATAATGGGGTCGATCAATTGCAGTACCTGCGATACCCCGGCCAGCGCCATGGCCAGAAACAGCCATTTTTTAAAGGGTTTTAAATAGGTCCAGAGGATTTTCATAATTCATAAAAAAATTAAAACGCGGTTCAGGATTATGCTAAGCTAACTAAATTACCTGAAATGCCGGCTAATTTATATCCGGGTTAAAACATATATACATGGCTTAAGGTTTGTTTTAAAACTACAATTTGGTTATGAAAAATACAATTTTATAACCGAGCTTAGCGAGGTTTAGCGAATACAAAACTATATGTCATGAGCTAAGGCAATTCACAAATTACAACTGGTTTGTATATAGTTTGTGCGAGGTAAAAATCGGAGA
>JBFYPZ010000198.1:0-4493 GCA_041303035.1 Flavobacteriaceae bacterium
CTACGGCGGGCAAGTATGCATTGATTTTGATCTCAATTCTTTTTTCTTTGAGGCCAGGAAAAGAATCGGTATTACATTCATAATTAAAAACTTTTGCCTTTTTACTTTTCCCTTTGTCCTTGCCTGCGATAGTAGGCTTCCCGTCTTACTAAGTCTTGATTTTGATCGCAGCACTTTTTACTTTGAGGCCGGGAAATGAATCCGCAATACATCGCCAATGCAGCTCCTGTCCATAGTTAAGTCAATACTTGAACTTTTTACTTTGTCCTTGCCTGCCATGCAGGATCTCCGTCTTTTTAAACCTTGATTTTGATTTCAATGCCGGCTGGCGGGCCTATGCCATCTCAATGGGAACTACATACAACATTGAGTCGTATCTGCAGAATGGCAAATTTAAAAGATGTTATATCCATAATTGAGTTTCCCAGGCCCAAATTTAAAATAAAAAAAAACTGTTCTTTTGGAACAGTTTTTTTTATTATTGACCGGAATACTTATACCAGCATGGTAACCGGATTTTCTATATAGCCCTTAAGGGTCTGAAGGAACAGTGCTCCTGTTGCCCCATCCACGGTTCTATGGTCACAGGCCAGCGTTAATGTCATGGTATTTCCTGCTACAACTTGTCCATTTTTAACCACCGGTTTTTCAAGGATCGCCCCGACAGATAAAATTGCTGAATTTGGTTGGTTTATGATGGAAGTAAATTCAGAAATTCCAAACATCCCCAAATTGGAAATGGTAAAAGTACTGCCTTCCATTTCATTAGGTGCCAGTTTTTTATTTCTCGCTTTGCCTGCGAATTCCTTTACCTGCTCACCGATTTGAGTTAAAGATTGCTCGTCGGCGAACCGGAGCACAGGGACCAGGAGTCCGTCCTCAACAGCAACGGCAACTCCGATATGCACATGGTGATTGATACGCATCCTGTCATCGAACCACTGGGAATTTACCCGCGGATGTTTCTTTAAGGCAAGCGCAGTTGCTTTGATAACGATGTCGTTAAATGAAATTTTTGTATCCGGCAATGAATTGTACTGATTTCTGAATGAGATCGCATTGTCCATGTCGAACTCCATATTCAGATAATAGTGGGGAGCCGTAAATTTTGATTCGCCCAACCTGCGCGCGATAACTTTTCGCATTTGAGAATTGGGTATTTCTTCAAAACGCTCCTGCCCCTTTGGTACAAATGGCTGGGCTTTCGCAACAAAGGAACCTGCCTTGTAATTTTCTATGTCTCTTTTTATGATTCTGCCACCTTCTCCGGTTCCAGTAACGGTTTGCAGGTCGATATTTTTTTCGGCGGCCAACTTTTTAGCCAAAGGTGAGGCGATCACTTTACCCCCTGCCGTTGCTGTCGGGGTGACCGGAGCATACTCCGGCACTTTGTTTTCAACCGGTTTCTGAACCTGCTGTACCGGTTCAGCTGCCTTTACAGGGCCGGTAGTTTTTGCTTCTCCTTTGCTGCCGAAAGATGCTACCAGATCTTTTATATCCGTTCCGGCTTTACCTATCACGGCAAGCACGCTGTCAACTTTTGCAGAACCACCTTCCTGTACACCTACGTATAACAAGGTGCCCTGATGGAAAGATTCAAATTCCATGGTCGCTTTATCAGATTCAATTTCTGCCAGGATCTCTCCTTCTTTAACCGGGTCACCTACTTTTTTCAACCATTTGGCCACTGTACCTTCTGACATTGTATCGCTTAGTTTTGGCATGGTAATAACCTGAACATCTTTGGGTACCGAAACTTCTGCCGCAGCAGCAGGCACTTTTGCCTGTTCTTCAACTGCCGGTGCGGGCTCAGTTGTTTGGGGTTTACCTGCCTTATGTGCCTCAAGCAGCGACTCTATGTTATCACCTTCGGCACCAATCACGGCAATGACCGCGTCGACCGGTGCGGTCTGACCTTCTTTAATTCCGATAAACAACAACTTTCCACTATGGAAGGATTCAAATTCCATAGTAGCCTTATCTGTTTCAATTTCAGCTAATATGTCGCCTTCCTTCACTGAATCTCCAACTTTTTTTAACCATTTTGACACTACACCTTCTGTCATGGTGTCACTCAGGCGTGGCATCGTTATAATTTCGGCCATAATTGTTTTATCTTTTAATTTGTACCTTTTTCGCTAATACTATGCTATCTTACAATAAATTGCTCTTATAACTTATGCTTTAAGAACGGATAATCCTTTTGTTCATAGACCATATCATACATCTGCTGCACTTCCGGATATGGAGATTCTTCCGCAAATTTTTCACATTCGTTTACCAGATCCCTGACTTCGTCATTGATCGCCTGAATTTGCTTTTCGGTAAGGTATTTGTTTTCTTTGATAATATCCAGTACCTGGGTTATCGGGTCAATTTTCATATACTCTGCAACCTCATCCTTGGTACGGTATTTTTGCGCATCACTCATGGAATGTCCGCGGTAACGGTAGGTTTTCATTTCCAGAAAATAGGGTCCGTTGCCGGCCCTTGCGTGCGTTATGGCCTTATCCATGGCCTCTGCAACTTTTATTGGATTCATGCCGTCACACGGTTCGCTGGGCATTTCATAAGCCAGACCCAATTTCCAGATATCCGGGTGGTTGGCTGTTCTGTCAACGGAGGTACCCATGGCATAGCCATTGTTCTCGACTATGAAAACTACAGGTAATTTCCATGACATGGCCATATTGAAGGTTTCGTGCAGAGAACCCTGACGGGCAGCACCATCACCAAAATAGGTAAGGGTTACCCCGTCCCTGCCAAAATATTTATCGGCAAAAGCAATACCGGCACCCAAAGGGATCTGTCCGCCAACAATACCGTGCCCGCCATAAAATCTGTGTTCTTTTGAAAAAATGTGCATGGAACCACCCATACCAAAAGACGTGCCCGTTACTTTTCCGTAAAGTTCAGCCATAACCCTTCTGGGGTCAACACCCATCCCGATGGGTTGTACATGGTTTCTGTAAGCGGTGATCATCTTGTCCTTGGTGAGGTCCATGGCGTGTAAAGCCCCTGCAAGAACGGCTTCCTGCCCGTTATATAAATGTAAAAATCCCCTTACTTTTTGCTGGATATAAACGGCTGCCAATTTATCTTCGAATTTTCTCCAGAAAAGCATGTCTCTATACCAGTTGATATAAGTCTCTTTAGTTATTTTCTTCATCAGATCTATATATTTTAATCGAAATGCAAAAATACAATTTTTAGAATAAATGGAAATACAAAAAAGATATTAATATTGGCTTAGAGCCTTATTCCAATAACAAAAGAACATATAAAGATTCCTTTACTGTCCATTTTTAAAATATTATCAATTATTATGCACATACTCAAGGAAATCCGTAATGATAATATGAAAATGTTAAGTTTTATATTCTCTTTCTTTCAGAAAATTTAATTAATATAAATAATAAAAGATATAAAATTTACATGATATCAAAACTGAGTACATAAAAAAAGCGGGAAGATCCCGCCTTTTCATCAAAATTTTAAAAAACTAAACTTCCATATAATCTTCTATGGGATTACAGGTACAAATCAAATTCCTGTCTCCCTGCGCCTCATTCACCCTTCTAACGGAGGGCCAGTATTTATGCTGTGCCACGAAAGGCAAAGGATAGGCCGCTTCTTTTCTTGTATAGCTGAAAGGCCAGTTGTCAGAGGTGATCATTTGCAAGGTATGCGGTGCATTTTTCAGGACAGAATCTCCGCCGTCATAGGCATCAATTTCCTTTTTTATCTGAATTAAGGAATCAATAAACCGGTCGAGTTCCTGTTTGTTCTCACTTTCTGTCGGCTCAATCATCAGCGTTCCGGCAACAGGAAATGACACTGTTGGTGCATGAAATCCAAAGTCCATCAACCTTTTAGCAATATCTGTCACTTCAATTCCTTTTTCTTTAAACTCTCTGAAATCAATTATCATTTCATGGGCAGAAAAGCCGTATTCACCTGTGTAGAGGATCTTATAATATTTCTCAAGTCTGGATTTTAGGTAATTGGCATTAAAAATAGCCATCATCGTCGCCTTCTTCAAACCATCAGCACCCAAAAGTTTGATGTAGGCAAAGGAAATCAGATCCACCAGTGCAGAACCGAAAGGTGCTGATGAGATGGCATTGATGGCATTTTTTCCACCGGTCTTGACCACAGGATTGCTCGGAAGAAATTCCGCCAGATGAGCTGCCACGCAAATTGGTCCTACACCCGGGCCACCACCGCCATGTGGAATGGCAAAGGTTTTATGCAAATTTAAATGGCATACGTCAGCTCCGATCAATGCCGGATTGGTGAGGCCAACCTGTGCATTCATATTGGCACCATCCATATAGACTTGTCCGCCATTTTCATGAATGATGTGCGTAATCTCGCGTATGGCCGATTCAAAAACTCCATGGGTCGATGGATAGGTTACCATCAGCGCAGATAAATTATCCTTGTGCTGAATCGCTTTTTCCCTGAGATCATCAATATCAATATTTCCGTTT
>JBFYPZ010000199.1:0-4460 GCA_041303035.1 Flavobacteriaceae bacterium
GGCAATTTTGTTGTACGCACACTGGACAGTGATAACCAGCAAACAGAAGCTGATTACAGCCGGGTTTATTTCAGTCTGGAAACCACTGTCGACCCGGGAAACAAGAACATCTATATCTATGGCAATTACAATAACTGGGCTCTGGGTGAAGACAACAAAATGCACTACAATCCAAAAACAAAATTATACGAGGCTACCATGCTTTTTAAGCAGGGATTTTATAATTATCTTTATGTTCTTGCGGACCAAAATCAAATCGATACCAGGGCCATTGAAGGAACCTTTTATGAAACAGAAAACGAGTATTCGGTTGTGGTTTACTACAAAGCCTTTGGTGACAGGTATACACAGGTTGTAGGTATTGGTTCAGCCAATTCCACGAGCCTTAAAAACTGATTTAAAAATCTTTTTTTCTCAGCTTGGCCCGCATCCTGAGAACGGGTAAAAATACCCACAGACATAAAGATACAAGTGAAATCAACAAACCGGTATGGTTGCCGAAGAACTTATTGAAAATAGCCCCGGTATATCCCAGCAATGCCGAGATATCCAGTTTTAAGAGGATGAGAATTCTTGACAAGTCAATGGGGTTAAAAAAAGTGGCTGCCAACGAAAATTTATCCAGCGGGTATTCTGCAAAGACCAGTAAAAAGGTTAAAAATAAGCCGTCATAAATTACTGCAAGGAAAAGCCATAATAAAATGGCATAGCCAAAACCTTTTATTTTATTTTCATTGGACAGGGCGATATTAAATGCCAACGCCACAAAAATAAAGTTCAGGAAAGCTCCGATCAATAGAAGCAGGCTGAAATCAAATACCTCGGCCGACCTGAAAATTCCATAAAACACAAAAGGGATACCCAAACCCAAAACCAGGCTCAGGGTAAGTGACAAAGATATACCGAGGTATTGTCCCATAAATATCTTTGTTCTGTTCAAAGGCTGTGCCAGCAAAAGTTCAGTAAATTCCCGTGAATTATAATAATACATAACCCCGAAGATTGTTGCGATAAGCGGAGTGAGGACGATGATTACGTTCATAAGGGTAATAATTGCCTTGCCGAGATCATTATTCAAAAAAAACAGAACAAAACCGAGTGCCAGATAAAAAAAGAAATACACATAGCTCCAGCGGCTGCGCATCAAATCGTAAAAGCTGTATTTTAATATCTTAAACATGTTCTTTCGTGATTATTTTAGCAATGGCATGTTCCAGATCCCTTTCCTTTGTCTTCTCTTTTAAAGATGATACCTTGCCCTTAAAATAAATGTTTCCGTCGAGTAAAAAGACGATCTCATCGGCAATTTCTTCCACCAGACTCATGATATGGGTAGTGATCAAAATTGTTTTGCCCTTTTTCTTTTCTTCCGCGATCAGGCCTTTTAACCGGATCAGGCTAACCGGGTCAAGGCCATTTGTAGGCTCGTCCAGGATGAACAATTTCGAATCGAACATAAAAGTAAGTACCAGGTTGACCTTTTGTTTTGTACCGCCTGAAAGGTAGCCCAATTTTTTATCAAGAAATGGCTGCAGGCCGAACAAGTCTATCAATCTTTCTTCAGAAGCGGGTTTGGGCCGGAGGTTTTTAACCATGGCAAGCAATTCTTTTACGGTCAGGTTCGCAGGGAAGTTGGCTATCTGTGGCAGGTAATTAATATCATTCCTATAAGCCCATTTTTTTAACACGCTTCCATTTTGGATCAAAATATTACCGCTATCCGGGATTACCATCCCCAAAATACATTTGATGAGCGTGGTTTTTCCGGATCCGTTTGGGCCGAGGATGGCGAATATCCCTCCGTCATCAATTGAGAGATCCAGTTGATCCAGAACAGTTAGTTTTCCGAATTTTTTGCTTAAATTCTTTATTTCTATCATAGTGCAGCCTTCATCAGCGGGTTAGGATCCATCAGGTTATCCGGAGTAAAAACCGGGGAAACTTTTTCCGAAAAATTTATAATATCCACAAACAAACTTCTCAGCAATACAATGGCCTCAGGCGAGCGGTTCGTTATATAGGAAAACAATTTTACAGGACGGTAGGGTACATCCCCTATGCCATTGCCATCCAGGTCGTACCCGGTATAATCGCTCCAGTAATTTTTATCAAAACTGTTCGAGTTCACATTACCGCTATGCGCCAGGTCAAAAGAATTATGCATAAAATTATTTCCGGTAAACGTGTTTTCGTAGCAAGCACCAATCACATTTATTGCCCATCCGTTGCGCGCAAAGGTATTTCCTTCAAAGTTGACCCGGGTTGAACCATCAACGCTAACTCCAACTGTGTTTGTTGTAAACCTGTTATTTTCAATTTTGGCATCGTAGATCTCTTTTAAAAGCAAACCATAAGAGGCACTGCCCCAGTTTTCTGTAAATAGGTTATTTCTCATATCAATAAATTTTGAGAACATGACGGCAACCCCAACTCCATTACTCACAAATTCATTGTCGTAATAGGCATTGTTATTAGAGAACATAAAGTGCAGCCCATAGCGCAAATTTTTGTAACTGTGGTTCTTAAATATTTTGCTTTCTTTCACAAATTCAAAATAGATGCCGTCGCGGAGACCCGAAAGGTTATTATGATCTACCTGCATATGATCACAATGCCAAAGGTGTATTCCGTTACCTGAGCTCGCCTCACTCACCGCATTACTGCTTACTTTGTTGTAAGAAATGGTGCCATGTTTCGATTTCTCTACCAAAATACCAAAAAAGACATTTTTCAGAACGACATTTTTAATGAGAAAATTGCTGGATCTTGCGACCAAAATACCCGCAAAATCTTTGGTGAAGCTTTTTCCAACATTGATTATGGTAATGCCCTGCAGGGAGAAATTATTTGCGCTGATATGAAAAACTGTTCCCAGATTTTCTCCATCGATCACAGGATTACCGATTCCCTTGATTGTAAGGGACTTTGTTATCTCAATATCATGTTCTTTATAGACGCCGGGATGTATGAGAATTTCATCTCCATCAAAAGCTATATCAATTGCTTTTTGTACTGACCTGATCTCACAATCCGGACAAACTTTTATTTGTCTGGCAAATGAAGCAGTCAAAATAAATAATGAACAACCAAAAAAAAATAGTATATCTTTTTTATTCAATCCCATACTTTTTTTTGATTTCCTGCCAGTTATAAACTTCACCACCGCTTTTAGTCATGACTGAGGTGGCTTCTGCATTTGAAGAAAAGGCAGACAAAAAAGCGCCCATCGGACTCTTGATGGCCTGACTGATCAAATAGGTAGCATCTTCCGCTGTGGTCATTTTACTTTTACCGTAATCGCTTACCAGATAAATTTTGTTTTCCTGTGTATTTTGCTTTTCATTGAGGTCATTGAGCATACACTCTATGGCATCATATTTAAACTGTTTTCCCTTTTTTGTTACCAGTTGGGCGGCGTGTTGCCGGTCGACTATAGTCATTTTACAAAAACTGCATTCCTCTTTGCCAAACTCAATGGGAACAGGCTGAACTTCGCAGCCGGTCAATAAGAATAAAACCAAAATATAAAACAAATTACGGATGATCACCATATCGATAAGTTTTAACAGTTGTCAAGATATTAATTTCTTTGCTTGAAAATAAAAAAACTAATTGTTAGTTTGTTTTGCTTCTTTCCTGCCGACAAGAAAGGCGACGAAAGTAAGCAAAATACCCACAAACAGGACATAACCTCCGGGTCTGGGATACGAATGCGCCGTAAAATTTAATATGTCCTTTGATCCAAACAGTGGAGGTTGAAAGCCCATTGGGGTACCGTCCGGATTTTTAAAACTCATGATGGCTTTTGGATCAAGATTATGTCCATAATCATATTCCCATAAGTAGAAATCATACATGCCGGCGATACATAACAAAGACATGAGAATAAACCAGGCAAGAAATAACTTGTGTTTTCCTAAAAATCCCAGGATTACTCCGAGTGCCGCCATAATACCGATCACCAAAGGAAATATTTTAAATTCAGGTATGGTTTCAGGGATATATTTCATGCCAACATAATGGTTCATCAGGTTGATGTTTTTTATATCGTGTTCATGGTAATCAGCAAATTTGTTGATATAAATATCCATTCCCAAAGGAATTGGATATTGAGGTGCTTCCAGGGTAATATTCCACAAGGGTAAAAAAAACAGTCCCAGTAACAAAAGAGAACCTACAATCATCAATATTTTCGATTTTTTCATTTTTAAAACTTTATAAAAAAACGGACAGTATCCCCCAATATCTGTCCGTTTTAAAAAATACTCTATTTAAAACTATGCTTTATTAACTTTTTAAATATCAGGGCATTTTAAGTGGGTCGCCATCCAGAGTGAATTTTAATGGCACCCCTGCTCCTTTTGCGGATACGCGAACATATCCTTGCATTTCCTGATGCAGTGCTGAACAGAAATCTGTACAGTAGAATGGCCAAACACCGACTTGTTTTGGTTCCCAGA
>JBFYPZ010000200.1:0-4421 GCA_041303035.1 Flavobacteriaceae bacterium
ACCGCTTTTATCATCAAAAATTACCTGGATACCTTCTCCTACTCGTTTTACTTCGGCCCCGGGAACGGCTTCCTGTATGGCTTTTGCCTGTTTATCCATGTGGTTTCCTATAAGCCCTCCTGCGGCTCCACCAACGGCAGCTCCAATTAAAGCACCACCTATATTTCCACCAATCAAACCTCCAATCAGTGCGCCACCTGCGGCACCCATACCTGCTCCTTTTTGTGTTTTATTGGCATTTTGAATTGCGGTACATCCGAACAAACTGAAAACCAATGCCAATGAAATTGCAATACTCGTTATTTTGTACATTTTTATAAATTTATAGGGTTATGTCTTCTGAAACTTTGGTGTATGTCATGATTACATCGAAAGGATTGCCCTCATAAGTTGTTGCAGTACGCGTAACCATGGTTGTTGGAGTCAATTCGTCGATATTTGACCTGTAACCTCTGTTTGCCGCATCAAGCGGCTTGTTTTTTTCATCAACAAATTTGAACTGGAAAGAATATTTGCCGTCATTGGTATCATAGAAATCCCAAACTATTCTATTTGTGCCTGCTTCACATTGCGAACCACCCGGCAAAGTAAACTTTCCTGTGTTGTTGTTGGAAATGAATACCCATTTGCTGCCCATGAAACATTTAGAATCTGCAACATCAAATAAGAATGCTTTGTAAAGGCCTTTATCTCCTACAAATCTGATATTGGTAACTTCCCAGGTACCTTTCAGGGTCTTTTTGCTGGGTTTTTCTGCTGTTGCGGCATCTCCCGTTCCAGTTGACGAAGATGTTGAGCCGCATGAAATAACAACGAATGTTAATAATAAGTAAATGATTTTTTTCATTACGCTATGGATTTAGTTAATTTTTCAAATATAAAAAAAAATATTTAATCGCTAGCCTGTATAATTAGAATCTTAACCACAATTATTAACAACAATTTTAAAAGGAAATAAGATTTATTAGAGCAAGCCTGAATCTTTCCTTTGGCAGGAAATTCTCTTCCAAATGCTTTGCAAAGGGTACGGGAGTCTCCAGACTACCTACCCTGATGACTGGTGCATCTAGGTATTTAAAGCAATTTTCAACGATCAGAGCTGAAATATCTGATGCAATACCACCGAAAAGTGTGTCTTCCTGCAGAATGATTGCTTTCCCTGTTTTTGTAACCGAGGAATAGATCAATTCTGTATCCAAAGGCTGCAGGGTTCGGAGATCGATCAGGTCTGCGTCAATATCTTCCTGTTCCATTACCTCGAGTGCCCAGTGAACACCCGCTCCATAACTGATGATGGTAACAGTATTCCCTATTCTCAAAAGATTGGCTACTCCGAAAGGAATATTGTAATAGTTTTCTGGTACTTCCTGATACAAAGATCGATATAACTGCTTGTGCTCAAAAAATAAAACCGGATTTGGATCTTCTATCGCGGTAATCAGCAGGCCTTTGGCATCTGCGGGAAAGGCCGGATAAACAATTTTTAGTCCGGGTGTTTTGGTAAACCAGGCTTCGTTGGTCTGGCTGTGGAACGGACCGGCTCCTACTCCTGCTCCACAGGGCATGCGCAAAACAACATCACTGTTTTGTGCCCAGCGGTAATGGGATTTAGCCAGTACATTAACAACCGGATTAAAACCAGAGGTAATAAAATCAGAGAACTGCAGTTCAACCATCGCTTTGTAACCGCAGACCGACAGCCCATAGGCCGCTTCAATGATCCCGGACTCACATATGGGAGTATTCCGCACACGATCCTTTCCAAATCTGCTTAAAAACCCTTCTGTCACTTTAAAAACCCCACCGTATTCGGCGATGTCCTGTCCCATGAGGATCAGGTTATCATGTTTTTCCATGGCCTGAAACAAGCCTTCCGATATGGCATCTACAAAACGTATTTTTTTAGTCTTTTGCGAGGGTTCGAGCTGCTCAAAAGGAAAGGGTTTGTAGACATCATTCAATTCATAATTTTCATCGTAGGACGGGTCTATCAGGTCTTTGGCTGATTCGAGATCGAGACTAATTTCATGTATGATTTCCTGTTTTAAGTCGAAATCCGCCTTTTCTGATAACAAACCTTCCATTCTGAGAAACTCCCTAAAATTTTCGAGTGGATCCTTAGCAGCCCAGAAGTCCAGTAATTCCTGCGGCACATATTTAGTACCACTGGCTTCTTCATGTCCGCGCATCCGGAATGTTTTGAACTCGATCAATACCGGCCGGGGGTCTTTTCTCACGCTTTCTGTAATCGCTTTCATCTTAACAAAAACTTCAACGATATTGTTTCCATCGATCATATGGCTTTCCATTCCATAACCGGGACCTTTATCAGCGATATGAACGCATTTAAACTGTTCAGAAACCGGTGTAGACAATCCGTAACCATTGTTTTCCACACAAAACAAAACCGGCAGACTCCATACGGCAGCAATATTTAGGGCCTCGTGAAAATCTCCCTCACTGGTACCGCCATCCCCGGTGAAAACAGCAGTTAATTTTCCACTTTTTTTAAGCAATTCTGCCAAGCCTATCCCTGTGGCAATGCCGAACTGAGGACCGAGGTGCGAAATCATCCCCACAATATGGTATTCCTGCGTGCCAAAATGAAAAGAGCGCTCCCTTCCTTTTGAAAATCCTTCAAATTTGCCCTGCCATTGGGCAAATAACTTTTTCAGGGGTATATTTCTCGATGTAAAAATTCCAAGGTTTCTGTGCAGCGGCAGGATATATTCATCATCCTGCATGGTCAGTGACACACCCACAGATATGGCTTCCTGCCCTATACCGGAAAACCATTTGGAGATCTTGCCTTGCCTAAGAAGGACCAACATTTTCTCTTCAATCAGTCTGGGCTTGAGCATGGCTTTATACAAACTCAGGAGTACTTTGGGTTCCAGGCTGGCATTTTTATACTGCATCTTCTCAATCATGCAAAATCGGTTTTAAGGCATCAAATATAAGCTTCATTTAAATAAAACAAGGTATAAATATTTGTCTGCTTGAAAATTAGGGTAAAAAAAAATCCCTAAAAAATAGGGATCATTGTTACTAAATATTTTTAAGGTCAGAAGATCAAATCTCTAAAGATTTTGTGCATCAATCTTTTTTTATCGTTGATCACCTCTTCCAGGGAAATAGAGGTTTCTGTCCTTTTAATTCCGGGAATTCTGTCCAGACTGAAAATAATATCCTTGGCATGTCTCGTATCCTTAGCCCTCAATTTACAGAAAATCGAAAACTTTCCGGTAGTAAGATGTGCAACCGTAATTTCCGGGATTTTAAGGATTTCCTGAACAACTTCTTCTGTTGTAGAAGAATTTTCGAGAAAAATTCCCACGTAAGCGATAAAGGTATAGCCCATTTTGTCATAATCCACAGTAAGGGTAGAACCTTTGATCACCCCTTCTTCTTCCATTTTCTTTACGCGAACATGTATAGTTCCTGCCGATACCAAAAGGCTTTTTGCAATATCGGTAAAAGGTGTCCGGGCATTTTCAATAAGGACCTCTAAAATCTGATGGTCAATTTCATCCAGTTTATACTTTGACATGATCTCATTTTATAATTATTTACAAATATCATAATAATATTTGAATTAATCATATTTTAACGCAAGTTAATTAATAAATATGTACATTATTTTTAATATTCTCATATACGTCCTCGTAATTCTCAAAGTTTAAGCCCTTCTTTTCTATAATGAAGTTGGCATTAAAAGCAGATAAATCTCCCGTTTTTTCTACAAGAGGTTCAAAGATGACCTTTTCTCCCTGCAGTTTTTCGATAAACAAAATGCCTATATCTATGGCAGTACCCTGAAATTTTACATTTTTGTAAATTATGTCGAGATAGCATTTGTCGTTGTCTGGTATTTCAAAATACTTTTCAAAAGGAATTTCATCCAGTCCACCTGCAATCGATACGATACCTTGTATAAGAGCATAAAACGTATATTTTCTTGTTATTTCCCTTTGATAATCATCAACCGTATGCCCGGATTCAATAAGTGCCGTATGATATCCTTCCTTTTGAAAGTTGTCGCCTGTAGCCGCAGGATAAAATTCGTCCGTATACCGGCCAATCCTGCCGGGTATAAATTGAGATAGCAACTGATTCATAGCCACAATCAGCCGCATTGTTTCTTTTCTTCCCTCCGTTACCGTGCGGTGTACTTCTTCCGAGGGCGCCAGAAAGGAAATAGTGGCCGGTTCTTTTTGTGCCCCTATACTAAATATTGTTCTTTGGTCATTGTAAAAGTATATCAGGTCTGATACAATTGTGCAATGGTAACATTTATAGCCACAGCCTATGATGAAACTTTAGAGGCTAATACATTTATAAACTCTCTTTTGCTTCAAACAGACCCAAATTGGAAATGCATAGTTTTTGCAGATGGTCAAAATAAATATATTGAAGAAATG
>JBFYPZ010000201.1:0-4416 GCA_041303035.1 Flavobacteriaceae bacterium
AAAATTGAAAAAATACTAAAGAAATTTCCCGAAGTAGATCAGGTGGTCAGCCGGATCGGGGCAGCTGAAGTGCCCACAGATCCTATGTCAATGGAAGAAAGTGACATCATCATCAAGTTAAAGCCTATTAAAGAATGGACAACTGCAAAAACCAAGGATGATCTGGCTGATAAGTTCAAGGAAGCACTGTCTGCAATTCCTGGAATTGAATATGAATTTACCCAACCCATTGAAATGCGTTTTAATGAATTGATCACCGGGGTTCGCGCTGACCTGGCCATTAAAATTTTTGGAGATAATCTGGATGTGCTCTACAAAAAAGCGCAGGAAATTCAAAATGCCATCCAGGAGGTAGAAGGCGCTGCCGATATTACGGTAGAAAAAATTGCAGGATTACCACAGATGTCAGTTGTTTATGACAGGCAAAAAATCGCAAAATACGGTCTGAATGTTGAGGATCTGAACAACATCGTCACAACGGGTTTTGCGGGCAAATCGGCCGGAACTGTATTTGAAGGGGAGAAACAATTTGACCTGGTCCTCCGTTTTGATGAAGAGCACCGCCGGGACATGCAAAACATTGCATCAGCCACGGTCAGGTTACCTGATAACAGTGCCCTTCCCCTGAGTGAATTCGCCGAGATCAGCTATACCAAAGGCCCCGCCAAAATATCGCGCGACAATACCAAACGCCGCATTGTGGTAGGTGTGAATGTGCGGAATCGGGATCTGGAATCGGTTGTAAAAGATGTTCAGACGATCATCAAAAGAGACGTGGTACTTCCGATTGGCTACACTATTGATTATGGCGGACAATTTGAAAATCTCCGAAGTGCCAGAAACCGTTTAATGATCGCCGTACCCATTGCACTGCTGCTTATATTCATCCTGCTCCATTTTGCATTTGATTCCTTTAAAGATGCCTTCCTAATATTTACTGCCATACCACTTTCTGCAGTGGGCGGTATTTTACTGCTTTATGCCCGGGGAATGCCTTTCAGCATTTCTGCAGGAGTAGGATTTATTGCCCTCTTCGGAATCGCTGTATTAAACGGCATCGTACTTATAGAGCATTTTAAGGAACTCAAAGCACATGGAGTGAGAAATATCAACAGACGAATCATCATGGGAACCCGTGATCGCTTAAGACCTGTATTACTCACGGCAGCGGCAGCCGCCCTCGGATTTCTGCCCATGGCCATTTCTTCCTCGGCCGGCGCAGAAATACAGCGCCCTTTGGCAACCGTAGTTATTGGTGGCCTGATCTCCGCTACAGCCCTTACCTTGCTGGTTCTTCCGGTACTTTATGCCCTTTTTGACCGCAAAGGAAAACCCAGGGAAGTCAAAATAAACAAAGGAGTACTTGGCCTTTTTATGTTGATTCTGCCCGTTTCCATAATGGCGCAGGAAAGACCGGTTACCATGGAAGAAGCCATTGGCATTGCCCTGGAAAACAACAAAAGTTTACTCGCTTCTGAAGGAAAAGTAGAAAAGCAGCGGGGATTGTTGGGCAGCGCTTATGATATCAATAAGACCCACTTATACTATAATTTTGACGAGAACAATATTGCCGAAAACGGAGAACCGATAAGAGTTTGGGGAATAAACCAAGCCCTGCAGTTTCCAACCATATACGGTGCCCAGAGAAAACTTCAGAAAAGTCAGATCGCAATGGCCGAACAGGAGTATTCCATCAGCAAACAAATGCTGTCCAAGGAAGTCTCCAAGGCCTATATCATGGTGGTCTACACACAGAACATACAAAAAAATTACGTCTTTCTGGACAGTCTTTACAACCGTTTTGCCTATTCTGCCAAACGCCGTTATGAGGAAGGAGAGACCAATTATCTGGAAACACTTGCTGCCGAATCCAAGCACAAGGAAATTGGCATTCTTTACAAACAGAGTACGGAAAGTGTAAAAAAAGCTTACCTGGAACTAAACAGGCTTTTACAATCCAAAGAAACTATAACTGTTCCTGATATCGACCTGTATCAATTGGATCCGGTGAATTATGACCCCGAGAATAACCCGGGAATTTTGTATTATGAAAATGCTCAAAAGTTAAGCGGACAGAGTTTGTCCCTGGAAAAACAGCGCCTGCTGCCTGATATTCAGTTTTCTTTGTTTCAGGGTACCAATGACGCCCAAAACGCTAAAGTTTATAACGGATTTGAATTCGGGCTTGCTTTCCCACTTTGGTTTGGCAAACAGAAGTCTCAGATAAACGCAGCAAAAATTGAGCAGCACATCATAGATAATGAACTTGAAAATTACCGGATCGCATTATTGGCAAAATACCAGGCGCTGATGTCGGATCTGGAGAAACACCGGGAGGGTATTGCCTATTACGAGCAGGAAGGAAAAAAACTAGCCAGAGAACTTTTTACCCATGCTGAAAAGGCCTTTCAAAATGGCGAAATTGATTTTTTGCAATTTGTATTGTTGTTGGAAAATGCAAAAAAAATAGAAATGGATTACCTCAACAACCTTAAAGAATACGATCTTACTGTTTTAGAAGCCAGATATTTAATTCACTGATGATGAGAAAACTGAAAAATACAAACCAGCTGATACCGGGACTTCTTTTTTTATTGTTCCTGCTTGTGAGTGCCTGTTCGTCAAAAGATGCGACAAAAGAAAATATCATACTTGATGAAGATAATGGAACAGACGGGCTGGTGATCACCTCAACCCAGTTTTCGTTTAACGGAATGCAGCTCGACTCCTTAAAAAAGAAGGAATTTTCACAGGTTGTTAAAACTACAGGTATTTTTGATGTACCACCTGAAAATAAGGCCTCTGTAAGTGCCTATTTCGGTGGCTATGTGAAACAGATCAGTCTGTTACCGGGTCAGGAAATTAAAAAAGGACAATTGCTGTTCACCCTTGAAAATCCGGATTATTTAAAAATGCAGGAGGATTATTTGGTGGCGAAAGGGCAGCTGGCTTACCTGAAAAGTGATTACCTGCGCCAGAAAAGTCTGGCGTCTGAAAATGTAACCTCGCAGAAAAATTTTATGAAAGCGGAGAGCGAATTCAAAGTTACTTCTGCAAAATACGAATCGCTCAGAAGAAACCTGCAAATGATGAATATCAATCCGGACAAGATATCAGAAAACAATATGCAATCGACCATTACTGTCTCTGCTCCCATCAGCGGATTTATAAGCGGGGTTAGAGCAGAAAAGGGAATGTTCCTGAATCCCTCCGATTTGGCGGTAACCATAACCAACAACGAACATCTCCATATAGAATTAAAGGTGTTTGAAAATGATTTTCCCGAAATAAAAATTGGACAAGCTATCCGTTTTCGGTTACAAAATAAACCGACAGAGCAATATGAAGCTGTTGTCCATCTGATCAACAGGTCTATCGACAATGAAAGTCGCACAGCAACGATTCACGGGCACCTTAAAAAAGAAGAGCAAAAAAACAGCTTCGCTCCGGGGATGTATGTGGAAGCCGAAATCCTGACATCCAGCCGTTTGGTGAATGCCCTGCCTGAAGCAGCAGTAGTTAATATTGACGACAAACATTTTGTGCTCTTGCAAACAAATTCAGACAAAGAGACCCATTCTTTTGAAAAAAGAGAAGTACAGGTTGGTGAAACACAGAACGCATATACGGAAATCAGTAATGGAAACACTTTCAAACCCACCGATCTGTTTTTGGTCAAAGGAGCATTTAATTTAATAAATGAATAATGAACCTCCGATTTAATTTTTTTTACGATTAAATAACCAAAAATAAATAACCCGCATATAAACTGTTAAATAATTGAGTATTTTAATGAATTTTTAACAGAATTAATCGTACCTAATTAAAATATAATATTAGCTTTGACCATCAAATTCTACATATCGCTTCTACTTCTACCCGTTAGATATATCAACTTAATATTCGCTAAACAAATGAAAACATTACAATTTTTCATGCTGTTCATCATGTTCAGCAATCTCAGCTTTGCGCAACAATGGCTGACCAATTTTGAAGAGGCCAAAGTACAGGCTGCTGAAAAAAATCAAAATATTGTCCTCGTCTTTCAGGGTACCGACTGGTGTGCACCCTGCATGAAACTGGATAAGGAAATATGGAGTACGGAAACTTTTAAAACATTGGGTGAACCACATTTTGTCATGCTAAAAGCAGATTTTCCGAGGAAAAAGGAAAACCAGCCGGATGAGGCCATAAAAAAACAAAATGCACAGCTCGCTGAGAAGTACAACAAAAGCGGTTATTTCCCATTCGTAGTTGTACTGGATAAAGAGGGGAATGTTTTGGGTGAAATGGGATATAAAAAAACCAGCCCGGAAGCATATATTGATGAACTCAAATCCTTCGAAAAGAAATCATGAGAGCTGCTCTGATCGCATTTTTTATACTGTTTCAGGCCAATTCAGAGGCGCAACAAGT
>JBFYPZ010000202.1:0-4413 GCA_041303035.1 Flavobacteriaceae bacterium
TGCCAGGAAAAAATATGAAATGGTAACTTAAAAACATTGATGATCAGAAAAAGCCAGGCTGCTGTTCCTATAAATTCATTTTTTGGCAGCCGCATGGCCAGGAAGTAAATATCAGCAAATGAACCGGCCAGATTTCCTATCATGGAAGTAATTCCTGAAAACAATCCCATACTACCGGCAAACAAGGGATTGTTTGGAATTTTACGCGTTTTCATGGCATCGAGAAAAAACATGATCACAACAGCTAACAGAATAAATACAGCCATCAGTTTTTTAAAGAATTCCGGAGAAATCCGATTTCCCAACCAAACCCCAATTAAAACGCCGATGACCATCATGGGCAATAATTTGATCAGAAATCTCCATTGTGCATGCTGGTGGTAATAAAATACGGCGAGTATGTCAGCAAAAACCATCATCGGAATCAAAATTCCTGTTGATGCTTTACTTTCAAAAACGATGGCCATAAGCAGCACTATTATTACCCCCAGTCCTTTGATTCCAGCCTTTCCCATGCCTAGCAAGAAACTGGCCAACAAGACAAAAACGATCTCCGAAACCGATAGATCATATGAATTAAATAATGAGATTGCACTAAACAAATGATTTCTTTATTTTAAGATCAGGTTCATTAATTTTTCAACAAAGTTTTCTGAATACCATACTTATCGTATAGATATACCAAAGAAACCATCGTAGCTGCACCCAATTCCAATTCCCGTTTATTCACGGCGTCAAAGGTGTCAATGGCTGCATGATGGTGGTCAAAATACCTCTGAGAATCAGGTTCCAAACCAACTAAAACGGTATGCTCCCTCTTTAATGGGCCAATATCAGCGCCACTTCCGCCAAGTGAAAAATGATGTATCAGATAGGGTTCGAAAAGTGCCTTCCACTGGTTGACCTGACTAAAATATTCCTCAGAACATTCAAAAGAAAAACCCCTCGGACTGAACCCTCCGGAATCACTCTCGAGCGCAACAATGTGGTTTTCATTTTTCAGTCTTGCTTCTTCGGCATATTTTACGCCACCCCTCAATCCATTTTCTTCATTCATAAACAACACAACCCGTATCGTTCTTTTTGGTTTAATTCCGGATACTTTTATCAATCTCAAAACCTCCATGGATTGTACAACCCCTGCCCCATCGTCGTGTGCCCCGTCTCCCAGATCCCACGAATCCAGGTGTCCACCCACCATGATGATTTCATCCGGTTTTGAACTTCCTGTTATTTCACCAATCACATTATATGAGATCACATCATCAAATTGTTTGCAGGACATATTAAAATAAAAGTTGGTTTCGGGATTTCTGGCCAAGACCCTACTCAATTTATCGGCATCATTCGTGCTGATCGCGGCTGACGGAATTCTTTGTCCTGAAGGTAATTCTCCATAAGTCATGGCCCCTGTATGCGGATAATCATCCTGCCTCAAATTTAAAGACCTTACAATAACTCCGGCAGCACCCAATTTACCGGCTTCCAGCGCCCCGTAATAACGCTGGTTTGCACAGCTGCCATATGCCTTGAAGGTATTGATAAACCTGGGATCCATAGGTAAATTGAAAAAAATAATTTTTCCCTTAACTTCCTGCGAAGTAAGTTTTTTGAGTGCCTCCATACCACGGACCTCGATCACACCAGCTTTTAATCCACCTTCTGCAGTGGCAACAGAACCTCCCAAGGCACAGATATTTACTTTGATCTGCTCCTTGCCCACCTCAAAATAAGCAGTTTCCGGTTGACCCCGCTCCCATTTTGGTACCATAACTTCCTGCAACCAGACTTTGTCCAAACCCAATTTCTCCAGTTCGCTTTTTGTGTACAGTACCGCCTTTTCTGCATTTTCAGAGCCGGAAAGCCGACCCCCAATTTGATTAGACAGATAATCTAACCATAGGTAACTCATGCCATTTGTGAGAGAATTATCGTAAAGTGACCTGATGAGCTGCTGGTCTGTTTGGCCCTGAAAAGTTAATACCTGCAAGAAAATCAAGATAAAACCGAATGTATCTTTCATGTTTTGTATTTAAAATGTGAAATAAAGGAATTACTTTAATATGGAATAAATCCTAAAAACTTTTAATATAATGGTAATAATCTTCCGGAGTATCCAGGTCTGTCAGGCACTCTCCCATATCCAAACTGTCAACTGCTTTTAAATTTTGTTTGATCAGGTCTTTAGCACCCACATGACCTTCAAGTTTTTCAAGTTCGTCAAAATACTTCTTGTCAAAAATGGCAGGCACTCCCAGTACTTCTTTATACCGGCTACAAACTATTTTTTTATTACCTGCTACATATTTGTTTATTAAATTATTGTATTGTTTTACCGTAACTAAAGGTTGATCTGAAAGTGCAAACAAAACGGCATCAGTATCACTGCAATTCGATTTTACATAACGCATTGCGCAGCTGATTGAGCTCCCCATACCCTGCTGCCAGCGCGGGTTATTCAGGACATGAACATGATTTGAAGTAATGCTATCGGAGATCAGCTGGAAATCTGAACCCAGGACAACAATGACCCTTTCAGCCTCACTTTCAAGACATTGTTCGAGTGAATGGTTTAAAAGTGTCTTTTCATTAACAGGCAGCAATTGTTTGGGCTTTCCCATTCTTGAAGAATTCCCAGCTGCTAAAACCACAAGACATACTTTTTTTTGCACCCGTCTTAATTTTTTTTTATAAAGCAGGTATTCTCATGTATGCTACCAGCCTTGTTCTTTAGAAAACAGGGTTCTTCATTTCTTTGTACAGCCAGTATCTCCGAACATATGGATACAGCGATCTCCTGTGGCGTTTCACTGCCCAGATTGATACCTGCCGGAGCATGTATTTTATCTAACAAGCTGATGTCTAATTGTGGATCCAGATCCAATATGTCAGCCAAAAGTTTATCTCTTCTTTTCAAAGGTCCCAGGATGCCTAGATATAAAAAGTCAGATTTAAGCAAAACCAGCAGGTAAGCCAGGTCTTTGGCATAATTGTGATTCATCAATACTACAGCTGTTTCTTTTTTCAACAGATCCGGTGGAAAATTTTCCGGAATGTTGTGTATCAGTGAACCTGCACCGGGAAAATCAGACAAGGCCTGCTGATCCGCGGGATGGGTAACGACTAGTACATCCCAGCCCAAAAAAGATGCACAGCGGGTCAATTGGGCAGCATCATGTTCCGCACCAATAATGATTAACTGTTGAGCTGGTTCTAATGACTGCTCAAAATGAAGAAGGTTTTCGGTTTGGGCTTGATCAATTTTATTCCGGTCAAACGGGAAGGATTGTCCGTTGCCAAAAAATATATATGAACCAAAGTTCATGTTCGGTTCCAGGTTTTTTTGAAAGTAACTCTTTACCTGATAATGCCCTCTGTTTGTCAAACACGACTCAAAAGCATGGACCATTTCCTCAGAGGGGTTAAATGCTTCAAGCAAAATATATAAGATCCCTTCGCAACCCAAACGGTATCGGCCATCATAGGTCATGACTTTGGGTATACCCGTAAGAAAAACAGAAGCGGCTTGTTTCAGAACTTCTTTTTCAACACAGCCCCCACTTACAGCACCGGTCATTTCCCTGTTTTCAGTAATTAACATCCTGACCCCGGGCCTGCGATAAGAAGAACCTTCCAGGAACACGACGGTTGCCAAAACACATTTTACACCATGCTGCTTCTCAGTTTGATATTTTTGGATGATCTGTTTGAACTCATGTGTCATAAATCAATATCATTAATTGGTTGAATTGTTATCTTAAATCCCCGGTTGATTATAATATTCTAAGGTAATAAAAAAAACAATAACCTACCAATTGACAACTTACTTACATTGCCAAAATAAAAAAACCGGGATAACCCGGTTTTTTATAAACAAATGTACTATTTAATTAATTTGCTTGTGCTTTTGCCTCTTGGATAGCTTTTTCATTTGCGGCTATACCTATTTCTACCCTTCGGTTTTTTGATTGCCCTTCCTTGGTATCATTTGGAAATCTGGGATTTGCTTCTCCATATCCTTTTACACTGGCAATGCGGGCATTTGCCACACCCTGACTTTTCAGATAACTTTCCACCGATATGGCTCTTTTCTCTGATAATTGCAAATTGTATTTTTCATCACCTGTGTCATCAGTATATCCTTCAATCATCAAATCGGTATCAGGAAATTCAACAAAAACTTCAGCGATGGCATTCAAGTTTGATTTTGCAGCATCCGTAAGATCAGCACTGTTCAAAGCAAAATTAACACCACTTTTGTCATCAAATACAACCTGAATACCTTCGCCTACACGTTTGACCTCAGCTCCAGGAACGGCTTCCTGTATTGCCTTTGCCTGTTTATCCATGTGGTTTCCTATAAGTCCTCCGGCGGCTCCGCCAATGGCGGCTCCAATTAAAGCACCACCTATA
>JBFYPZ010000203.1:0-4409 GCA_041303035.1 Flavobacteriaceae bacterium
GGAAACCGGGTGATGCCATTGGGATCATAGAGTAGCAATCCGCCTTTTTTTACGGCATGTTCAAATTTGTCCAGCGACTGCTGGTTGAGAATAATTGCGGTGTCGTATTGGTGCAAAATGGGGGAACTGACCCGTTCATCACTTATAATTACGGTTACATTGGCTGTTCCACCGCGCATTTCAGGGCCATAAGACGGCATCCAGCTCACTTCCTTGTTTTGCATTACGCCTGAATAGGCAAGAATCTTTCCCATGGAAAGTACTCCTTGTCCGCCAAAACCGGCTATGATAATTTCTTCAGTCATATTCTAATATCTTTGAGCTTTAGATCGCTGTTCTTTTAGACTAAAATTTATTTGTCACTATTCACTTTAATATCTCCAAGAGGGTAGTAGGGAATCATATTCTCCACCATCCAGTCAATGGACTGGCAGGGGGTCATCTTCCAGCCGGAGTTACAATTTGAGACGATCTCAACAAAAGAGAGCCCCTTGTTGAGTTTCTGATTTTCAAAAGCTTTTCGTACCGCTTTTTTTGCCTTGCGAACAGCACCTGGTGTATGAACAGCCTGACGGGTAACATAGATTGTACCCGGGAGTTGTGCGACCAGTTCGGTCATTTTTAAAGGGTTGCCCATAGAATGTGTGTCGCGACCGAAGGGAGAGGTGCTTGAGCGCATTCCCGGAAGGGTGGTTGGTGCCATTTGCCCGCCGGTCATACCATAAATACCGTTATTCACAAAAATGATCGTAAAGTTTTCGCCCCGGTTACAGGCGTGTATGGTTTCACCGGCTCCTATTGCGGCGAGATCCCCGTCGCCCTGGTAGGTGAAGACGAATTTATCCGGGAACAGTCTTTTGATGGCGGTAGCTACTGCCGGTGCCCTTCCGTGTGCCGCCTGCTGAATATCAATGTCCATAAAGTCATAGGCCAATACAGAGCAACCCACAGGTGCTACACCGATGGTTTCTGACTGAATATCCATTTCTTCAAGCACTTCCATGATGACCCTGTGGGCAGTTCCATGTCCGCAGCCGGGACAATAGCTCAGTGCTTTTGGCGTGAGCAGGCCGGTGCGCTTGTAGACTAAGTTTTCCTCTTTTACTATTTCGGGATTTGATACAAATTCTGCCATGTTTAACCTTTAATGATTTGTAATTTCAGCGCTTCCACTACTTCAGACGGTGTGTGTATCATGCCTCCGTACCGTCCGAAATGGGCTATTTTAACCCGGGCTTCTGCAGCGAGCTGCACATCTTCTATCATCTGGCCTGCGCTCATCTCAACACAAAGTATTCCTTTGACCTGAGCTGCAAGTTCTTTAATTGTTTTTTTTGGAAAAGGGAATAAGGTGATCAGGCGCATCAGTCCGACTTTTATTCCTTCTTCGCGTGCCAGTTGCATTGCTTTCTGGCAAATCCTTGCGCTGGTTCCATAGGCAACAAAAAGATAGTCTGCATCTTCACAATTTAATTTTTCATATCGAATTTCATTTTCTTCAATTCGATGGTATTTTTCCTGAAGCTTGTGGTTGTGCTCTTCCATTTTATGCGGGTCGAGATCCAGGGAGGTGATCACATTCCGCTCGCGGTCTTTGGGTTTGCCTACCGTGGCCCAGGGCGTATTTTTTTTGATTTCCTCCAGTGTAAAGCGCGGTCTTTGTTCGTCGAGTTCTACTTTTTCCATCATTTGCCCAATGGCACCATCGGATAAGATGAGCACCGGATTTCGGTATTTAAAGGCCAGGTCAAAGCCAAGGCCCGCAAAATCTGCCATTTCCTGAACGGAAGCAGGAGCGAGCACGATCAGTTTGTAGTCACCATGTCCGCCACCCTTGGTGCTCTGAAAATAATCAGCCTGCGCAGGCTGGATGGTTCCAAGACCCGGGCCGCCACGGGCTACATTCAAGATCAGGCAGGGAAGCTCGGCACCTGCGATATAAGAAATACCTTCCTGTTTTAAACTTATCCCGGGACTGGAAGAGGAGGTAAGCACGCGTTTTCCGCAGGCAGCTCCGCCATAAACCATATTGATGGCCGCAATTTCGCTTTCGGCCTGAAGGGTTACCATCCCTGTGCGTACTTCTGTTCTTTCGGACATCAGGTATTCCATGACTTCAGACTGAGGCGTGATCGGATAACCAAAATAACCATCGGCACCAGCCCTGATCACCGCCTCGGCAAAAGCCTCATTTCCTTTCATCAATTGCAATTCTCTCATGCTTTTGTGCGTTTTTAGTCATTAAATCTTTTTCTGTAAACGGTAATCGCCCCATCCGGACAAACTACTGCACAATTGGTGCATCCGGTGCAGGCATCTGTTACGGGTATTGCGAAATGGTATCCTTTTCTGTTCACCTGTTTGGTCATGACAATAACCGCTTCCTGGCAAACAGGAATACATATTTCGCAGCCTTTACATCTTTCAATATCTACTACAATCTCTCCTTTTGTTTTTGACATCTTAGCAAATTATTGTTTTGAATTCAGTATTATTTGGTATTTGAAAAGTATGTATTCAAACATAATTCTCAACTTATATTTTTACATTATATTCAATCAAATCTTCAAATGAGAAATATTATTACGAAAAACATAATAAATACAACCTTTTTTTGAATCTTCTACAAGCACTATAAAGTTAGAACAAATAATTTTATTCTGATATGACTTTTGTCATCAAAATATTTTTTGGGAAGTAATATAAATGAGCCCTTTAAAAAACTGTTTTCAGATTCTTTTTTCCAAAGAGATCAGGGACATACCATTGGCAACAAATTCAAAACCCGATTTTTCATAACCTTCAGATTCGTATAAACCGATATTGTCAAAGCTGTATTTTGCTGTGAAAAGGATAAATTTATTTACACCGGATGTTGCCATTACCGATTCAGCTTCTATGGATTGCAATAATTTTCTTCCGATTCCTCTGTTGTGGTATTCCGGATGAACTACCAATTTTGAAATGGTGCAAACTCCTTCCTTGCAGGAACTTCTAACAGAACCAACGATGATACCATTAAGTTTAGCAGAAAGTACAAGGGAATTAATAAACTCATTTGACAATTCCTCCCTTGTTTGATTTAAACCGGGTATCTCATAATTGTGGTGTCTTTCGGCCTCTTTCGTAAAAGCTGATTTTTGAACCGCCAGGATGTCCTCAAGCTCTTTTTCAAGGGCTCTTTCAATGCGAATGTTTTCAGTGATTGTTGTCATAGCCAATTTTTTTTGCTGCCATGTTGTCTAGGGTGCAGTTCACAGACTAAAAAAGGCAATGAACTACGATTGACGGCATATCATAGCCAAAAGTTACGAAAAATTTTGATCAACGCCCGGTTTTTTTGTAATTTTTAATCAGTTTCCACTTGGTGGAGCGCTGCTTAACGCAGATCTTGATTTGAAGTTTATATTCCATTCACTTGCCCAAGGTGATGAATTGATAATGGTATTTTTATAAACCGCTGCACTGGTCCACCAGCTCCAATCTTTTTACCACAGTGTTTTTGTCCAGGATAGTCCCCGGTGAAAGCACGGCATTGGCTCCTATTTTGCATCCGTCTCCCACCAAAGCACCGAATTTTTCCGTGTTGGTCTGTATAATTTTCTTGTCATAATAAACCGAAATGGACTTATTTTGGCGTTCATTGTAATGGTTTGCACAGATGGAGCCCGCTTCAAAATTCACATCAGCTCCAATAATGCTGTTTCCGATATAATTAAAATGTGCCAAAGCAGAATTTTCAAAGATGATACTCTGTTTGATCTCTGAACCCGGACCAACCTTCACCGATTTGCCCAGGAAAACCGGACCTCTCAGGTAAGCGTTTGCCGCGATCCGGCAATCCTGAGAAATGATCATGGGTCCCTTTAGAACAGCACCCTGTTCAAGATGGGCTGTTTTATGAATGGCAATTTCATCTTTAAAATAATAATCTTCCCCGAGTTTTGCGGACAGATCGTTAATAATTTCGGAGAGATTATTGACAATTTCCCAGGGAAGCAAATGTTGCTGATTTTTAAAAATGGTTGAGAATTGCCTGATGAATGGATCGATTGGGAGCATTGGGTTAAATTTTATTCCTTGTGATGGGTGTTGGTTAAACAAAGGTTTTTGGATCAGGAAACACAAAGGCATAGCCCAATTCCCGGATCATTTTGTCGGAAGAGATGGTTCTGTTCTCCTCTTGAATTACCAAAGAAGCATCTATTCCGGTTTTGGTCTGATATGCATAAACTTCCCCCTTTGTGGGATGAAGGGGAGCAACTACATTGTATATTTTATCTTTTAGCTCCAGCCTGATCATTTTTTCAATGACCCTGCAGATATCTTCGTAATGAATGTGGTTTACTGCTTCATTGCTGCTTTCCTTTCTGTAATATTTATAGAACATCCGGTTATCACCCATTAAG
>JBFYPZ010000204.1:0-4385 GCA_041303035.1 Flavobacteriaceae bacterium
GGCATTGCTGCATGACATAGCCGATTCAAAATTCCATGATGGAGATGAGACCCTGGGGCCTAAAAAAGCAAGAGCTTTTCTAGAAATGCTTGAGGTAGAGGATAACATTATTGAACAAATTGAAGGTATTATTTGTAATATTTCCTTTAAAAATACGCTTTCGGGAAACAATCCTGATTCTTTCGATTCTCCGGAGCTAAGGGTGATCAGGGATGCAGACAGGCTCGATGCCATCGGAGCGATCGGTATTGCACGCGCATTTAATTACGGAGGATTTAAGAACAGAAAATTGTATGATCCCGATATTCCTCCTGCTTTTAAGCAAACCAAAGAAAATTATAAGAATTCCGCCGCACCCACGATCAATCATTTTTATGAAAAACTCTTGCTTCTGAAAGACATGATGCACACAAAAACCGGTAAAAAAATGGCAGCCAAACGACACCGGTTCATGAAAAGATTCCTGGAAGAATTTTACCGGGAATGGAATTCAATTGATTAACTTGCACAATTTTAAATTATAAATAAAAGTTTTATCAGAATGAAAAACATATTTAAACCCCTATTAATTCTCTTTTTATTGACAGGCCTGCAATTCAGGGCGCAAGAAAATGATGTCGTAATTCAGGGAATCCTTCGTGAAGTAAATGAAAATTCTCAGGTCGAATTGCTCGCTCATGAACTGATGGACGGTATCGGTCCAAGGCTCGTGGGCACTCCTGAAATGAAACAGGCCCACGACTGGGCAGTGGCAAAATACCAGACCTGGGGAATCCCGGCAAAAAATGAAGCCTGGGGTGAATGGAGGGGCTGGCAAAGGGGTATCACGCACATTGATATGATTTCACCCAGGGTAAAAACACTGAGCGGCACCCAACTTGCCTGGAGTGCCAGTACACCAAAAAAAGGCATAACAGCCGAAGTCATCACCCTGCCGGAAATAAAGGATTCCATTTCTTTCCTGAACTGGCTGCCTGCTGTCAAGGGAAAATTCGTGATGATCGCAATGAAACAACCGACTGGCAGGCCAGATTATAACTGGGAGGAATTTGCAACAAAAACCTCTCTGGAAAAGATGAAAACCGACCGTGAAGCACAAAAAAAGGCCTGGAATGACAATATGAAACGCATGGGCTATACCTCAAGAACCATCAGTGAAGCACTCGAAAATGCAGGAGCAGCGGGTATCATTGATTCGTATTGGTCTAATGGCTTTGGTGCCAATAAAATATTTTCTTCCCGGGCCAAAAAAATACCTGCCGTAGATCTGGAACTGGAAGATTACACCCTGCTTTACCGTCTGGTTGAGAACGGGAAAAAACCGATCCTGAGGATTCATGCCGAATCCAAAGAGCTGGGTATGCAGCCCACTTTTAATACCATCGCCGAAATCAGGGGAACTGAAAAACCGGAGGAATACATAATCCTCTCTGCCCATTTCGACTCCTGGGACGGAGGTACGGGCGCTACGGACAATGGCACCGGAACAGTGGCCATGATGGAAGTCATGCGTATTCTGAAAAAGTATTATCCAAACCCAAAAAGGACTATCCTTGTCGGGCACTGGGGAAGCGAGGAGCAGGGCCTGAACGGCTCACGGGCTTTTGTTGAAGACCATCCGGAAATCACAAAAAATGTACAGGCTCTTTTCAACCTGGACAACGGTACCGGCCGGGTCGTAAATATTTCGGGCTCGGGGTTTATAAATTCCTATGATTACCTCAGCCGCTGGTTAAGACCGGTACCTCAGGATGTAAAAAAGGATATCAAAACAGATTTTCCCGGGATGCCTCCCGGCGGAGGCTCTGACCATGCCTCTTTTGCAGCCGCGGGCGCACCTGCTTTCATGCTATCTTCTCTGGGCTGGTCTTATGGAAACTATACCTGGCATACCAACCTGGATACCTATGACAAAATTGTTTTTGATGACCTGAAGAACAACGTGATCCTGACGGCAATTCTTGCCTATATGGCCAGTGAAGACCCAATAAGATCGTCAGTAGAACAAAGGATACTGCCACTGGATAAGGATGGAAAACAAACCGAATGGCCAAAACAAAAATCGCCTAACAGAAAGGGAGGATTAAACTGATCCTCAGAAATTGGGTTTTCTTTTCTCCATAAATGCCCGGGTACCTTCCACAAAATCGTCGGTTCCAAAGCATTTACCAAAGGCTTCAATTTCTACATCGAAGCCGTTTCTGTCATGACTGAAATTCGCGTTTATCGCCTTGATCGCTGCTTCAATAGCTGTGTAGGAATTGTTTGAGATCCTGTCTGCCAGTCTTTCACAAAAAGAAAGGAGCTCTTCCTGTTCAACCACGTAATTTACCAGGTTGTACTGGTAAGCCTGGTCGGCTGATACCATTCCGGCCGTCATGATCATTTCCATTGCCTTGCCTTTACCAACCAGCCGGGGCAATCTTTGGGTGCCTCCATATCCCGGTATCAATCCTAAAGAAACCTCAGGTAAGCCCATTTTTGCATTTTTGCTCGCAACTCTTATATGACAGGCCATGGCGAGTTCCAGGCCTCCTCCCAGGGCAAAGCCGTTTACCGCAGCTATCACCGGCGTAGATAAATTTTCGATGAAATCAAAAAGCAATTTCTGTCCTTCCCTGGCCAAAGAAGCACCCTGCTTAACATCGAAACCTGAGAACTCAGAAATATCAGCTCCGGCAACAAATGATTTGCTTCCTCCTCCGGTTAAAATAATAACCCTGACATCATCATCTCTTTGAAGTTCTTTAAAGGCATCATGCAATTCCTGTATAGTCTCTTTGTTCAGGGCATTTAACTTTTCAGGCCTGTTGATCGTTATCAGTGCACGGAGTTCTTTTTTCTCAATAATTAAATTCTTGTACGACATATCAAATAATTTTAATGCTTTGGAAATCGAACCAGAAAGACAGCCCCTTCGTTAAGGCTTGAATTCACTGTGATACTGCCATTATAGGTCTCAACTATTTTTTTTACCATGGCCAGACCCAAGCCCATACCACTATTTTTTGTGGTGAATTTCGGTTCAAATATTTTTGCTGTATCCGATTCGGCGATGCCTTCGCCGTTATCAGAAACACTGATGCTTACCTCATTTTCTGTTTCACTGACGTGTACGGAAATATTCGGATCCTCCTCATTTCGCACAGCCTGTATCGCATTGGTCATGAGATTTGTGATGATCCTGGTCAGTTGTATTTTATCCAGATCTGCATAAATGGCTTTCTTTTCAGGATTAAAATGAATAAATGGTTCCTGAAAGAGATCAAGGGCGAGTTTGACCTCAGATACTACATTCAATGATTCCTTGTTCTGTGCCGGCATTTGGGCAAAACTGGAAAAAGCAGAAGCGATACTGCTCATTGTGTCTATTTGTTGAATAAGTATATCGCTAAATTCAGCGACTTTATTCCTGATATCAGGGTCCTTTGGATCAAAATTGCGCTCAAAACTCTGCACAGTCAAGCGCATGGGCGTAAGCGGATTTTTGATCTCGTGTGCCACCTGCTTGGCCATTTCCTGCCAGGCCTGTTTCCGCTCTGACTCAGCCAGGCTCAAAGCACTTGCTTCGAGCTGGTCGACCATATTGTTGTAAGAACTTACCAGGGCATAAATACTGTCATTCGTATTTTTTAATAGAATCTTTTCATTCCTTGCCCCCAAACTTGTTGCCTTTAATTTTTCACTCACATAATCCATGGTTTTGGTTATGTATTTCGACAACAAAAAAGCCGTAAGAATAGCCAGAATTAGGATCAGCAGATATACAAGCATCAGCCTTTGCAAAAATTCCCTGAGTTCGTAGTCCTGCAATGTATTATCCTGTACGTATGGCACACCAAGGATGGCAACTGGCCTGGAATTCATATTGTGGATATAGGAATATGCCGACAGATAGTGCCTTGATTTGACGTCTTCATCATAAATTAGTACACGATGACCTGGATCGAAAGCAATTTTTCTTACAATTTTGTTGCTAAGTTTTCGCTGTATAATGCTTTCTTTGGCATGATCTGAGCTCGCGAGCAAATCACCGTTAATACTGTAAATATGTACATCGAGGTTATGAATGTCCGAGATCTCATTGATTTTTTGTGTGAGCAGGCTGCTTGTGGCTATGGTATCCGGCTGAATACTTTTGTCGCGAAACAATTCATAGGTAATTGCTGATTTGATTGCCGTTTCCTTTCTCTCAAGCCTTTTTTCATGGTATTCCCGGGCCTGCTCATTGTACTGAATGATAGTAATGGTCGCTATGAGTAAGGAGGAGACCACAACCAAAAAGATCATGGCTATAAAAATGCGTGTGCGCAAGGAAACAGAATTAAAAGCCATATGCTTTTTTTGTAAAGATAAGAAATATGTCTGTTTGCACTAGCAATGTA
>JBFYPZ010000205.1:0-4384 GCA_041303035.1 Flavobacteriaceae bacterium
GGATAAATAATTTGCGGGAATTGCCTGCGGCCAGTCCCGATACGTCATGTTGAGAACAGAAAGCCCAACCTGTTACACAGGTTGATTCTTGTTTTTGCCTGCGCAAGCCTGAGCAAGCTCAGTTTGCTTCGCAAAAACAAGAAAGCCGAAACTTGCGTTTCGGCTTTCTGTTCATCTGTACTCGGGGCGGGACTTGAACCCGCACGGGCATTTCTGCCCATTGGATTTTAAGTCCAACGTGTCTACCTTTCCACCACCCGAGCCTATTTGCCTGCGCAAATAATTTGTGGTGTCTGAGCGAAAAACGGGATTCGAACCCGCGACCCTCACCTTGGCAAGGTGATGCTCTACCCCTGAGCTACTTTCGCAAAAAATTATAAGAACTTCTCTGATAATTGGAGCGCAAATTTAAACTATTTTCAAATATCACAAAGTCATTTTTTAGTTTTTTTGAAATATTTTTTTACAATTAAACTTTTAATATTTCCTATATTCGCAGCGTTTTTAAGAATCGCCTTGTGCAGGACATATTGAACTCAACAGCTAAACAATTTTCGATCGCATTGCTTTTTAGTGATCTCAAACAACTGACCAAATTCGGACTCTCAGTAAGCGTGGTCGTTTCCTCGCTTGCCGGTTATTTTCTGGCAGCACCAACAGTTGAATTAAAAACCGTGCTGCTGCTGGCAGTGGGCGGCTATTGCATGGTTGGCGCTTCAAACGCATTTAACCAGATCATAGAAAAAGTGCCGGATGCCGTCATGAAACGAACCATGAACAGGCCTATTCCCGCAGGCAGAATGAGCGTAACCACAGCCATGACCATCGCTGTAAGCCTTACCCTTCTGGGAATCGCCATCCTGTATACCATCAACCCAAAAACAGCACTGTTCGCTTCCATTTCTATTTTTCTTTATACCAGTGTGTATACTCCCATGAAACCGGTATCTCCGATCTCTGTATTTGTAGGAGCTATACCCGGTGCCATCCCTTTTATGCTGGGCTGGGTGGCAGCAACAGGAAAATTTGGCATTGAAGCAGGTGTCTTGTTCCTGATCCAATTTTTCTGGCAATTTCCACATTTCTGGGCCATCGGCTGGCTGCAGTTTGAAGAATACAAAAAAGCCGGCTTTAACCTCATGCCCACCGGTGAAAAAAATAAAAAAGCCAGCAAACTGATTATCCTGTATACAATTTTCATGATACTGGTCTCTGTTTTTCCTGTGCTGAGAATCACGGGCGACCTGTATCTCCTGCCTTTTTCAGCTGTCCTTGTTCTTTTATTAGGGCTGGTCATCCTGTTTTACGGTTACCGCCTTCATATTAAACAGACAGATGCTGAAGCAAAAAAATTAATGCTTTCCAGTGTATTATACATAACTTTGATCCAGATCATCTTCGTGATCGATAAATTTTTGCATTGATGGAATTAGAACAAAAAGTAAAAGAGCGCTCTTATAAACAAATGCTGCTGGTATCCATGATCAGCATGACCATGATGTTCGCCGGTCTCACCAGTGCCTATGTGGTTAGCACCAAAAGAGAGGACTGGGTAAATTTTGAAATCCCGCAGGCTTTCTATATCAGTACGCTGCTCATATTGCTGGGAAGTCTGACATTTTTTCTCGCGAAAAAAACCATTTCCCATGACCTCCGCTCAAAAACTACCTTGTGGCTCTCCATAACACTTGCTCTCGGACTCGGATTTGTGTTTTTTCAGCTGGAAGGTTTTTCTCAGCTGATTGATTCAGGGCTCTACTTCACAGGAGAAAAAAGCAATATCGCAACCTCTTTCCTGTACGTCATCACCATGGCGCATATGGTGCATATGTTCGCCGGACTCATCGTCCTGATCGTTATTCTATGGAAACACCTTCAAAGAAAGTACAGCAGCATCAACAAACTGGGACTTGAACTCGGACTCATTTTCTGGCATTTTCTGGATCTTTTGTGGTTGTATTTGTTTTTGTTCTTCGTCTTCATCAACTAGAACCCATAAGCAGGTAATAAATTAAAAAACAAATGGTAGTTTGGTTTATTTTTATATTTTTGCGTTTCATCAGTATTTAAGTAAATATTTTTTAACTGATTCAATAAAGAATCCTATTTAAATAAAATCTTTTTTATGGAGGCAACTGTTGCTGAAAATCATAAAGGAAAAGCTTGGGATGGCGGTGGCGCCGAACCGTTTAGCGCCAGTTATGGCAAAATGATGATGTGGTTTTTCATCGTGTCTGATGCGCTCACTTTTTCCGGTTTTCTTGGAGCTTATGGGCTGATGCGTTTTAAATTCTACGATACCTGGCCAATTGCCGATGAGGTATTTACGCACTTCCCCTTTATTCACGGACATTACCCCATGTATTATGTGGCTTTCATGACCTTTGTCCTGATCTTCTCTTCCGTCACCATGGTGCTGGCAGTCGATGCGGGAAAACAAATGAAACAGGGAAAAGTTGCCTTTTATATGGGCCTTACGATCATAGGTGGTCTGATCTTCCTCGGCTCACAGGCCTGGGAATGGAAACATTTTATTGGAGGCAGCTATGGCGCGGTAATTTTAAATGATGGCAAAGTGGTACAATTCGTTGATGAATCCGGCCACCAGGTTACACTGGAAAGCTTTAGCGCAAAAACTCCTTCAGAAAGAGTACAGCATACCCGGAGCAACGGTATTTGGTTTAAGGAAGAAGGTGCCCTGCCACCTGCTACGCTCGAACAGGTAATAAAAGGCTTTGAAGCCTCTCCAAATATCAATCTGCGACTGGAGAAAGTTGATCCTGCCACCAAACACAAGATTATTGTATCTAAAGAAGAGGCTAAAAAATACCTGTCCAATGCCAAAAGCGTAGTGAAAGGGGCCAACCTGAAAGTAAATGAATACGGAAAAACCCTTTTTGCCGACTTCTTTTTCTTCATTACAGGCTTTCACGGGTTTCACGTATTTTCCGGTATATTGATCAATATCATCATTTTTATCAATGTAATACTGGGTACCTACCAAAAAAGAGGCCATTACGAAATGGTCGAAAAAGTGGGACTTTACTGGCATTTCGTTGATTTGGTCTGGGTCTTTGTATTCACCTTCTTCTATCTAATCTAATTCTGATAAATTCATATGTCACATTCAGATTCACATTCACATTCGCACCCGCATGGCAATCACCATGTACATTCTCATTCCGGGCTTATCTGGAGGGTATTCGCATTTCTATCTCTGGTAACCGTAGTGGAAGTCATACTGGGTATATTAAAACCCCATGCCTTGCACCTGAACAATTTTTTGGGAACCAGTTACCTTAACTGGATCTTCCTTATTTTAACCCTGGTTAAAGCCTATGGAATTGCCTGGTACTTTATGCATTTAAAAGACGAAAAGACCTGGCTACGACGTTCGATAGTCTGGACAACTGTTTTTCTTATTTTATATCTGTCCTTTTACCTTTTGTATGAAGGCGGTGCCCTGGGTGAAATTGACCACAGTCTCACCAAATGGCAATAAATGAAACCACATAATAGACAGGCGTTTTGAGATTTCAGAACGCTTTTTTTATTTTTATACACCCTTTACAGGCCAAAAAAAACGAAAATGACTAAGATCAATAAAAGGAATAAAATAATACTGGCTATCCTGTTCTTCGGGCCGCTCATTTTTTATTTAACACTGCTGACAGGTACGCATCAATACACGAAATTGCCGGTACTAACGGAACAGGTTGAAAATATAAGCTCTTTTAAACAAGCAGGCGATCTTACATTCACAGACCATGTTACCGTTGTTGCCTTTTTTGGCAAAGACCTGCTGTTACACAAAACGAATGCGCTGAACCTGAATGAAAAGATCTACAAGAATTTTTACGGTTACCCGGATTTTCAGATGGTCATTGTATTGCCCGCAGGCTCCGAAACAGAAGCAGCCCAATTGAAAAAAGAAATGGGAACCTTTGCCAATATCGAAAAATGGTATTTTGTTTTTTTACAGGATGCCGAGATTAATGCCTTGTTCAACAGCTTTAAAACACCCTATACACTTGATCCGAATTTTTACAGCCCTTATGCTTTTATTGTCGATAAAGAGCTAAATTTGCGTGGCAGGGACGAAGATAAAGAGGAAAACGGTCCGCTGTTCGGTTATAACGCAGAAACAGTTGCCCTGATTCACCAGAAAATGGTGGATGATGTTAAAGTGCTTATGTCAGAATACCGGTTGGCTTTGAAAAGGACAAAGGATAAAGGATAAAGTATTGAGTATTGAGATTTGAGATATGAGATATGAGACATCAACCAGGAGACAGGAGGACAAGGATAAAGGACAAAGTATAAAGGACAAAGTCAAGTAATCATGAAGGGATTTATAAATCGTAGCCCCGCGATGCCTCGCGGG
>JBFYPZ010000206.1:0-4372 GCA_041303035.1 Flavobacteriaceae bacterium
TAAGGCAATAATTAAATACATCAGGATGATAACATAAAATCTTTAAATTTATTTATAAAAAATCAAGTTTTTCTATCAAAACAGGATAAAAAGTTAATGCGTTTATTCAAAAAATTCCTGGCTGTTCTTACGGTTATTTTTGTGTTGAACAGCCCGTTATTTTATACTTCATCCATGGCGATCACTATTGCAGAGGAAGAAGAACTTTCCCGGGAGTTTATGAAAGTCCTTTTTGATCAATTAAGTTTGGTTAAAGACCCATATATTGTGGACTATGTTAATTCCATCGGACAAAGTATTGTCAAGGGGCTTACCTCTCAGCCATTTTCTTATAATTTTTATGTCATTGATTCAGATGTTTACAATGCGTTCGCCACTCCTGCCGGCCATATTTTTATTTATAGAGGACTGATAGAAGCCATGGAGTCTGAAGACGAGCTGGCTGGAATACTTGGGCACGAAATCGCTCATGTTCAATGCCGCCATATTTCCGATAAAATCGACAGGTCTTCCAAAATAAACCTTGCCACTTTAGCAGGTCTTGCTGCAGGAGTTTTTTTGGGCATAAGCGGGTCCGAGACTGCAGCACAGGCGGTAACAATCGGATCAATGGCCGCCGCTCAGTCCTTGGTGCTTGCTTATAGCCGTGAGGATGAAATTCAGGCGGATAAGATCGGTCTAGAAAACCTGACCCGTGTCGGTTATGACGGCACTGCGCTGATGACAACTCTGAACAAAATCCGTAGTAAGCGATGGTTCGACAATATTCCTAATTACTTAGCTACGCATCCGGCGGCCGAAGACCGAATTGCCTATATTGACTCCTGGTCACAGAACCAAAAGAACCTTCCGTATAAGGGAGCTACCGAAGGTTTTAAAAAAGCGCACACACGGCTTCTGGCGCTATATGGCAATCAAGCCAAGGCCATGACGCTTTTTAAAACCGCTGTGAATAAAAATCCGGATGATGCCCTGGCATCCTACGGATATGGTTTGATTCTGGCCAGAAGCGGTCTTCGTAAAGATGCTGTCGTTCATCTTCAGGTTGCTTTGGAACATAATCCCCTGGACAGTTCCATTTTAGGAGAATTGGGTCGTATTTATTTTCTTGATGGACGTCTTTCGGATGCTCTGACTATTTTAAAAAGTTCCATCGGACTGTATGAAGATGACCCTGAAACGTTGTTTTATCTTGGTCGAACTCAGATGGAGCTCGGCAGATTCACCGAAGCTGCATCTATCTTTAACAAGCTGATCGCAGGTCACTCTGATTATGAGCAGGCTTACTATTTTTTAGGAGAAAGTTACGGCAAACTCGGAAATCTTGCAGATGCTCATTATTATCTTGGGCTTTACTACGAAAAAAAACAAGATTCCAGAAATACTATTTTTCACCTGGAAAAAGCATTTGAAAATACAAAAGACCCTTATCGAAAAAAAGAAATAGAAGACCTTCTTAAGAAGACTCGAAAAAATCTTGAAGAAACCCTCAGAAATGAGCCTGTCAGGCAACGATAATTGATCTTATTTCCTTGTTCGACCCAATACCTTTTGAGTGGTTTGATTCTCTGCTATATGCGATCAAAATGGGAAAACTGCATGGAAAATGTGCCTCGTCCTTGGGTTGCCGAACGAAGTGAAGTAGAATAGCCGAACATTTTGGCAAGGGGAACGATAGCTTTGATTACCTGGACACCGGCCTTGGCTGCAATAGATTCGATTTTACCATTTTTTGAGTTCAAGTCACCGATAACATCGCCCATAGCTGTTTCAGGAACAAGAATCTCTATTTTCATGATCGGATCCAGCAAGAATGGCTTGCCGTCTTTCAACGCCTCGTTGCAAGCCATGGATGCGGCGACTTTGTAGGCAAGTTCGCTACCCATGGATTCTTTAAATGAACCGCCCGCCAAAACAGCGTCAATGTCCACTACCGGATATCCCATCAGCATGCCGCTTTCCAGTGATTCCAAAACACTTTTTTCAATGGCTGGAATAAATACATCCGGGATTGTTTCTGCGGAAATTTGTGACGAAAAGCGATTTCCAGTGCCTCGCGAGCGCGGTTTTAAAACAAGGTGAACCTCACCAAAATGATGTTGACCGGCAACTTCCCTGTCAAAAATAGCAGAGGCTTCCCCCTTCTTTTCAATTGTTTCCCGGTATACAACTTGGGGTTTTCCCACATTGACGCTGGTTTTGAATTCCCGGAGCATGCGACTTGTGATGATTTCCAGGTGAAGTTCTCCCATGCCTGATACAATAGTCTGGCCAGTATCTTCATCCTTACGAACCTTTAAGGTGGGATCTTCCGCGGATAATTTTTCGAGAACCTGGTCAAGTTTATCCTGATCTGCATGAGTTTTTGGTTCAACAGCCACTGAGATAACCGGTTCATAAAAATCCATTTTTTCAAGAAGCACGGGATGGTCCGGAGAACATAAGGTTTCACCAGTAGAAGATTCCTTAAGGCCCACAACGCTTAAAATGGAACCCGCACCTGCTTCCTCGATTCGTTCTCGTTTGTTAGCATGCATTTTCAAGATTCGAGACACCTTTTCTTTTTTATTCCGCGCAGGATTATAAACTTCGTCACCTACATGCAATTTTCCGCTGTAAATCCGAACAAAAGAAAGTTTCCTTCCCTCTATCATGGAAACTTTAAAAATCAGAGCGGCTAAAGGCACCTTTTCCAATGGCGGGCATTCAACAACTTCCCCGGTTGTTGGATGGCTGCCTTTTATTGGAGGTATATCCGCCGGGCTGGGAAGAAACTCCACAATATAATCCAAAAGGGGTTGAATCCCTTTGTTTCGCAAAGCACTACCACAAATCACCGGAACTATCTTCATTTCAATGGTCCCTTTACGGATTGCTTTGATCAAGGTTTCAGTAGAGATAGGTTCTTCCGAAAGATATGCCTCCATGATAACGTCATCAATTTCGGCCAAGACTTCGATGATTTTTTCACGATACTCTTGTGCCTGTTCAAGCAATTCCGGGGCTATTTGCTGATAATTAAAGGTGGCCCCCAGGCTGTCATCGTTCCATAAAATCTGTTGCATATTCAGCAAATCAATAACACCTGTGAAGTTTTCTTCACTGCCTATGGGCAACTCCAAAATCAAGGGATTAGCTTTTAACCGATCCCTTATCATTTCAACGACACCAAAGAAATCCGCTCCGATGCGATCTAATTTGTTAATGAACGCCATCTTGGGGACTTTATATTTATCAGCCTGACGCCAAACGGTTTCGGATTGTGGTTCGACACCACCTACGGCACAAAATACACCAATGGCTCCATCCAAGACCCTAAGACTTCGTTCAACCTCAATTGTAAAATCCACATGGCCGGGTGTATCGATAATTTGAATATCACAGTCTTTCCATCGGCAAGTAGTTACCGCTGAGGTGATGGTGATTCCACGTTCCTGTTCATCAGGCATCCAGTCCATAATAGCTTCGCCATCATGGACCTCACCCATTTTATGCGACTTACCGGTATAGTAAAGTATACGTTCCGTCACGGTAGTTTTGCCTGCGTCGATATGGGCAATGATTCCAATGTTTCGAATGTCATTAATTTTAGATCTTTTCATCATTTTAATTCGTGTCGGGTATAAAAGGGGTTTGCAAATCCATGACCTTAAAGGGGCTATGGTTTTGTTTGTACTGATCAGTCTTTTTCCCGTTTAAGTTTTCAACGATAACCACGTAAATGAAAAAGACGAAAGAAATCAATTTTTTTAAGGCAATATAAAGTTTATGTCAAGGATAGAAAAACACAATCTGAAAATAGATGTTTTTTTATTTCAAATAATTATTTTTAAAGATTAACATATTATTTGAGAAATATTTGAAAAAAACCTTGACCTCCTTTTATAAAATTGTGGAAAGTTGTATTGAATATTAAAAAGAAAATGATTTTAAATTTTTATTGGAAAAATTTTTGCGTATGAAAACAAAATTTCTTATTGTCACCATAATCATAATTTATTCGGCATTTTTCCAAGCAGCAGCTTTTTCTCAGGAGAACCAAGATATCAAAGGAATCCAGGATTCCAAGGAAGAGCCATCGATAGAGTATTTACCCGCACCTAATTTGGAAAATCTGACCCTTAAGGAAGCATTTATGTGTGAAGCGGTAAAAAACTTTTACCCTATTAATCCCGCGGTAGTCTTTTCTATTTCTGCAAAAAGTATTTCCAGTTTTACAGTGTTTGACCCGGTTCCTGAAAAGACTGTTGTTTACCACAAATGGTACAGGAAGGACCGATTAACCACAACGCAGTCTTTAACCTTGGAGCCGCCTGCTTGGAGAACCTATAGCAGTATTCAGCTCAGAGAGGCGGATAAAGGGCCTTGGAGA
>JBFYPZ010000207.1:0-4370 GCA_041303035.1 Flavobacteriaceae bacterium
AGGTGGTGCCGTCATTTCCGAAGACGTTGGAATCAAACTGGAAAAGGTTGGTATTAATGATCTCGGCTCATGTAAAACCGTTAAAATCGACAAAGATAATACCACAATCATAGACGGATCCGGAGATATTAAAAAGATTGAAGACCGAATGCGCCAGATCCGAAGTCAAATCGAAGACACGACATCGGATTATGACAGAGAAAAGCTTCAGGAGCGACTTGCCAAACTCACTGGCGGTGTGGCCGTTATCAGCATAGGAGCAGGCTCTGAAGTTGAAATGAAAGAAAAGAAAGCCAGGGTGGAAGACGCCCTCAATGCTACAAGAGCTGCTGTAGAAGAAGGTATAGTTCCAGGCGGCGGGGTTGCTCTAATCCGGTGTTCCGCTGCGTTGGACAAACTGAAGCTTTCAGGTGATGAAAAACACGGTTTAAACATCTTGAAGAGAGCCCTGGAAGAACCGCTTCGACAAATTGTTGAAAATGCAGGATATGAGGGATCTCCGATATTGAATAAGGTATTGGAAGGCAAAGATGACTACGGCTTTAATGTCACCGAAGACAAATTCGAGAACCTTATGAAGGCGGGCGTCATTGACCCGGCAAAAGTGGTACGGTTTGCACTCCAGAACGCGGCATCGGTGGCAGGCCTGATGCTTACCACCGAAGCCATGATTGCTGAAAAGCCTGAAAAAAAGAAAAAGGGCAATAAAACCCCTGCCTATGATGAAGATATGTATTAATCAAATAGACAGGCTAAATGCCGGTTAAGAACCTAAAGGGAAGAACCAAAACAAAAAAGGGCGATTATTTAGTCGCCCCTTTTTTGTTTAGACTTTTTTTCGTTCTATTTGACCATCTGAACCACAATAAACCCCACATTTATTCGGTGAATAAACATGCTGATGGGCTCTCCTTGCTTAAGGGTAAGCAAGATGTTTTTAAAATCATCAATGTTTCTAATCCGCTCGCGGTTAATTTCTCTTATGATATCTCCTGTTTGTATTCCTGCAACATCGCTTTTGCTATCGGACTCCACCCCGGTCACGACTATACCGTCAGCTTCTGAAATATTAAATCGATCAGCAATTTCCGGAGTAATATTGGAAACTTGAATACCTAATTCTCCGGTTTCCGCATTTTTCAAAGTGCTATCGGATGCTAGCTTATCATCTTCGCGTTTTGCGATTTTAACAGTAAAAGTTTTCTCTTTTCCATTGCGAAGCACCGTTACTTCGACTTTTTCTCCAACTACCAAACCGGCGATCATTGAGGTCAGTTCACGGCTGGTTTCTATTTTTTTTCCGTTGATGGAAGTAATTATATCCTGTGCTTTAATACCGGCTTTATCGGCGGGATCATTTTCAAATATCTTGGCTACCAATACTCCCTTGGTTTCTTTAAGGTTGTAATATTCCGCCATCTCTTTGGACAGATCCTGAATGGCTACACCGAGCCATCCGCGGGTCACCTCTCCCTTTGTTTTAAGCTGCTGGATAATTCCTTTGGCCAGGTTGATCGGAATAGCAAACCCGATACCCTGACCGCTGGCAACGATTGCTGTGTTAATTCCAACGACTTCACCTTCCATATTGGTAAGTGGCCCTCCACTGTTTCCAGGATTAATGGAAGCGTCCGTCTGAATAAAATCATCATAGGGACCTGAGCCGATAACCCGACCTTTAGCACTGACAATGCCGGCTGTTACAGTTTGCTCCAACCCGAAAGGGCTGCCGATTGCCACCACCCATTGACCTACCTGAAGAGAATCGGAATCACCCATTTGCACAGCCTGGAAATTTTCAGGGGACTTTACTTTCAGCAATGCCAAATCTGTGTTGGAATCTCTTCCGACAATTTCGGCTTCGAATTCTTTGCCATTCTTTAACTTGACAATAATCTCATCAGCACCTTCGATAACATGATTATTGGTGACGATATATCCTTCCGGAGCAATGATGAATCCGGACCCCAGACTTCTTTGTTTGTGCTCTCGCTGCTGTTCTTCACCGAAAAAATCATCAAAGAAGTCTCTGAAAGGATCATCCTGACCAAAAGGACCTCGTTGAAATTGTCTAAAGACCGGGCCTCCACCCTTAATTGTTTTTACAGTTCTGATATTGACCACGCCCGGGCTGACACTTTCAGCCAACTCCGTGAAACTCTGAGGTACCATTTGGGGAGCAGCAATCTTTGCATTGGCTGTGACAACGCCTGAAAAAAGCAATAAAAGCCCTAATACTACAAATAACACATGGTATTTTAGTGTTGATTTTGTTTGTTCACCTATAAAAAGCGGCATACTGATCATTCCTTTCTGTTATGGTGAGATTAATGCTATAAAACTAAGCCCGAATATAAGCTAAAGACAACATTTTAAGTGCCTGAACGAAAAATACCCCATCACGGGGAGAGACTAAAAGATTTTTCGTTCAAGCACCGATTATATAATATATACCTAAATCAAAAGATGCAAATAATTTTCTTCCGTTAACTTTTGATTGTAAAGTTTCCGTTTTTCAGGGTCGGAAAGAACTCTATAACCCTCTGTAATTTCTTGAAAAAAAGCTGTTCTCTCCCCTCCGGCTTTATCCGGATGAAATTTTTTTGCTAATTGACGAAAAGCGCCTCGGACTTCTTCAGCGCTGGTACTCGGTGAAATTCCCATGATGATGTAATAATTTTTTAGCGCCATCTTAACTGAGCCCTTTTCAAAAAATGGACACGAAGGCCCATTTTTCTATTGCTCAAAAAAGTAAAAGGCCGATTCGGTATATACCCGAGAGCGGCCTTTCAATACCAAAACCAGCAAGATGATCTGAATGTTGGTTATTTCCCGTCGAACTCGCAACACCGTCAAAATGATATTATCCAGCTTGTACCATGATTTTTCGAGGCATGGCTTTTTCTACCTTGGGAAGTCTCAATCGTAGAACCCCGTTTTTTAGCGACGCCGCTATCTTGCTTTGGTCGATAACTTCGGACAAGGTAAACTGTCTCAGGAACCGTCCGGTTCTATATTCCCTGATATGGTCTGTTTCTCCCGGACCTTCAGGCGCTTCAACATCACCGATAATACTAAGGGTGTCTTTTCGCAAGTCGATTTCGAGATTTTGAGGTTTGACACCCGGCAGGTCGGCAACAACAGTCAACTCCTGGTCGTTTTCGAAAATATCAACAGCCGGTGTGAAAAGAAGTCCGGGTTTCGTCTGTTCAGGTGCGGCAGCCACATCTTTCTTTTCCCTTGCTTGAATCTCTCTGCTATTCATTTCAGTCATTTGTAATTCCTCCCCTCTGAACGCTGATAATTCTTTCCTTATTTGACCTCAATTTGTTTCGGTTTCATAGCTTCGGATTTTGGAAGAACAATAGTGAGTATTCCATCCGTAAAGCTTGCTCGTACCTTATCCGTGTCCACGGAACCGGGAAGGCTTATCATTCTGCTGAATTTTCCCGCTTCTCTTTCCCGACGATGGTATCGGACATTATCACCTTCTCTGGGTATAATCCTTTGACCTGAAATGGATAAACTGCTATCTGTTGCCGAAATTTCGATATCCTCGGTATTCATACCCGGAAGCTCCGCCCTGACATAGTAATTATTAATGTCCTCACTCACGTTGGTGAGAGGGAAAACTCCCGCGTTGGAGAAATTAGGCAACCCGCTTCTGAACCCTTCAGCAAGCCTGTTCATTTCACGTCGCATATGTTCGAAGTCTAAGAACGGATTACCCACATTCCAGTCCGGAAAATCAATAAATCTTTTCGGAAACATTTTTAATCCTCCTTTTTCTCTAATTTTTCTTAATTTGATTTTATAGCGATTTTTCTTGGTTTTGATTTATCCGATTTAGGTAAAACAATCCTGAGAACCCCATTTTTCATGGATGCCTGAACGCCCGATTGGTCAATAACGGTGGATAGCGCAAAATTGCTATGATAATCTCCAATGGAGTATTCTGAAAGTACATAATCTCCCGGAACCTCTTTGGATACTTTTCCCTGTATGCGCAATTGCCCGTCTTCTATTCGAATATCAATATTATCTTTGCCAACCCCGGGAATATCCGCTATTAACACTATGTTGTCATTATCTTCGAATATATCAACGTTAGGTACGAAAAATGGGCCCTCCTGGGTCAATTCCCCCTGGGCATCGACCTCTTTTTTTCCCTGTACCTGAATGTCCCTGTCTTCCATTGTGTCCTCCTTGATTCGTATTTAGGCCGTACCCCGGCCTCCCAAAAGTTATTCTGATTTAACAATGATTTTTTGGGGTTGACGCTCTTGGGCTTTTGGCATCGTTACTTTCAAGATACCGTCTTTGAGTCCTGCGGAAACTTTATTTGTATCGATTTTGCTCCTGAAGGTCAG
>JBFYPZ010000208.1:0-4359 GCA_041303035.1 Flavobacteriaceae bacterium
GTTGAAATTTGGGCGTATCAGACAGTTACGGGAGACCTTTTTGTTCGATCAAAAATGGCGGATATTAACAGATACAGAGACCCTGTGCCTAAAAATGTGATGGACTTTTTCAATAACCTGGAAGAACCGGTCGACATTGACATTTATCGGCGCATTTATCTTAATTACGAAAAAAATCTTTATCAGTTTGAAGCCCTCAAATGGGATGTCTATCTTCGGCATGGCACCTTCTACTGGACTGAAGGCGACATGAAAACAGGGGTGCAACGATTGAAAAAAGGGGAAGGGGTTCTGGTCTCCGAGGTTTTTGCCAATCGAACGGGCCTTGGCGCGGGGAAACTTTTTCAAACCTCTATTCGTGGAACATGGTTTGAACTTCCCGTAATCGGTGTCGTGAGAGATTATCGTACACAGGGAGGCGTGGTTTACTATTCTCTGGAGCATTATCAGGAAAGGACAGGGGATTTGAATTGGGGTGGGGTGCGTGTATTTTTCAGGGAAAGGGAAAAAGAAACTGATGAAGCTATACTGCAAATGCGAAATCGAATCATTGAATGTTGCGGAGATTCCGTGCATGTAACCCTTGGAACTGATCTTCGAAAGGCCATTTTAAAAATTTTTGATGAAACTTTTGCCATTACAACAATTCTTCTATTGATCGCTCTGATAGTGGCGGCCCTGGGAATTACCTCAACCCTTACCGTTTCAGTATTGGAAAGAAGTCGTGAACTCAATACCATTTTTGCCGTCGGCGGAAGTTATGGTCAAATAAGGGCCATGATTTTTTGGGAAGCATTTCTTATTGTGATTACCGGAGAGCTTTTAGGAATTTTGTGCGGGATTTCCCTGTCGTACATACTGGTTTTTGTCATCAACAAACAGTCCTTCGGATGGACTTTCCTGCACAGTATGGACTTGCATACCCTGGCTCTTTCATATCCGTTGATTGTTTTGACCGCTCTCGCCGCCGCCATACCGGCCATTAGAATGGTATTTATGCAACCACCGGCAAATTTGCTGAGAGAAAGATAAAATGAAAAAATTCCGAAACCTGACGATAGCCTGGGTAGTGTGTCTCACTTTTATATTTAGCGGAATTTCCGTTTCGGCCTCGAATCCATTGTTTTATGTTACCGGACCATGTCATCTTAAATTTCCGGAAGATCATGGTCCTCATCCTGGCTTCAAGACCGAATGGTGGTACTATACAGGTAATGTGTCGGATAAAAACGGACTGAAATTCGGATTCCAGCTGACATTTTTCAGGAGTCGTATCGGTGATGAATCCATGGATCCGCAAAAGGGGTCGGATAAAGTTTCTCCCTGGAGAACTCAACAACTGATTTTAGGCCACGCTGCGTTAACGGAAATATCAGAGAAAAAGCATCATCAGGCCGAACTAATGGCACGTCAGGCCATGGATATCGCCGGAGCTGTTCGAATGGGTGACAGGACACACATATTCTTAAAAAACTGGTCTTTGTATTTGATGCCTCAAAATCATATCCTCAAAGCAGATACCCGGGATTTTTCGTTTGAATTTACCTTGGCTCCTATGAAAAAACCTGTTTTACATGGAGATCAAGGTTACAGCCGAAAGGGACATCAGCCTGAAAGCGCCAGCTGTTATTATTCGTTTACCCGGATTAAGGCTCAGGGTAAAATAATTGTCGGGTCTAAAACTTTTGAAGTGGACGGTTTTGCGTGGATGGATCATGAATTCAGCACGAATCCTTTGGAGCCTGATTTGGAGGGCTGGGATTGGTTCAGCATTCAATTGGATAATCACACCGAATTAATGGCATATTTTTTGAGAAAAAAAGATGGGACTTTCAGTAATGCTTCAAGCGTCACATTTGTCACAGTATCGGAAGACGCTATTATTTTGACCCGTGAAGATTTGGATTTAAAAGTAATGAATACATGGAAAAGCAACCAGAACCGGGCAATTTATCCCTCTCAATGGCGCTTACAAATCCCCAGCCTGAAATTGGAGCTTGAAATCAAATCCACTGTGGATGATCAGGAAATGCATACTCCGGAAACAACAGGTGTGACCTATTGGGAAGGAAGTGTTTCCGTGAAAGGTTTTCTGAATGGTCAGGCGGTTTCAGGAATGGGTTATGCGGAATTGACAGGTTATGTCGAACCTTTTGATGTGCCTATGTAATGCTTGAGCCGAAAGTTTGTTTTTCATAATTGGGGTGTTGGTTTTCTTGATATTTGCGGGTCCAGATGAAAAAACAATTTATGGGGCAGTGTTAAAATCCGGCCCTGATCGTCGTAACAAGGCCGGACTTGTTTTTGATTGGAAAAAAAATAGAATTATTCCGTGCTAAAAATATTTTCCCAAGTTCAATGCTTTGTCTCCAGTGTAGATAAAATCATCTTCTTCATCATACTCACTGAGTTTATGATGACAACTTGGGCAAAAAAAATAATTTGGGTAAGGATCTTTCCCGCATTTTTTGCATGCCCTGCCCGTATGGATCCTTTTTCTCAAAGGTTTGGGCTTTTTGATATTCCTTTTCATGTTACTCTCCGTACCACCTTGCTCAACCCTTTTATCAGGCTGCGCAACCTATATTTCGCCTTCCCCGTTTATTTACTCTCCAATGGCTTTTTCCAGTTTTTCTTCATTTGTTTTACATGCTATGCATTGATTGGTCATAGGCCTTGCTATCAAGCGCTTGACCGATATATCTTCCCCGCAAATTTCACAAATACCGAATGTGCCCTCTTCAATACGCTCCAGTGCCGCACGAATTTTGTTAATAAGTTTGGCTTCCCGATCTCTTATCCTCAGCATAAAACTTCTGTCGGCATCAAAAGATGCACGGTCAGTAGGGTCCGGAAGATTATCACCTGGGTCACGCATTCGGCTCACTGCATTTTCTCCGTGCTGCAAAAGATCTTCGAGCTGTTCCGTGAGAAGTTTCTTAAAATATTCCAAATCCTTTTTTTTCATAAGCCAACCTTTGTGTATTGAATTTTTTCGGAAAAATATAAATCTAACAAATTACAATCGAAAAAAAATATAAAGCAGAATTTAATTTTAGCAAGGACAAAAATAGCAATAAATATGCCAAGCCTGTTAATGCCTGATTTGTCAAGTGTTGCTTTATTTGGTTGTCATGATTCGGAACCTGGTGTTCCTGTTATAATATTAAAAAAAGAACACATAATTCTTGTATTTGGATAAAATTAATTTTATCAATCAGTTGTAATTGGTTGTTATTGGAGGTTGCTCTTTTTTATCAAGTCATTTTTTTTTTGATAAGAACTACTGATTCTGCTATTTTATTGAAATGATTATTTAAAATAATCATATTTCGTTGATGTTGTGTTAAAATTCCAAAATAAAATTATCATAAATTATAAAAGGTATAAAAAAATATGAAAGCAATGGTTATAGATCGGATTTGTAGTATCGGACAGGATCGAAATCCTCTTACCGCCGTCGATTTGTCGCTGCCATCCGTAGGGCCTTTTGAATTATTGATACAGGTGTCTGCATGCGGCGTTTGCCATACGGAGCTGGATGAAATTGAAGGAAGAACACCTCCGTTTAAATTTCCCATGATACCCGGGCATCAGATTGTGGGCAATGTTGTCGAATTGGGTCCGGAAACCACAAAATTTAAAACCGGAGACCGTGTGGGAATAGCGTGGATCTATTCCTCTTGTCAAAAATGTGATTATTGCCGGGAGGGTCTTGAAAACCTTTGCCATGAATTCAGGGCTACAGGAAGAGATGCCCACGGAGGTTATGCAGAATTTACAAAGGTTCATGAAGATTTTGCATTCAGAATTCCTGAAACCTTTTCTGATATCGAAGCTGCCCCGCTTCTTTGTGCCGGAGCCATTGGTTATCGCTCTCTGCGTCTGTGCCGAATTCTCGATGGTCAGAATTTAGGTTTAACCGGTTTTGGGGCATCCGCGCATCTGGTATTGAAAATGGTGAGGCATAAGTTTCCCGGGACAAAAGTTTTTGTATTTGCCAGAAGTGAAAAAGAGCGTGACTTCTCCCTGGAACTTGGGGCTGTCTGGGCTGGCGGTACAGAGGATCTTCCCCCTGAAAAACTCCATGTCATCATCGATACCACTCCTGTCTGGAAGCCGGTGGTGGAAGCCCTTAAGAACCTGAAACCGAACGGACGTCTCGTGATCAACGCAATCCGTAAGGAAGAACATGATAAGGATTGGCTGATGAAGCTGGATTATCCTCAACACCTCTGGATGGAAAAGGAAATTAAAAGCGTGGCCAACGTAGCTGTTCGGGATGTCCGCGAATTTCTGGATCTGGCCGCCAGGATTCCGATCAAGCCCGAAGTGGAGGTATTTCCGCTGGAAAGAGCC
>JBFYPZ010000209.1:0-4348 GCA_041303035.1 Flavobacteriaceae bacterium
GCCACTTTTGAGGCATTGCTCACCAGGCTGAACATGCTCTCACCGGTAAAGACATGCCCCAGGTCTATGCCATAAAGTCCCCCCACAAGCCGGTCCTTCTGCCAGACTTCAACCGATTTGGCATAGCCGAGTTCATACAGAGCGATATACGCCTTTTGCATTTCCCGGGTGATCCAGGTTCCTTTCTGTCCGGGCCTGTCAATGGTTTTGCAATGGTGTATGACCTCTGTGAAATGTTCGTTGAAGCTGATTCTGAAGTTTGCGTTTTTAAGTACTTTTTCCATACTTTTCGATACCTTCAGATCCTTGGGAAAAAGCACCATCCTTTCGGGCGGGCTATACCAGATAACGGGTTCGCCTTCATTAAACCAGGGGAAGATACCGCTTTTGTAAGCCAGGATCAGCCTTTCGGGAGAAAGATCGCCGCCAATGGCCAGCAGGCCATTTTCATCCGCTGTTTCAACCGGAGGAAACAGTATTTTTTTTCCGAGAATATGCATGATCAGAAACAAAAAACTGCAAAAAGAAAAAATTCATTTTTGCAGTTTTAAGTATTTATAAACAGAAATATATTAAAATGGTAAATCGTCGGGGTCTTCGTCACTGTATGAATCCGTGGTTGCAAATTTACCTACTGATTCAACTGGTGGCACAGTACCGGCGGCCTGGCTTTGTCCTTTTTCTATCCTCCAGCCCTGGATCGAGTTGAAATATTTGGTTTCTCCTTCAGGATTCACCCATTCCCGACCTCTTAAATTAATTCCGATCTTTACAAGATCACCTTCCTTCAAGCTATCCAAAAGATCACATTTGTCCTGAACAAATTCGATCAATAAAAACTGGGGGTATTGTTCCTCAGTCACAATAACCAGCTCCCTTTTTCTGAATCCACTGGCTCCAAATGTTTTAGCTGCTTCAATTTTTTTTACTTTTCCGCTTACTTCCATAGTTATTCAGGTCTATTTAATGAAAAGTACTTTCAATGCACTTTCAATATCATTTTTTCTTATTAATTCTTTAGCAAAAATATGCATTTCTGTTAAATTCATACCGGCAAACTCAGGGTTCTCTTTCAAAAACTTATTAACATCATCCGAACTGGGCAGCGAATCAGTATTTCCGAGCTGTGCGAGTTCATTTCCGGACAGAATATGACTCTTTTGAACCGATTCCGGTAACTGGTCTATCCCGATACCCAGGGTTTGCAGTGGTTTGGGTATGGAAAAAAAACCTTCCCTCGCCCTGCTGTAATAATTGCCTCCGGCTCTGGCTACCAGATCGAGTTTTTGCTGGTCTATATTTCCGTTTTCATCAAGGCAGGCCTCATCGATATGCATACAAAGGATTTCGGCTATCACCAGATTGCCTGCTCCCCCTTCCTTGCCAAGAGGGATCACCTCATTTACCCGGCATTCGAACTGAACCGGTGATTCTGCAACCCGGAAAGGCTTTACCATAGTTGATTTGAGCATTTTAAATCCTGCCTTTATGAATTCATTTACACCCTCCGGAAATTCTGTACTGGCCAGGGAGGTTTGTTGCACTATGTCGTAATTTACCACATTGATTACCACCTCTTTGGTGGCAAGAATATTTTCCAGCGTGTGCTTGGTCGTGTTGTTGCGCACCCTCCTTGCCGGAGAAAAGATCAGTATCGGTGGATTTGTACTGAAAATATTAAAAAAACTGAAAGGAGATACATTCGGGTTTCCATGTATATCCACCGTACTCGCCAGCGCTATGGGTCGCGGAGCAATTGCACTTTGTAAAAAGTTCTGCAATTGATCAACACTTTTATTTTTTGGAATAATTGTTAACAAATCATTTGACTTTTTAACAAAAGTAACTAATATTTGCAATAGAGATAATAACTATACTCTTTTTAAGTTATACAAGGTAAATATTAAATACTCGATGAACTTCCCTGAGTCTAAGAATGTATTTAAATGGGTGCTTACCCTGGCATCCTTCTTAATAGTCGCTCTTATTTTATGGAATACCAACCAGTTCTTTCAAAAATTCAAAAATGAAGAAAGACTGAAAATGGAAGTTCTTGCCGTTGCCTATCAAAATTTTAACAATGTAGATCTGGATATCGATGTTTCTCTTGAAGAAAAGATCATTGCCAGCAACAGCAGTATCCCGATGATCGTAACCTATGAGAACGGGGATATTTACCGCTGGGCCAATCTGGGCGTACCCAATACCAGTAAATTTACATCCCTGCCGGAAAAGGACCGGCTTTTTCTGCACAAACAACTTCGTAAAATGCAGGCAGACAATGAGCCGCTTGTTGTAAATTACAAGGTTGATAATGTGAATGTTACCCAAAGAATATACTACCGGAACTCAGACCTGCTGAACAGATTGCAGTTTTATCCCCTGGGCCTGCTTTTGATTCTTGTTTTATTTGGTACGATTATCTATCTGGTCTTCCAGCAAAATAAAATAGCAGAACAGAACAAATTATGGGCCGGAATGGCAAAAGAAACAGCACACCAGATCGGCACGCCGCTGTCATCCATGCTGGGCTGGGTCGAGCTGCTTCGCCTGGAAAACACAAGTGAAGATATCGTTCAGGAAATCGAAAAGGATGTTTCCAGACTGAACACCATTGCTGACAGATTTTCCAAGATCGGTTCTATACCCAAGCTGCAGCCTGTTGATCTTGTGGAAGAAACAAGAAATGCTTTCGACTATATAAAATCCAGAAGTTTTAAACAGATAGATTTTGAATTTGAGAACCTGTACGGAAATGTGCTCATGGTCAATCTCAATCAGCAGCTCTACAGCTGGGTGATCGAAAATCTGGTAAAGAATGCAATCGATGCCATGCAGGGCAAGGGAACCCTGCGCATCACAACATCACGTGAAGGCAATAAGGCTGTGGTTCTGGTTTCGGATAGTGGTAAAGGTATTTTAAAGCGCTTGCATCAAAAGATCTTTGATCCCGGTTATACTACCAAAAAAAGAGGCTGGGGATTGGGTCTTTCTCTGACCAAAAGGATCATAGAAGATTACCACAAAGGCAGGATCTATGTAAAAAGTTCTGAAATAGGGAAAGGAACAACCTTTGCCATTGAACTAAAACTCGTGGAGGAAAATCTATAAATTGCCTGATATTTTTTCTGCAACAGCAACAAATTCCTCTGGGGTGAGTGTAACTTTTTTTCCAAAAGTAGCATCTGTCATCTGATTTAATGGAATTAGATGTATGTGCACATGGGGTACTTCCAAACCAATTACAGCCATTCCAACGCGCTTGCAGGGAACAGCTTTTTCCAGAGCCCCGGCAACCGTATAGGCGAAATCCATTAATCCGAGATAAGTCTCGCGGTCCAGGTCAAAAAGTTTGTTGACTTCTTTTTTGGGAACCACCAGGGTATGGCCCAAAGCGTTTGGATTCACATCGAGAAAGGCAAGGAAACTTTCTGTTTCCGCAACTTTATAACAAGGAATTTCTCCATTGATTATTTTTGTAAAGATTGAGCTCATCTACCGGATATTTAATAATAAATTATCTCGAAACTTCCATAACTTCGAAGCGCATCACACCTTTTGGCACGTTTATTTCTGCCACATCGCCTACTTTCTTTCCCAACAGGCCTTTTCCAATGGGCGAGTTTACAGAGATTTTACCTTCGGCGAGGTTGGCTACCGCATCGGCTACCAGGGTATATTGCAACTCGGCCTTGGTATCCAGGTTTTTGATTTTTACTTTGGACAGGGCCAGTACCTTTGAAGTATCCATTTGAGATTCATCAATCAACCGGGCTTTAGATAAGGTTTCCTTTAATTGGGCAATTTTGTATTCCAGCATGGATTGTTCCTCCTTGGCGGCGTGGTATTCTGCATTCTCGCTCAAATCTCCTTTATCGCGGGCTTCAGCAATATTGTTGGTCACTCTCGGTCTTTCTGTATGCTCCAGATACTCTAGTTCACTCCGAAGTTTTTTTAATCCGGCAGCGGTATAATAAGAAATCTCACTCATAAATCAAACAGTTAAATGGGGTTATATAAATACAAAAAATCTCAAATCCAAAGTGCTGGAATGAGATTTATTGAACAAATATAGCAATATTTTTAAAAATAAAATATGCGTACCTTGCAAAAAATAAACGAAAGTTTCATTTTTTGAAATACTTTTGGCGAATGAACTGTTTGGGTTTTTAAAGATAAATTTGATATATTTTTCATGAAGCGTTTACTTCTGATTTTTATGCTGCTTTTTATGGCAGCAGCCTGCTCTGATGACAACGATGACAACAATGCCATACTGCCCAATGTACCGGTTGACGAAACCGTCTTTTTAAACAATCCCGAATACATCAATCTGCAGGTTCCCGGT
>JBFYPZ010000210.1:0-4335 GCA_041303035.1 Flavobacteriaceae bacterium
AATTTAAGCCCCCTAAAAACCGGTCTATGATTTTCAAAATTAAACTTCACTGGCAAATACTTATTGCCCTGATTGCTGCCATTGCATTCGGCTATTTCTTCCCGGATGGGATACCCTATATTTCGTGGATGGGCGTGATCTTTCTGAGGGCACTGAATATGGTGGTGGTTCCCCTTATCCTGAGTTCCATTATAAGCGGGGTTTCCAGCATCGGCGGAGGATCGAACCTGGGCAGACTAGGTTTTAAAACCATCTCCTTTTATATAGGGACAAGTCTGGTAGCCATACTTACCGGATTATTTTTTGTCAATCTTTTACAACCCGGTACCGGCGCTAACCTTGGCAATGCTGCCACAATTACCACCCCCGATGTAAATAATTCTGTATCGGATACACTGATCAGAGTTATCCCTGAAAATGTGATTGATTCCATGGCCAGGGGACAGATTCTGCCGGTTATCTTCTTCGCTATTCTGTTTGGCTTTTACATCACCCAAATTCAAACAGAAAAACAACAATTGTTGACCCGCTTTTTTGACTCATTTTTTGAGGTGATGATGAAAATTACCACGTTTGTGATCCGGTTTACCCCACTGGGCATTTTTGCCATTGTGGCAAAAGAAGTGGCAAAAAATGCCGGTTCTCTGGGAAATATTGCCGGCAGTCTGGGCATTTATATGTTTGCTGTAATGATCGGTTTACTGGTGCATGGAGGGATCATACTCCCCCTGCTGGTTAAGTTTCTGGGTAAGGCAAATCCTTACAAACATTTCCGAAACATGGCCACCCCCCTGCTTACGGCATTTTCCACCTCTTCTTCTAATGCAGCACTGCCGTTATCGATGGTGGCCGTGGAAGAAAAAGACGGGGTATCGGGGAAAATCACCAGTTTCACCCTGCCACTGGGCGCCACCATCAACATGAACGGAACGGCTTTGTATGAGTGTGTGGCCGTAGTGTTTATCGCACAGGCCTATGGAATTGATCTGACCCTGGGACAACAGGTCATGGTGGTTTTAACGGCGCTTCTGGCCGCTATCGGTTCTGCCGGTATTCCGATGGCCGGGCTTGTGATGATGACCATTGTTTTAACAGCCGTGAATCTTCCGCTGGAAGGGATTGGCCTGATTCTGGCCGTTGACCGCATTCTGGATATGTCGCGCACTACCATAAATGTTTGGGGTGACACCTGTGCAGCGGTCATCATTGCCAAATCAGAAGGCGAAACATTGAATGTTTGATGATCAGTTTTTAAAACTTCAGATAACCTGATCCCGTTGGGTAAGAATAAGTATTTTATGCAACTACAGAACAACGTTAAAACATTATATCGATAGGCAAGAGGTTGCAAAGCAAATGGTCAGGAATGGATTCAGGGTTTTTCCTGAACAAAAAACAAAAAAGGCACTCCAGCAGGGCACTCCAGTTATTTGGATTGGGCTTAAATTTATCGTGTCAAGGTCGTCAATCCCTGACTTACTGGGCTACTTGATGCAGGCTATTCTGCCCGGCATTCGTTGTGTAAGGCACATATAGTTCATCCCGGAAAGTTTGGTTTGGTTTAAAGACATAATACGGTTTTACTAAATACAATCCATTCCGAAATATTGATAAATCTTATTAATCTCTATTCGGACTGGATTGCTTGTAACCTATTGTTTATTCGATGATGTCCACCAGATTGAATCTGTTTGGTATCCGTTATCAAAATTTACTAATCTTTTTATTAACAACACCTTTGCTATTTCTTATTGCTACAATATAGATTCCATTCGGTAATGGTGAAATATCCAGTTTATAATTCTGTGAATTCACCAAAACCTTCTTTTGAACAGCTCCGGATATTGAATATACTGCAATTTCGTTAATACCATCAGTGCTTTGCACCACCACATAATCTTTAGCAGGGTTCGGATAAACATGTACGCTGCTGTTGGAATTCAGGTCACTGATAGCAGTGGTATTTTCTGCAGGTCCTGTTAAAGTAAAATTGTCGAAATAAAAAGTTGTACCAAAGGCATTGCCTGACACTGGACAGTTTTTCCCAAATACAAGCTTAAACCGGATATATTTTGCATTTCCCCCAACTCCGCTTGTGTTTTTAATTATTTCGTATACATTATACATTGGCTGATAATTGTTATTTACAGCCTGAAAATCACTTGTTGCATTAAGTGTGCTTCTTTCAGTGCTTTGATCGATAGCAGTTGCTGATGTTACGTCAAGACCTTTGTCATCGGTTGCAACCAGCAGAAACTGAAATGGTCGCTTTGCCTGGAGTGGATTAGCTACTTTTATATTCATTTTTAAGTAGTATTTCCCCGGATTTCTTTTACTGATATCAATAGGTTCAGTGGACAGGGTAACTACCTGTTCCTGGTTTGTAATTGCATTAGTTTGTACTGCAACTTTAAAGGCCTGCGAACTATTTACGCCCAATGCGGGAGCGAGACCACTGGCTCCTGAAACAAAATTGGTGTCAGGATGCAATTCTTCGATATAAAATCCCTTGATAGCCCAATTTTTAGTGGTGTTTTTAACCATATCCGTTTTATCCTCAAAATCTCCGTTATTTACTGCAATGTCAGTTTGTGCCTGAACAAAAGCAAAAACGAATAACAGGAAAGAAAAAGTAAAAATTCTTTTCATAGTCTTAATTTTTAATGAGTGTTTTTATTGTGTAAATAAAACAAAGGGCTTTTTACCACATCCGTTAAAAAAGTTTCAACTGTAAGGTGAAATTGTGTCATTCCATAATATCTGAACAGCTTATAACTGAAAAAAATCAGGATTAATTTGCACCCCTGGCTTGTTTAATTAATTATACCTGAGAAGAATCCCCAATACTTCTTGATAATTGTGCTCCTTTTAATTCCGAATAATTGCTGTACTGTTCTGCAGTTAAGTTGCAGTTAAGTTGTTTAAGTATATTGATGATTTTTTATATGTATTTAATTTATTTTGTCAATTAATCTGACGGTATTCGTCTCAACAAAATTGGGATTCATTTTAAGCCCGATTTCATTTTTTACTGAGTTCAATTAAATGAAAAACAGCATCAGAGGTTCCATCGGAGCGAATAACAATATCAGATGCTTTATCCAATTTGTTTTGGAAGCGGGCATCATTTAAATAAACCGTTTTTTCTTTCCATTCACCCGAATTTGCATTTTGAACTGAAAAAGCTTCTTTTTTGCTTGAATCTAGTGAATCGTAGAACACACTCCATCTGGCATTTCCTTCATCCAACCAAATGATTCGAAGTTCATAGCTTTGAGTGTTGTTTGAGAAACGGTTATCAACATCAAAATAGATAGCCTTGTTGTTATTTTCAATATTTATTGACCGTGCAAAAAGCGAATAGATGCTTTCGCGGGGCCCTTTGTGCCACCACCCGGTACTTGTTGATTCAGGTTCAATCTGGGTAATAAACCTGCAGTAATTTCCGTCGAGTATTCCCCATCCAACATCATTGTGGTCTTTCCGTTTACGATTTACCATACCATCCCCAATGGCTTTTTCGGGATCGCCCTGTTTTGCTCCATTGCTTTTAAAGGACTCAGCAATTTTTAAGTAGCGGTCAATATTGCTTTTTACAGGTTCTCCATAAATTTCCGTCGTATAAGTAAGCGTATCCGATGCGTCCAGGCCTTTCCTCAAAGAACAAAACGCATGGGTTGCTGTGGCTGCGCTTTGCTGGCCAGCATATCTGTTAAAAAAATGGATTGCATCCTGAAATTGGTACCCTTGAGATGCTTCGGCAGGTACGTTCCACATATCCAGCCCGCAATGTATAGCAAAAATTGCCGACCAATAGAATGCCTGTGATGGATTTTGCGTACTCCAGCCATATACAGCCCACTCGCCATCCTGTTCACCCCTTGAAAAAAATTCTTTTCCCCTTGCATTTACATTGCCTTTAAACTGTTCCCAGTTTTTTAACCGCTGTTTGGTTTCGCTTATGTGATACCCGTGACTAAACATACCATTTTTCAATCCGATAACAGGCAGGTTGTTTAACAACCAGACATACTGTTTTTCGGTATTTGAATCATAGTTCACTAAAATTGGAGTTGTAAGTTCACCCTTTTCGTTGCTTAACGCTTCTTTCAGCACCTGCCATGCATTAATCCGGAATTCTCCCCAGGCCTCGTCAGTTATATCATATCCTGCTTTGAGAGGTGTTCCTTTGTAAGGCCAGCCATCTCCTGTAGAACCTTCGGCCGACTGAACAAACAGAATAAGTTTATGTAAATCAGGCGGTAGTGATTTAATGTACTTGCCAAATTCCCGAAGTAACCGGTGGTAATAAAATATGTAATCTTCGTCCAGATA
>JBFYPZ010000211.1:0-4320 GCA_041303035.1 Flavobacteriaceae bacterium
GGAAATCCCTTTTGAGTTTAAATCCAGCTTTAGCTCAAGCATGCCCTCGCCCTGAATATCCATTTCCATATCTTCCAACATCCGGTGAAGAGCCATCTGGTCAATGTCCAGAAGGGTTGATACGATAAATGTTTCATCGGAAGGTTCCATTTTAAAAGTTCCGGCCAAACGGCCGCCCCCGATGCCACTGGTTAAAGAATCGACGGCAAAGCCGCCGTCCTTTATGCTCGCTTGAAGATGAAAATTGTTAAGGGCCACTCTGTGTAAAAGCAATTTTTCAGCTAATAACTCTATGTCCAAATTCAGAGATTTTAGGAATTTCATATCAAAAGGCTGATTGGAAAATACATTCCCATTTTTGCTTGAATGTATTGTATTGTCTTCAAAGGCTTTTTCCAGGGTATCGTTTTCTGATGATACACCATTGTTCGCAAGTACTTTGCGCAAATCAAGATATGGGGAAAAAAAATCCGCCGTGAGTTGCGGGCGATCTTGGGAAAAATCTATAGTGCAAGAACCTTTAACTTCACTTTTTCCCATCACCAAATGAAGGTGTGATAGTTCAAACCGCAATTGCTGGCTATCCTTTAATTTTCCTTTGAAGGTAAAAGTTTCCACTTTGGGTAACTTTTTTCCGAACATCTCTTCAAACCCGGACAGATTTTGCCCGGTGAGCACAAAATCAAGGTCAACACCCTCGAATTTATTCAAGTCATTTACTGTACCATTAATGGTCAGATTTGCCCCGGCTGTCTCCACGGTTATATTGACAGGCCATTTTAGCTTAGGATCAATGGCATAGATCAATGGCCCTAAATTACCGCTGATTTTAAATGGAGTATTCTCCAGCATTCCTTCCAATTCAACTTGAACAGGCCCCCCTTGTTTATCAGGGGTCGTTTTTAAGCCATCCAATGATAAAAAAGATCGCAAAACAGCTTCATTTTGAGTTAAATCAAACGGTTCTGCCTTTATGGGTATAGCAATAATTGAGATGTATAAAACCCACAGGATTGGTATAGTTAAAAATTTCATTTCATTTTTAATCTTAAAACAATTTATTAAAACTTATAGTCTAAAAAAATCTTGAAAAAAAAAATTGTTTACCATAGTATTAATTATCTAAAAATAATTTCAGTGAATAATTTATGTTTTATATTTTTTGAGAATAATTCTTGATTTCAAAGAAAATTATTATTATTTGTAAGATCTCTAATGTCTTATACTTTAATTACTTTTGTCAGAAAAAGAAAGTAGTTAATGAACAGAGCGACAAAAAATATTTATAACATGTCTAAAAAAAGGAGAATTAACATGAAACATTCTGCAACAAAGATTTTTATTTTAGCATTGTTTTTTGGGTTGGCAATGATTTTGGGCTGTGGTGAAGGAGAAAAACCACCAGAAAAAGCAATTCAGGAAAAGCAGGAAGAAGCTAAGGAAGAAATTAAGGAAATCCAGGAAGAGGCTAAGGAAGAAGTTAAAGAAATCCAGGAGGAGGTTAAAGAAGAAACCGGTGACGTCGTTGATTCCGTAACCGAATTTACAATTGAACAGAAAGAAGAATATACCGCCAAAGTCAATGAGCAAATGTTGGAAATGGAGAAAAAGATTCAAGAACTTAAAGTTGATGCTCAGGCCCTTGAAGGTGAAGCTCGGGAAAATATGGCAAAGCAAATTGACGGTCTTAGTGCAATGTATGAAAAGGCCGCAAATGAATTATCAACTATCAAATATCAAGGCATGGATGGGTGGTCTGAAGCAAGGCAGAGCCTTGATAACACAATGAATCAACTTGATCAGGCTTATCAGGATGTGAAATCGAAGCTTGAATAAACACATAATGTAATTGTTCTGATTTAATCAGATATTTTTACATAACAGAAATAATAATGGCGGCATATATGCCGCCATTATTATTTGGTTTAAAAATGTTTTTAATAAAATTTTGGTTTGATTTTTTTCTGCTTGCAGCCACTTATTGGGCAATGATTTAATGTGATCTATACGCCTTGGCTTCCTCATCACTGAGTAGCTGCATATCTTCACCACAGCAAACTAGAGCGCCTCCCCCTGCTTCCAGCACCAGGACAACGTTTCCGCAAAGTTCACACTTGTAAATTTCTCCTTTGTTTGGCATAAAATACCTCCTTTGGATAAATTTTTAATGATTCTACATAATATGTAATTATAACCCAAAAACTTGTCATTGTGAAATGGGTAAAAAGATGTATTTTTCATTTCAAACAACCTGATCAATCAAAAAGCGATACTACTTTTTTGATATCATGTGCACCATATTGTTTGAATATATTTTTTAATCTGATAAAGGCAATATGACTTGAGAAACGCTCTTATTATCATTGGTGTTATTATTTTAGTTGTGGGTATTTTATGGCCATGGCTGGGAAAGATTCCTCTGGGAAGGCTTCCGGGAGATATCTTAATCGACAGACCCGGATTCAAACTTTACATACCCATCGCAACCATGATCCTTATCAGCATTTTGATATCACTGATCTTGTGGATTTTTCGAAAGTAGATTAATACCATGCCTGGTGTTAAATTTTGATTTATTTACTAGTAATCGGATTTAAAGAACGATATGTTGACCTGTTCTTTCATGGTTTGTTGTGCCCGGCAGGGCATGGATGTTACTTAAAGAGTAATTTTTTTTAAAATCCGGAAATTTGATTCAAAGCCGGAAGAACCCTTTGAGAAGTAACCGGAAAGGAAATAATGGAAGAAATTAACCTACCGAAAGCATCAATGGGTGCTAATCAATCCTTCCTCCACTATAGTTGGGTGATCCTTTGCATCGGTACTCTGGTGGTTTTCGGCTCTCTTGGACTTGCCAGATTCGGATTTTCCGTGTTGCTTCCTGAAATGCAAAAAGGCCTTCAAATGGATAATATACAAGCCGGTATGATGGCCACATGCAACTTGGTGGGCTACCTTAGTCTTTCTGTATTGGGGGGTGCCTTGGCTGCGCGTTTCGGACCAAGAGCCGTTATCACCGTTGGATTGTTGACGGTTGGAATTACGATGATATTAACCGGTATTGCAGAAAGTTTTTTAACCGCGACCCTATGGAGAACCTTAACCGGGATTGGAAGCGGCGCTAGCAACGTACCGGTTATTGGGCTTTTGGCAGCATGGTTTACACCCCGCAGAAGAGGACTGGCCGCAGGAGTTGTGGTCACCGGCTCATCTCTCGGGCTGATTTTTGCAGGACCAATTGTGCCCTTGGTCATTTTTGTTTACAATCCCCATGGGTGGCGGATCTGTTGGTATCTTTTCGGAGGATTGACTATTCTGATCGCAGTTGCAGGCGGTTTTCTAATAAGAAATCGGCCTTCCCAAATGGGTTTAAAACCTGTGGGGCCGCATGCCGGATATTCCCTGGACAGCCCGGAAGCCCGGGCCTTAAAGTGGGCCGATGTTTATAAATCACCGACTCTTTGGCACCTTGGTATGGTATACATGGCTTTTGGTTTTTCCTATATCATTTACATGACATTTTTTGTTAAATACTTGATTGCTGAAGGGGGATACACTTCACAAGAAGCCGGAAACCTTTTTATGATCATGGGCTGGTGCAGCATGCTTTGCGGATTGATATGGGGGTCACTTTCAGATCTTATTGGAAGACGAATTGCTCTGGTGTCGGTCTATTGCATTCATGGGGTATCTTTTTATATTTTTGCAGCTTGGCCCGTGCCGGCGGGTTTTATTTTTTCCGCTGTCTTGTTCGGTTTTTCTGCCTGGAGTATTCCGGCCATCATGGCGGCAACATGCGGTGATGTATTTGGTCCCAGAATGGCTCCGGCAGCGCTTGGATTCATTACGCTGTTGTTTGGTATCGCACAGGCGTTCGGCCCGGGCATCGCCGGCGCCATAGCCGATACGGCCGGAAGTTTTTCATCGGCATTTATTCTGGCCTCTGTCGTGGCATTTACAGGAGCTATCGCCGCATGGCTGATTCGATCTGAATCCATTGCCGCCAAAAAATTTTGAAAAACTCAGCAGGAAAATCCAGGCCAAGTGGACATTGAATCGACGGATCGGACAATATGCATCCCTGCATCGGCAAATCTTTTAAAGGCTTCATCAGCCTTTTGCGTGTAATCGATAACATCGGGTATGACAACCGGTGAGGTGCAGTCTTCCAAAAGATAAACTTTTTCAGCAAATTTCGGAGCATAGCGTTCATGGATTTCGGTTAAAAGATCATCGATAGTCCAGGCAACGCAATGACTTTTGGCTTGCCCGGCAATGATGATCACATCATGTTTCAATAGCTTATCAGTCAAAGCTCGA
>JBFYPZ010000212.1:0-4316 GCA_041303035.1 Flavobacteriaceae bacterium
TATGATTGATCAGTTTAAAGTAATCTTTACTGATTTTATGAACGGTTGCTGCCTTAATGCCATAGGATTTTAGAGGTTCTTTGAAGAACCTCTGACTGATTTCCCTGGTTTTTTGATCTGCATTTTTTATCAGAGCTTCCCGTACTTTTTCAATGGTATTTTCCATAATAATTGTTGCTTGTAGTGGGTCAATTATTGTCAACAGCTTTCGTCTTTAAATAAAGCAATTCATTCAAATTTCAATTGGCTTAGGCAGACATTTTAGCCAGTATTCACTATATTCGTTACACACAAAAGGTATAAATATACAGATTATGGTGATCATTAGTTCTTATTCCATTGCGGTATTATTATGTGTAATAACAATGCTTTGCTGGGGTTCGTGGGCAAATACCCAAAAAATGGCGGGTAAAAAATGGCCGTTCCAGCTTTTTTACTGGGATTATGCGATCGGCGTTCTGTTGCTCTCATTGATTCTTGCTTTTACGCTTGGAAGCTGGGGTAGCGAGGGCCGTTCATTTATAGCAGATCTTCAGCAGGCCTCCTCAGGTTCCCTGTCTTCTGCGTTTCTCGGTGGGGTCGTTTTTAATCTGGCTAATATTTTGCTGGTCATAGCCATTGATATCGCCGGAATGGCCGTTGCGTTTCCTGTAGGTATCGGCCTGGCACTGGTTATTGGAGTAGCAAGCAATTATATGGCAGCTCCGGTTGGAAATCCGGTCATCCTTTTTCTTGGCGTATTATTTGTAACATTGGCCATTTTACTGGACGCCTTTGCTTACCGCAAAAAAAACCGGGGTTCCAAATCTACGATGAAAGGGATTATTGTGTCGGTTGTTGCGGGTATACTGATGGGTTTCTTTTACCGTTTTGTAGCGAGTTCCATGGCAGTTGATTTTGTCAATCCCGAAGCGGGTAAATTAACTCCTTACACTGCATCTGTTATCTTTTCTGCCGGTTTGCTCATCTCGAATTTTTTATGGAATACCCTGGCCATGTACCGGCCCATCTCGGGTGAAAAGGTGAGCTACAAAGATTATTTTACACTGGGAAACAGGCAGCTGCATTTTATCGGTATCCTGGGCGGCATGATCTGGAGTCTCGGTATGACCCTGAGTATTATCGCTTCCGGTGAGGCCGGTTTTGCCATCTCATATGGTTTAGGGCAGGGGGCCACGCTGGTTGCGGCATTTTGGGGTGTTTTTATATGGAAGGAATTTTCAGGAGTAGAAAAAGTCAAAGGACTCTTAACCTGGATGTTTATCTGCTTTATTTTGGGATTGGCCCTGATCATCATATCAAGAAACTATTAATTTCCTCAACTTTTAATATGAAGGTATATCTAACAAGACGGGTTTATTTATTATTATCTGCACTCCTTTTAGCGGGCCCGAATCAGAACAGTATGGCTATAAGTCAAACCCAAGGGGAAGCTAAGGTCCTCGCAAGTGATCCTATACCGGTGGCCGAAAATAAAATACATGTAATTGTTGATACCGATGCGAATAATGAGCTCGACGACCAGCATGCCCTGGCTTATTTGTTCTTTAATGGCAAAACTTTTGTTGTTGAAGGTGTTACGGTTAATGCCACAAAGAATGGCGGGGATATTGAAGAGCATATGAAAGAAGCTGAAAGGGTTATGCGAATGTGCGGGGTTTTTGGCAAAATTCCCCTGCTAAAGGGTGCGGACAAGTCATTTAAAGAGATCTTGCCAGAAATTAAGAACAAGTCATTTGACGGAAGTGAAGCAGTCGATTTTATTATTGAGGCTTGTAAAAAATCGGAAAGTGAAAAGCTTGTCCTTTTGCCCATTGGAAAGCTGACCAACATCGCACTGGCGCTGGCAAAAGAACCTGCCATAGCTGAAAAGATCAAAATTGTGTGGCTGGGCTCAAATTATCCGGAAAGGGGTGAGTATAACAAAGAGAATGATGTGGACTCGATGAATTATATTTTGTCACTTGATGTTCCTTTTGAAATGGTAACAGTGCGCTATGGAAAGCAAAGTGGCACGGCGAATATCTATGTCACCCAGGAAGAAGTTTTTAAACAGATGCCCGGTCTTGGGCCCGGCACAGAGCCTGTTACAGGCAGACATGGCGGTCTGTTTTACAATTTTGGCGATTATTCCGTGAATTTATTTTCTCACTGCGATTTCTATGGCGAACCACCCCATCGTTCCCTCTTTGATATGGCAGCGGTAGCCATTTTAAAAAATCCGGATTTCGCAGAAAGAAAGGTGATCCCTTGTCCGAAGTTGGGTGAGAAAGGCTGGCAGGAGCAAGCCTGGAATAAGCGGAAAATAACCATTTGGGAGAATTTTGACCGGCAGGCCATTTTAAAGGATTTTTACGAAGTAATGAAGAATTATGAACTGGCAAAAACAAACTGAAATGAAAAGGCCGCGTATCACTGTTATAGGAAGCTCAAATACAGATATGATCTGCAGGGTTTCCCATATTCCTAAACCCGGTGAAACAATAATGGGTACTGATTTTTTTGTTGTACAGGGAGGAAAAGGAGCTAACCAGGCGATCGCAGCTGCCAGAGCAGGTGGCAGGGTCACTTTTATAGCTTGTGTTGGTGATGATGCTTTTGGTGAGCAAGCCATTGAAGCTTATAAAAAAGATGGCATTGACACAAGTTATATCCGGAAAATAACAGGCCATTCTACGGGAGTAGCACTGATCAATGTTGCTGATTCCGGAGAAAACAGCATTTCGGTAGCACCGGGAGCCAATGCCATGTTGCTGCCTGCTGTGGTTGCTGCCTGCGAAAACACAATTTTGCAATCTGATATCATTCTGATTCAACTAGAGGTTCCCATTGAAACAGTTTACCATGTGATCAAACTGGCTCATCAGGCAAAAATTCCGCTTATACTCAATCCGGCACCGGCGTGCAAGATCGATCCCATCTATTTACCCATGATTTCACTGATTACACCAAACGAACATGAGGCGGCGCTGATCTCCGGCAGTGAACCTTCTGCTGATTATTCCATTCTGGCAGAGCAATTACAGAAATCAGGTGTTGGATCTGTTGTTATAACCCTTGGAAGACAAGGTGCTCTGGTCAGGGAAAAAAATTCGGAAGTAAGAATTCCTTCTGTTGAGGTAACAGCAATTGATACAACAGCTGCAGGCGACACCTTTAATGGCTATCTGGCGGTTGAGCTGGCCAAAGGGAATAGTCTGAAATCGGCCTCCGAAAAAGCTTGTCGGGCAGCGGCTGTATCAGTCACCCGGTTAGGGGCTCAACCCTCCATACCATTTGAGAATGAAATTTAAGATATTATTTACTGTTTGAAAGGATTACAATCATACGTTTTGCGACCCCTTATTTTTATTGTAAATGAGGTTTGAACTGAGAACTAAAGCCTCATTCATTCTAATTCTCGATCCGTTGCCTAGCTTATAGAAGAGGGTAAGTGCTCATTAATTGCCAAATCTTTTTTTCGCATCTTCCAGCATGGAGATCGTTGCGGTAGCCCCGCTACGGGTGCATCCGGCTTCTCTTACAGCCAGGAGCTGGTCTAAGGTACGAACCCCACCGGCTGCTTTTACTTTTACTTTAGGGCCTACACTCTTTTTCATCAGGGTTAACACCGGAATTGTTGCCCCCTGGTAGTTGTAATCTCCATTTCCTTGTTTTACAAAGCCAAAGCCTGATGAGGTTTTTACATAATCCGCGCCTACTTCTGTACAAATTTGGCAGAGCTTAACTATATCAGCCTCTTTTGTAACATAATCGGTTTCAAATATTACTTTAACAATGGCATGGTGCTTATGGCAGGCATCGGAAACTGCTTTAATCTCACGGGTAATATATTCCCAGTCTCCCTGCAAAGCTTTGCCTATGTTTATCACCATATCAATTTCTACCGCTCCGTCTTTACAGGCGGTTTCTGTTTCAAAGACTTTTACTTCGGTGCTCGAATTCCCGGCAGGAAAACCGATAACACAACCTATCAGTACATCCGTGCCTTTTAATATATCCGCGGCTTGTTTTACGGCATAGGGTTTTACACAAACCGAGGCAACATGGTATTTTTTTGCCACTTCACATTCGCGTTTCAAATCGTCATCCGTCATGGTCGGATGAAGAATGGAATGGTCGATCATTTTTGCTAAATCCGTTACTTGCATATAGTATTATTTTCAATTATCAAGTCATATTGCCGGCAGGGACAAGCAGCCGTACAAGCCATGTTTTGAGTGCAAGCAAATTATTTTGCTTGGCTTATCTTCCTGAATTCACCCACAAGCAGGGAATCTTTTTTAGACAATATTTTTTTAAACTCTTTTTTTGAG
>JBFYPZ010000213.1:0-4304 GCA_041303035.1 Flavobacteriaceae bacterium
AGTCGTTTGCCGAGGTTACATGTGTAACCCCAGATTTTGTGGCATGTGTGCTTGCCCCACCAAGTTCTTCGGCGGTTACAACTTCATTGGTCACCGTTTTGACCACATTGGGTCCGGTAACAAACATATAGCTGCTTTCTTCCACCATAATGGTAAAATCAGTCATGGCCGGAGAATACACGGCTCCACCGGCACAGGGCCCCATGATGGCTGAGATCTGAGGAATAACCCCGGATGAAATTACATTCCTGTAAAAAATATCGGCATAACCACCCAGAGAACGGACACCCTCCTGAATCCTGGCACCACCGGAATCGTTTAATCCGATGACAGGTGCACCAACCTTCATGGCCTGATCCATCACCTTGCAAATTTTTTCCGCATGGGTTTCAGACAATGCCCCTCCAAAAACGGTGAAATCCTGTGCAAAAACATACACCAGCCTGCCTTCAATGGTGCCATAACCGGTCACCACCCCATCGCCGAAATAGAGTTCATTTTCCATGCCAAAATCGGTGCAGCGGTGTGTAACAAGTACCCCCATTTCTTCAAAAGAGCCCTCATCCAAAAGGTAATTTACCCTTTCTCTTGCGGTCAACTTTTTCTTGGCGTGTTGTTTTTTAATCCGGTCTTCACCTCCTCCTAAATGGGCAAGTGCAACACGGTTGGCCAGTTTTTCTATTTTTGATTCCTGCTGATCCATAACTTGAAATTTTAATTTGAAGGGGTTCTTAATTTTTTTTGATCTTCCTGATACAACTGAAAAGCTAAAAGAGAAGCAATACTCGCTTCCTGTTTTCTGGTTTGTTCCAGCATTTCCGGGCTGAAATGGTCTTTTACAAAATGGGTATTGAATTTTCCTGAACGGAAAGCTTCGTGTTGCATCACAAATTTACCAAAGGGCAGGGTTGTTTGTACCCCGTCGATCTTGTACTGGTCTATGGCTTCTATCATCAGTTCAACTGCCTGCATCCGGTCTTTGCCATAGGTAATTAATTTTGAGATCAGGGGATCGTAATAAATAGGAATATCCATGCCTTCTTCATACCCGTCATCAACCCGGATGTTCTTGCCAACCGGAGTCTTGTATCTGTTTAGTCTGCCCACATTGGGCATAAAATTGTTGAGGCTGTCTTCGGCGTAAACCCGCAGCTCGATGGCATGGCCCCGTATTTCAAGGTCTTCCTGCCTGAAAGGTATTTTCTCTCCCCTGGCGACCAGGATCTGTAACTCAACCAGGTCCAGTCCGGTAATGAGTTCCGTAACCGGATGTTCCACCTGCAGGCGGGTATTCATCTCAAGAAAGTAAAAATTCAGCTTGTCGTCTACGAGAAACTCTACGGTTCCGGCACCCAGATAATCACAGGATCTGGCGACGTTCACTGCAGCTTCTCCCATTTTTTTTCTGATCTCAGGTGTCAGAACAGAAGAAGGGGCCTCTTCCACCACTTTTTGATGCCGTCTTTGTATGCTGCATTCTCTTTCGAACAGATATACGATATTCCCATGGCTGTCTGCCATTACCTGAATTTCAATATGCCTGGGTGAACTGACGTATTTTTCTATAAAAACGGATCCGTCTCCAAAGGCCGATGTAGCCTCACTGATGGCTCTTTCCATCTGCGATTCGAATTCCTTTTCATTTTCTACTATGCGCATGCCTTTTCCGCCACCTCCCGCTGCTGCCTTGATCAATATGGGGTAACCAATGTTATTGGCTATTTCTTTTGCTTGGGCTATATCGGATATTGCTTTGTCTATGCCGGGAACCATAGGTATATTGTACCCTTTAACCGCATCTTTCGCAGCGAGTTTATCGCCCATCATCTGAATGGCTTTCGACCTGGGTCCAATAAAAATAAGGTTGTTTTTCTCTGCTTTTAAAGCAAATTCAGCATTCTCACTGAGAAATCCATATCCGGGGTGAATGGCATCAACACCCAATTCCACAGCAACCTCAATAATTTTATCTGCCAGTAAATAGGATTTATTCGAGGGGTTTTCGCCAATCAAAACTGCTTCATCGGCAAACTTTACGTGGGGAGAATTTCTGTCTGCTTCAGTATAAATGGCGACTGTTTTAATCCCCATTTTTTTGGCAGTTTTCATCACACGCAGGGCAATTTCACCGCGGTTGGCTACAAGAATTTTTTGCATAGTACAGTTTAATTAAGTTCGATAATAAGTTTGCCTTTTTCTACGGTGTCTCCTTTAACAGCCTCAATTACCTTAATGGACGCCTTTTTTGGAGAAGTAATGGCATTTTCCATTTTCATGGCTTCCAGGATAAAAAGGGTATCACCTTCCTCAACTTCATCACCGGCTTTTACTTTCATGTCGATGATAATTCCCGGCATAGGGGCAGTAATGAAATTGATCTTTTTTGAAGACCCGTGACTGAAGCCCATTTTTTCGATGACGAGATCCAATGGTGTTTCGATCTTCACTTTATAGGTGTTGCCGTTAAGCAGGATATCGTATTCTTTTTTGAGAAAGTCCCGTTTCAGGACTTCTGCATGGAAGGCCTTGCAATCGTGAAGGAGGTGAAAATGGTTCTTTTTATCGGGTGTTAAACTTAGTTTTTGGCTTAGGGCAGGGTCAATTTCTGTTTTAATGGAATTATTGACGGTTAATCGATATTTTTTATCCATAAAGTACCTGTTTGAAAAGTATGTTAAAAATACAAAAAAACAGGATAACAGAACATATAGAAATGCGATTATTTTAATTTCACGACTTTTTGAAATAGATTTATATAAATAATATAAAAAAAAGCTAAATAAATTACATATATCTCAAAAAAATAAATTTTACGTTCATGTTTTCTCCACCTTGCTTAATCATATATTCAGGCTGTTTGGCTGAGATCATCAGAGATGAAAATAAGTGTAATAATTTACACTCAGTTTCACATTTAAAGAAATACCAAAACAACATGATGATTAATACGTACCTATGACAAAAATTCTGCCTAACACGTTCCTGAGGCCACTTTTATGCCTAAAAAAGGGTATGATGCAAGAAAAGTCCAAGTTTTTGCAAGAAAAGTGCAAATTTTTGAAATGTGATTTTTGTTACTTTGCCATGTAAAAAATGTTATATTTGTGCTTTTAATAATTGCTTGAAGTTCAAATAAGTAAATGTATAGCAAATGTACAATGGAAGATTAATTGTATTTTCCTGCTGCTTTTGCCGTTTTTAAATCCCCTTGTCTATGAAAAAACACTACCCTCAATTTTCGTTAATTGGTTTAAAGAATTTCTTTGTTTTAAACCGATCTGCCCTTACCGGGATCTGTATAGCCTTATTATTTTTTATGCCTTTTAGCAATTATGCGCAAAAGAATAAAACGAAAGATTTTATTCTAACGGCCTGCGTACAAGATCTTGGCAACGGAATGTACCAGGTTACCTTCAGTTATAATAACCCGAATACAACTGATATTACGGTAACAACGGATCAAAGTATACTGAAGAAAAACGGTAAATTGGTGGGTAATGGTGTAAACATCTTTAAAAAGGGTAACATTATCAGCGCATTCAGGACCCAATTTTATAAAACAGAGTCTGTAGAATGGTCGGTTGTAAACCCCAACGGAAAAATTCAAATAGTGGTAGCGACTGCAGGATCGGCTCTATGTCCGACTGGTCAGGTTTCGGATATCGTTCCTGTTTACGGGCAGGGAAATGGTAAGGATAATGCAACCAAATTGGGCCTTGAACTTACATCCCTTGCACAAGGTACTGTAGGTGACAAGCCTTCGGAGGTTGTCTATTTTATTAACCCCAATGATGCCACAGAGGTTTTGGTGGAGATCATTCCGAAAGCGGGCAAACTATCCACTGTCTTAAACTTATTGTCTAGCACTTTTGGTCGTCAGTATAATTCAAATTTGGCACTTTCTGATTTTCTATTGGATCCCGCAGTCATAGTTTCAAACCAATTAACTACCATCGATGTTTATTTTCCCACAGCCCGGTTACTTGAGCTCATAAGTATCGCGGATATCAATTTTATCCGTCCCAGTTATGCGGCTAAAACCAATTCCGGTATCGTAACTTCACAGGGAGATAAGGCTCAAAAAAGCGAGGAGGTAAGAAAGGTCATTGAAGGTAAAGCAGTAGGAGGCGGCAAGATGCCAGTCTGCTTACGTCTGCTTACAGATGCCAACTGGATTTGTTGTGGCAGCGTGGCGCACCTTCGGAGCGCGGCGCACCGTCGCTCCGGGCAGTCCCAAAGCCTCTACGTTGCGCCCGATCACCTCGGCGGCGCGACGGTCGTTGTCGATGAACAGCGCAGAGACC
>JBFYPZ010000214.1:0-4291 GCA_041303035.1 Flavobacteriaceae bacterium
AACTGTAATGGTTTATTTGCTTAATGTTTTTATATTTGTGTACGAATAGCAAAGAATTAAATTTTATTTTTTATCTTATTTTGGTAACAATAATTACGGCTGTATGGAATATTTAGACTTTGAATTGCCAATAAAAGAACTGGAAGAGCAGTTGACAAAATGTGAACTGATCGGGGCAGAAAGCAATATTGATGTTTCCGATACCTGCAAGCAGATCCAAAAGAAACTGGACGCTACAAAAAAGAGCATTTATGGAAACCTGACGGCCTGGCAAAGGGTACAACTGTCAAGGCATCCTTCAAGGCCCTATACCCTTGATTTTATAAATAATGTATCCCACAATACTTTTTTTGAATTGCACGGTGACCGCTCTGTCCGTGATGACAAGGCGATGATCGGAGGTCCTGGAAAAATAGGCGAGCAGTCATTTATGTTCATCGGGCAGCAAAAAGGGATCAACACAAAAATGCGTCAGTACCGAAATTTTGGTATGTCAAATCCGGAGGGATACCGCAAAGCGCTCAGACTTATGAAAATGGCCGAAAAATTCAATATTCCTGTAGTAAGTTTTATCGATACTCCGGGTGCCTATCCGGGTCTGGAGGCAGAGGAAAGAGGTCAGGGAGAGGCAATTGCGAGAAATATTTTTGAAATGACCCGATTAAAAGTGCCTGTTATTGTTGTAATCGTAGGTGAAGGTGCTTCAGGTGGTGCTTTGGGTATTGGTGTGGGCGATCGGGTGATGATGCTGGAAAATACCTGGTTCTCGGTTATTTCTCCTGAATCCTGTTCATCCATTTTATGGAGAAGCTGGGAATACAAGGAAGTGGCTGCCGAAGCATTGAAACTGACAGCCAACGATATGAAAAAGCAGAAACTGATAGACGGTATTATAGATGAACCCCTGGGTGGAGCACATTCCGACAGAGAAGCCGCGTACAGATTGGTTGAAAAGGCCATTTTGAAAGCTTATGACGAGTTAAAGGGATTACCCGTTAATAAACTTATTGAGCAGCGCATGGAAAAATACATGCAAATGGGGGTTTTTAAAGAATAAAAATTTCCACAATACTTTTTAAAAGCTTGCCATCGCAAGCTTTTTTTGTGTTTGAAAGTGAATGATGAACAAATTTCCTAACTTTAACGTATAATTGAAGCCTTGTGAAAATATTTACATCAGAACAAATTCATGCCTGGGACAGGGCTACCATCCGCGAAAGCAAGATTAGCCCGCTTGCCCTGATGGAAAAAGCCGCAACGGCATGTTTTGACTGGATTATTGAAAACGTAGCCATCCGAAACCGGCCTTTTACTATTTTTTGCGGCGTGGGCAATAACGGTGGCGATGGCCTGGTGATTGCCCGAAAGCTATACCAAAAAGGATTCAGGATACAGGTTTATGTTGTACAGTTCCGCGAAAAACAGACAGAGGAATTTTTAGTGAATCTCAATCGCCTGAAAGAGCTTACCGATCAGATCACGATACTTGACGGAAATACCGGCATGGCGGAGCCGGAAGAAGATACAATAGTTATTGACGCTATTTTTGGCACTGGAATTAAGAATCCCCCGGCAGGATTTGTAAAGGATCTGATCGTACAGATCAACAAGTTGCAGTTGGAAGTTATTTCCATAGATATGCCCTCGGGTCTGCCCGCAGATGAGGCAGCAAAGGACAGGGAAGCCATTATTCAGGCAAAGCATACCCTAACCTTCCAGGCTCCCAAAACCGCACTGCTGCTGCCGGATAACGAAGCATTTACAGGTAACATGCATATTATTCCCATCGGACTTTCAGCCGGTTTTGAACAAGAGGAGATCAGTAATACTTATTTTACAGATACAAATCTTCTCAGGCCTATCTACAAAAAAAGAAAGAAGTTCAGCCATAAGGGAGACTTTGGTCATTGTTTGATCATGGGCGGCAGTTATGGCAAGATCGGTGCAGCTGTACTGGCAACCAGGGCCGCTCTCCATATTGGAACGGGTTTGGTTACTGCCTATGTGCCGAAATGCGGTTATGAGATCATGCAAATATCCGTGCCCGAGGCGATGACTGAAGTTGATAGCGATTATGAACTTGAATACTTCAATTACAAATGCAAGCCGACTGCAATTGGAATCGGGGTTGGCATGGGAACAAGCACCAAATCACAAGAAGGGCTGGCCGCATTTCTGAAAAGCAATAAAACGCCCCTGGTGCTTGATGCCGATGCACTCAACATACTGGCTATGCACAAAGAGCTGTTAAAATTTCTTCCCGCAAAATCGATACTCACACCACATCCCAAAGAGTTGGCGAGACTGATTGGTACCTGGAATGATGATTATGAAAAATCGGAAAAGGTAACAGCCTTTTCCAAAACCTATGACTGTGTAGTATTGGTCAAAGGGGCACACACACTCATAACCTATAAGGAGATAAAATATTTCAATTCAACCGGTAACCCGGGCATGGCAACGGGCGGCAGCGGTGATGTGCTTACCGGAATTATCAGCGGCTTATTGGCTCAGGGCTATGATGCCCTGGAAGCTGCCGTATTGGGAACCTTTATTCACGGAAGCGCGGCGGATGAAGCTTTAAGACTGGGTTATACCTACGAAACCCTTACAGCTTCTGTCATCCTTTCCTGTTTTTCTGAAGCTCTTTTAATAATTTCCGATAATTATCAAAAATTATGAGTTTTATCACCTTGTATTTCATTTTTTTTGATGAAATTTAGACTGTATTAAAATTTTAATGTGATAAGACATGGAGACTAAAATTGTTTATTTAAGTGACCTTAAATTCAATCTTTCTATTTGGAAACAGGAACTGAAATTTCATGAAACGGAAATGGAGCGATTTGAAAAGAAACTGGAAGAAATTGCCAGCAGAAATTTGGGAGTAAAAGCGATGGCCCCGTTGGAAGGTTATCAGAACAGAATCATCAGAGAAAAAGAAGTCATAGGAGAATTAAGACAGCGGATAAGAAGAAAAAGAAGAATCATTGAGGCTACAGAACTTAACGGAGAAATTGATGAACGTTTACGTCATCAACACAGTGGCCTTCGCGATGATATGAAGACCTATATAAAATTGCATTACGAGTTAAAAGAAGAGTTAATGGATTATCTTGTAAAATGGTTATAATACCAGAGCTGCCAAAGTATAAAACTTTGGCAGTTTTGTTTTATATAAACTGCCCCGAAATTTTTTCAGCTTTTTTGCTTTCTGCATAATCATAAAATCCTTCCCCGGATTTTATGCCTTTTTTACCTGCGGTTACCATATTTACCAATAAAGGACAGGGGGCATATTTTGGATTTCCGAAGCCATCCTGAAGGACCTTCAATATGGATAAACACACATCCAGCCCAATAAAATCAGCCAGTTGCAAGGGGCCCATCGGATGAGCCATACCGAGTTTCATTACGGTATCTATCTCATAAACCCCGGCAACGCCTTCGTAAAGTGTATAAATGGCTTCATTGATCATAGGCATCAGGATCCGGTTTGCCACAAAACCCGGGTAATCGTTGACTTCCACAGGTATTTTTCCCAGTTTTTCAGATAGTTCCATAACTGTTTTGGTGACCTCATCCGAGGTTGAATACCCCCTGATCACTTCCACCAGTTTCATTACGGGAACCGGATTCATAAAATGCATGCCGATAACCTGTTCAGGCCTGGCAGTTACTGACGCGATCTTTGTTATAGAAATAGAAGAAGTATTTGTGGCCAGAATGGCAGTGGCGGGTGCGTGCTGATCGATCTCTTTAAAAATCTTCAGTTTCAGGTCGGTGTTTTCTGTGGCTGCTTCAATAACGAGGTCGGCATGCCTAATTCCTTTGGCAAGAACCTGTTCCGTGCTTATCTGGGCCAGGGTTTTGTCTTTGTCAGCCTGTACAATCGATCCTTTTGCGAGCATCCTGTCCAAATTGCCGGCTATGGTTTTTACCGCTTTTTCCAGCGCGATTTCAGAGATATCTACCAGGGTAACCCTGAAATTGTTTTGAGCAAAAACATGGGCGATGCCATTTCCCATGGTACCGGCACCAATAACAGATATATTTTTCATAATGCATTCATTCAATAAGTTCGACGGGATAATTTATCAGTTGCTGTTTTTATTATATTCAGAATAGTTGTTAAATGCACTGAAAACAATCATTTTTTCAGGCCGTAAATTTGCCTGAGTCAGGCTGATCCATTATCAAAATTATATTTTACTCAAAAGTATAAAATATTCACGGTAAAGTAAATTATTTCTCTATTTTTGACTTTCCATGTTAGAAGATTTACCCAGAC
>JBFYPZ010000215.1:0-4280 GCA_041303035.1 Flavobacteriaceae bacterium
GGCATCGTCAATAAAAAATTCCCTGAATTGGTTTTTTAAACCGTTTCCCATACCGAAAAGTACGGTAAAAATAAAAATACCGAGCGAAACCGTAAAAGCCCCCAGGAAAGTGCGCAGTTTATTTTTGCTGATGGATTGAAAAATTTCTCTCCAGCGATCAATGTCGAACATGATTCCTTATTTTAGCAGCATTTCACTTACTTTTTCATCACTCATGATCAATCCGTCTTTCAGTCTGACAATTCTTTCTGTTTGTTCGGCTATATCTTCCTCATGGGTAATAACAACAATGGTCATCCCGTCATTGTGAATTTTTTTGAGCAAATCCATTACCTGCAAAGAAGTAACCGAATCCAGCGCACCGGTTGGCTCATCCGCAAGGATCAGTTTGGGTTCGGTAACCAGAGCCCTCGCCACGGCAACCCTTTGTTTTTGTCCGCCGGATAATTCACTGGGCAAATGGTTAGCCCAGTCCGCCAAACCAACCCGGTCCAGGTATTCCAGGGCCATCCGGTTTCTGTCCTTTCTGTTTATTCCTTTGTAATATAAAGGTAAGGCAATATTCTCTAAAGCGGTCTTGTAATTGATCAGATTAAACGACTGAAATACAAAACCGAGGAATTTATTCCGCAAAATAGCAGCCTTTTTTTCATCGAGTTTTTCTATCAGTACATTGTTCAAATAATATTCTCCCTGATCATGCGTATCGAGAAGCCCGAGTATATTGAGCATGGTAGATTTTCCTGAACCGGAAGAACCCATGATCGATACAAATTCACCTTCTTTTATTTCGAGGTTGATCCCTTTCAACACATGCAAAAAATCCTTACCCATGGGATAGGACTTATGAAGATCTACTAATTTGATCATCGGTGCACCAGATTTTTGTTCCATATATTTTACTTGTAAAATGAACCGTTTTTATTGCGCTTTACATAAATTTACCATGATGAAGCAACCCGAAAAGCATATCGTATTTTTTGATGGCCATTGCAATTTATGCAGTAATTCGGTTCGGTTCATCATTAAAAGGGACAAAAAGAAATATTTTGTTTTTGCCTCACTTCAATCAGACGCAGCCCGGCCATATTTGTTACAGTTTGATCCAAAAAATAAAATAAATGATTCAATTATTCTTTTGGAAGGTGGAAAACAATATGAAAAATCAACCGCGGTGCTTAGAATAGCCAGGCAACTGAGCCCTCCCTGGCCGGTGTTTTATGCATTGAAGATCATTCCGGTCAGTCTGAGAGACGCCTTGTATGATTGGATAGCAGCTAACCGCTATAAATGGTTTGGAAAAAGAACACAATGCCTCTTGGATCTGCCTCTGCACAAGGAGCGGTTTTTATAAAAAAAAACAGGCCAGAACTTTTGTTACTAACCTGTTAATTCCCCTTAATTCCCTTTTTTTTTAATAAATATATTGGCAAAAAATCAAATTATACGTCTGAGAGCAGACTCTGCTCCAAATATACCGGAACTTTAATTCTGGTAATCCCCCAGGCCATCACGAGCTGTGCCCCATAGTTTTTTGAATCGAAAGCAATGGTAAAGATCTTTGTTGGATCGGCCTGGTTAGCGGGCACTTCTATTCTGGCCAGATCCTTGCTTTCATCGTAAAAATAAGCACCCAGTGAATCGGTATTGCTGTTCAAAATCACGGTCCAGTAGTTTTTACCCGGTATGGTGTAAAGCACATAGGTTCCGGCTTTTATAAATTTATTGGCAAACATTACATCCTGGTAGAACTTAATTTCTGTTGCTTCATTCGCCCCTGTTCGCCAGATCTTGCCATATGGAATCTCATTTCCAAAAACCTCATCCGAATCAGCAATGGGTCTGCCATAAACCACTTTTACCTGTGGTTTTAAATTTCCCGCTTCTCTAAAGTAAACAATGTCATGCTGTGCTTTATCAAGTGGTACAAATGTTTGTGCTGTAGCGAGATTTATAAAAGAGATCAACATCGTCAGCCACAATATCATTGCAAGGATCTTTAACTTATTCATAGCAAAATTTTAAAAATTAAACCTTTCTTTGATGGATGAATCTATTCGCTTATGCCTTATTGTACGGCACTTTGCGAAGATACCGGTGTGTTTGCGGCATTGTCAATGGTAATATCGCTGGTTATGATGAAATCGTCTGTATACACTTTTAAAGTATAGGTTCCGTCAGATAATTTGGATTTGTCTATCTCACAAACTTTTCCGCTGTTCTGAGAACCGTGCACCAATTCGTGGTTATTTGATTTTAGTATTTCATACTTGTAAAAACTTTCTGCCGAAGATAAATTGAGCAGATCAGAATCAGCCCTGTCGGTTATGGTGATCGCCTCTTCCCCATTCGGAAAAGTCGTTACATATTTTGTTACCGGAGCAGTCTTTGCCTCCTGGGCGAATCCGTAAATAGTAGTCATTAAAATGGCGATGGTGATGATGGTTGTTTTCATAGCTTATATTTTTTTAATTTGTTGATAGTAAGTTTTTCCCTTTTTTTTTATTCCCCTTTTTTTATTAGACCGGCACTGATCCCTTCTTTAGATCGAAGCTCCTGTAGGCTCTTCTGAATTTTTTATGGTGATATCACTGGTGATGATAAAATCTGCTGTATATACTTTTAAGGTATAGGTGCCATCGGATAATTTCGTTTTGTCTATTTCACAGACTTTTCCATTATTCTTCGAACCGTGAATTAATTCGTGGTTGGCCGGTGCCAGGATTTCATATTTGTAGAAATTCTCAGCTGATGACAGGTTGAGTGTATCCGAATTTGTGTTATCAACAATGGTGATCGCTTCCTCCCCGTTCGGAAAAGTGGTTACATATTTTGTTACCTGGCCTGATTTGGCCTGTTGTGCAAATCCATAAACTGTGGTCATGAGAATGGCGATGGTGATGATGGTTGTTTTCATAGCTTATTTTTTATTGGTTATTTATATTTATTTGAGATAGCCGACTTTCATTCCGAATTTTAATTTCAGGTTCGGCGGTGATTCTTATTGTGTTCTGTTTTTACCTGTTTGCAACCAGGGCATAATCATTCAAACTGTAAGCGCCTCCTTTGATATCAAAAGCTTCACTGATCATACCTGATTCATGAAAAAATTCATGGCTGTTTAAAACAAATTCTTCCTCTGTCTCTAATTCGTTTATTATCAGAATATTTAAGTCCATTAAATACTGGTCAGTGGTGTCGTTCAATTCATCAAAAACAATTTTTTTTTCAAGCTCGTAAAATAATTCATTATTTACTGCGTTTGATTCTTGTGCGAAGCCAGAAAAACCGGCTAAACTTAAAACGACTAATAATGCTGCTTTTTTCATGATACAAAATTTTAAATTAATAATCTGCCCTTTTACGTCAGTCTTAATTTGTTATTGAGAAAAATTGTTTTGTTATTGTTTAATTTGAAATCCTGAATTTTTGAAACCGGAACAGTAGCTCGCTGTTCTGATTTTTTTGATTCATTTTTTCAAGGCACTTTGCAGAGGAGGACTAGTAATGAGTTTTGCAATTCAATTACAGTTCAAATGTAAGTACATGGCATTCTAATAAACAATAGCTAATTATAGGATTTTGTAAAATACCCATAATCCACGAGGCTGTTTTTGTTGCCAATCCCCTTCCCCTTATAATTTTAAAAAAATATAAAAAACTGTATTTCAAGCAAATACAAGTAAAGGCTTATTGTATTTATTCCAATTGGTGGCAATTAATTTATTGTGTTGTCCCTAAAAATATTTTTGATTTTATAGTTTTTTGAAAGTACCTTACCTACAAACTGGTAAATGGCTTATCAGAAGAATTGGTTATTTTTACATAGTTTACACCGAAAAATGGTTAGAATCAGCCTGCGCTGCTTTCTCTGTTTTTCGTTAATTTTAAAAGAATTTATTCTAAAATTGAAGTGAAGACTAAAAAATAAGCCTGTTTTCCTCGTTTGAATGGGTTGTGAAAATGACCTTAAAAAGAAAAAATATTACCGCCATACAAATAAAATCAGACCCGGGGTTTATTAAAATTTACTGTTATTCATGGTGATAAGGTTCGTTATTTAAGATCGTAAAAGCCCGGTAGAGTTGCTCAACCACAAACAACCTGACCATCTGGTGCGAAAAGGTCATTTTGGAAAGGGAGAGCTTTCCCTGAGCCCTTTCGTATACTGCTTTTGAAAAGCCATAAGGCCCTCCCACGGCCAGTACCATTTGTTTGATACCGGAATTCATTTTCTTTTGCAGGTAGTTGGAAAATTCAACCGAGCCGAACGCTTGTCC
>JBFYPZ010000216.1:0-4277 GCA_041303035.1 Flavobacteriaceae bacterium
AGGGGGCAGTAGCTCAGTGGTTAGAGCAGCGGACTCATAACCCGTCGGTCGTAGGTTCAATCCCTACCTGCCCCACTCTTTTGGGGTATTGGTTTAATTTCGTCCAGATGACACCCGAAACAGCTCGTTTTCGGATCTCCGATTCTGTTTTATTTGGGAGCAAAAAAATAGCGCACAAGGCTTTATCCTAGACTTCGTAGAGAGCTTGATACCGTTTTTCTACAGAAAAGCCTAATCTTTCTAGGTCCTTCTTTGGAGTAAGGCATCCGCAAGTCTATCACCGAGAATTCATTGTCCATTATGGTGGCGTGTCAGGAATGTGCATTATCCAAGCATATCAATTGATTCCATTCTTCCACCATAGTGAAAAACCGTCCACGTTCCATTGACAAGGGGCATTTGAATGCATGTCGTGGAGGAAAACAACTGGTTTTTTATGTGGCAACAACTCGTTGAAAACGAGTGATTCCTGACACGCCACCATTATGGTATGGCAAAAAAGGAAACTCTTGATGTTTCACAATAACGACACTGATCTCTTTTAATTACATTTTAGTAGACAAAAACATGAGGCTTGTGAAATAAAGCTAGCTTTCTAGAACGAACCTCATCACAGCCTCATGAATATGCCATTGTCTCAGATAAAAGAAGAAAGATCAAGAAAATATTGCACCATCGATCGAATCGTGCAAGCTAAAGCGGTTAACGAATCCCGCGATCAATCTCAGAGAGATTTAGCGAAAAAATACAATATCCACAGAACTACTTTACAACACTGGATCGATAGAAAAAACAAACTCAAAGAGCAGCTGGACCCAAATATAGTAGAGTTTTTCGAATCCCCCTCTGGTCAAGCGTGGTTGCACACTATGGTCGTAGCCATCTTCATGGTCTTTCACCAGAATGGAAATAGTGGAATCCCCGATCTTCATGAATTTTTCGAAAGAGTTGGCATAAATAAGTTTGTAGGAACATCTATTTCTTCGTTGCAGAAAATCAGCAATACGATTAACAAACAAATAATTGCTTTTGATAAAGAAGAGACGCAAAGACTTGCAGAAAACATGCCTCATAAAACCATTCCTGGCGCACTTGACGAAAACTTTATCATGGATGAAATGACCCTCATTTTGATGGAGCCTGTCTCCGGATTTATTTTGGCAGAGCAGATCGAACCAAAAAGAGATGCAGAAACTTGGAATAAGGTCACTCGATCGGCTTTGAAGGGACTGAACGTTACCATACAACAACTTGTAGGTGACGAAGCCGGTGGTCTAACAAAGCTCGCTACAGGGACACTAAAAGTCATAAAAGGACCGGATCTTTTTCATGTCCAACAAGAGATAACCAAAGGGCTTACCAGTCATTTAGCAAGGGGGAGGCAGCAAAGTAAAAAAAAGCAAGAAAACTTGCAGAAAGAAAAATCAAAAACGTTGACAAAGCTCGAAGATCGTCTGAATCAGGTGGAGAATATTAAAGAATTATCTAAAATTGAGGTAAATACAGCGAAGCGGATTGTTGAAATAGAAAAGGAAGAAGAAGCCAATCAAAAGACAATAGAAATGATCGAAAGCCGGTATAAGGCAGCCCAAGAAGCCAGAAGAAGCATCACGCATGACTATCACCCTTTTAGTTTGGATACAGGGGAAAGACAAATTCCGGAAGACGTAAAAGAGAAACTTGAGAAATCCTACACAACGCTTGAAACTATATCTAAAGAGGAGGGCTGTACAGACAAGCAGAAGAAAAAATTAGAAAAATCTAAGGGGGCATTGAAGTCGATGATATCGGTATTGGTTTTTTTCTTCTCATTCCTCTCGTTAAAAATTAAGTCTATGGGATTAGATGAATCTAGTGGAAAATTATTCGAAAAACTTGTTTCGATAGAATATTTAAAGGTTTGCTTAAAAAAAGCCAAGAAGAAGAGGCAAAAGGATACCATAAAAGCAACCTTAAGGAGATTAGAAGAGGAGCTTGCGAAAAACCATCTCTGGGGCGAGATAGCACAAGCTGTGCAAACAGAATGGAGACATAGGGCTTTAGAATGTGCACAAGTATTTCAACGATCTAGTTCGTGTGTCGAGGGAAGGAATGGGCAGCTGTCTTTAAAATTTCATGCTTTCCGTCGCTTAAATGGACAAACTTTAAGAGTATTAACAGTATTGCATAATTATTTCATAAAAAGAGAAGATGGCACAACTGCAGCAGAGAGGTTTTTTGAACAGAAATCTCGCGATTTGTTTGAGTGGCTACTAGATAAGGTGGAGTTGCCTCGACCAAGAAGCAAGCATAGGAAACAGGTAAAAATGGTCGAAGAAAAACAGGCGGCTTAAGCAGCCTGTTGGACGAAAATAAACCAATACCCTCGATCGGATATTGGGTTAAATTCGGGCACCGTTCAAAAACAGGCAAAAATGGGCACCGTTCAAAAACAGGCAAAAATGGGTAACACAAGACGTGAGGGATCCTTGTTGATTTTAGAACGAGCTTCTTAAAGCAAAAAATTGAGTATTATGGGTCAGGCCGCTTGCTTGAACCGTTCATAACCGAGCAACTCTAGCCAATGTATGTGAGTTGTTCCTGTCAGCAATTCAACCGGACTCTTGCCCTTTCGCTCCTCTTTTTCACTCGATTTGAAACGACGGTGATTCAAAAAGAAGCGAAGGAGTTCCAAATAGTTGTTTCCAAGATTTTTTCTAAGTGTGAAATAATTTCTGAGTCTACTATTGAGGTTCTCTACCAAAGAACTAGCTCGTACAGTCGTGTCCAAAACTTCTGCTACCGCGTTCTCAATCGGATAAAAATTTGCGCCCAAAAGTTCTCTCAAAGCACTATATTGTTCCCATCGGTTGTTGCTCGATACAGGCATTCCAGCCAATTGGTACACCGCCTGAACGTTTTTTAGAGGCGTCTCGAACTCTTCCGCAATACGTTCAAAGCGCTTTTCCATCAATGGCACAAACGCCAACAGGTCATCCTTATGATTTTCTAGGTATTTCCGTACTGGTGCTATCCGATGAGGACATGCACTCTCCCGTACAGCAAGTTGATCGACCACAAATTGAAAAAGCTCCCTTCTGTCTTGATATGAAGGCCCTACCAATGAAAGGATGTCATTTTTCAACCATCTGTAGAGGATTGTTACGTCTTCCGCCAGAGAAGAGGATTTTTCAAAAGATTTTTTTGCTTCTTCAATGTTTTTGAGCAATACTTGATACATCGCATCTTGCTTCCATTTTCCTCTCGGACACTGGATTTTATGCTCAAATCCATCGACTACTTTTAGAGCCTTTTCCGCTAGATTGTCTAGATAATGAACAAGGTCGTTAAATGGGTGTAGAGCATGAAAAACATCACCATGACATGGAACATCAGGCCACGCGTCTTTTTGCCCCCTTCTAGCAGCGGGTCCTCCGTCAGCAATGGTGTGGTTCGGCTTAAGATCTTGGTTCTCAGAGAGCTCCAAAAGCCGAACTCCCCAAGTATTAGCGTCACAGGCATCCTCCAAACTGAGAAGGAAACAGTACGTCGAGGATGTATCGCAACCTACCAATACCGGATTTCCAGACTGATAAATCTCATCAAGGGCTGGTACTTTTATTTGAGACAGATCTTGTTGATGATTGATTTTAGAGCATTTTTCAAGATTTGCATACGCAATATTATGAACCGTTCCCTTTGATATGGAATAATCAAAAAGATCTTGGAATATTTCAACAACACCGTCATAAGAACAGCGACCTACCAAAAGCAGTTCCAATACAAATTGTTCAAGCCAACCCTTTTTAACAGGTAGGTGAAAAAGAACAGGATCGTCGTCAGGATCTTCTTCAAAGGCTTGCGAGACCGCGCTAAGGGCCTTTTCTTTCTGTTTATAAACAAAGTTTCGACTTACGGAATAGTTGTCTGCAGTTTCTGAGATGGAGACTTTTCCTCCCAGTGTCTGAAGTGCGATTTCTTGACGTTGAGCAAGGCTCAATGAGCGGGCAGCGGAATTCTCTTTAAAATTAAGAGACGTTTGTGCGGTAATGAGCGGTGACATAGTGGCCGACCCTTTTGTTCAGGAAAATCGACTACTATGTCACCTTCTTCCAAAAGATGCCACGTACTTTTGATCACTGTCAAAAAACTATTAAAACATACACCCCTAGCGCAGCCCTGTCTTTCGAAAAGTGTTACCTGCTTTTGAACAGTGCCAAAAATCCGCCGAATTGTAGGACTATCCGAGGAATGTGGGCAATACCTTAAGTATAGCTTCAGGTTGGGCGTCAAGAGTA
>JBFYPZ010000217.1:0-4247 GCA_041303035.1 Flavobacteriaceae bacterium
TTGAAAAGACCCAAACCCGCGATCAGGTGCTGATCAAAGAAAAATTGACAAGGACTGAAATAGAAAAAAAACAACGAAACTATAAAGAGAACATCTTATTTATGCCTGTTATCCGGTTAAATGAGAGGAAGGCTGAAAAAATTGTTCGTGATTATATGGAGCACGATGTACCTCTGGCCTTTGAATTTTCGGTACCGGATACCCGCCTGGCCAATGAGACCGACTTTGAAGAGATCAGATCAAAAGGGGCAAGTGTCTGGGTAAATGCCCTCAGGGCAAAGAACAATGCAGGCCATGATGATAAAAAAGCACTGAGTGACCCAAAAGTGTATGACTGGTTTATCGACAATCATGTCAATATGATTCAAACAGACAATCCCCAATTACTGCTCGACTACCTCAGGGCCAGGGGGCTGCACAGGTAGAACAGGAGCCCGGTCCTGAAGAATGCTCCTATTGCCGGGCTATGTTTTAATGGTTTTTTTGCAATCAAAAATTAATTACCTTTAACCTTAATGGATTCAATATTTACCATAGTGTACAGCAGTTGGTTTCTCTCAGAAATCCTGCTGCACCGTTATCTCAGATCAAAAAAGACTGACCAGCAAAATACGGATAAAGGCTCCCTGAGGATCATTTGGGTACTCATTGTAATCGCGAATTTTTCGGCTGTTTTTGTTTCAATCTACAAATACCTTCCCATCTCTGAAAATCAGCTTATTGCCTATGCCGGGCTTGCACTGATCTTGCTCGGAATGGCTATCAGATTAATTGTGGTTGCCTCTTTAGGGAAATATTTTACTGTGGATGTTACCATTAAGCAAGACCACAAACTCAAAAAAGATGGGTTTTATGCCTATGTCAGACACCCGTCCTACTTTGCCTCGATCCTATCCTTTATAGGATTTGGCATTTCTTTAAATAACTGGCTGTCATTGCTGATCATTACTGTTTTGATCTTCACAGCCTTCATGATCCGGATCAGGATCGAAGAAAAGGCATTAATCGATCATTTTGGTTCAGAATACCTGGATTACAGAAAAAAGACAAAAGGACTGATACCCTTTATTTATTGACTAATTTATAAGTATGCAATACCTGAACCTTTTACTCCTTACTGTACTTTTATCAGTAAATATGCAGGCCCAAAATCAATCAACCGGGCTTTGGAATGGCAAAGCATGTGCCGTGGCCCTGACCTATGATGACGGGTTGTATGTTCATTTAGACAAGGTTATTCCGGCCCTGGAGGCTTCAGGTTTTCGGGGTACCTTTTATATACCCGGCAATGCGGCCTCATTGAACAACAGGCGTAATGACTGGAAGGAATCGGCAAAAAGGGGTCATGAACTCGGAAATCACACGGTGTTTCATCCCTGTAACGGAAAATCCAAAGGAAGGGACTGGGTAGCCCCCGATTATGACCTGGATCATTATTCCATAACCAGAATAACCGATGAAATTAAATTGGGAAACACCTTATTGGGTGCTATTGATCACAAAACAAAAAGGACTTTTGCGTACACCTGCGGAGACAAGGCCATTAACGATTCTTCATTTGTTGAACTTATAAAGAATGATTTTGTAGGCGCAAGGGATGTTATTTCCGGCTTTAATCAGATGGAAGACCTCGACTACTTTCAAATTAAATCATTTTCGGTAAACGGTCAAACAGCGGAAGAGTTGATAGCACTGGTTAAGCAGGCAGAAAAAAATCATTCCCTGCTGGTGTTTTTATTTCACGGGGTGGGAGGTGAACATACGCTGAACATTTCCCTGGAAGAACACAACAAATTGCTGCAGTATTTAAAGGATCGGGAGGCATCAGTATGGGTAAGCCCATTGGTTGAAATTCTGGAATATGTGCAAAGCAAAACGGCTTTTAACCAAGGTTCCTCGGCCCGACCTCAAGGGTAAAGAGAAGATTTCTTTTATTTTGACAATGTTTTACTATCGCGGCATGAAGAAATAAAACTTATGTTAGTTGAAAAAACTGTTAAATGGGATAAAGAAAAAAGAGGATTGATAATTATAAGTATAGACTTTTAGCTGATATTGTTGAAGGCAAAAAACATGAACTAATAGAAATAAATCCCTTATAAAAATTAACTTAGCAACTGTCAAAAAATAAGGATTTACAGATTAGGTAAAAAATTATTTTCTGTGGTCCCGCTTCAATCCATAACATCTGCACCTATCACCTTCCTATCAACTCCCTATAAGTCTCGTATGAGTGCCGATAAATGCCGATAGAATTTATCGAATGGCTGTGCAGCGAAGTACTGCGTTTATTGGTTGGAACCGGAGCGGAAAGGGCAAAAAAAAGTATGGGTTTTTTGCCAGGAAGCTTGTGCGAAAAAAAATACTTCAGATCAGCCAGCTTTTCAGATCGGAAAGGCATTGTTACTGGTTCTTATTGCGGTGGTAGCGGGCTTACTAAAACTTCATTTTATCATATGCTTTGTCTCATTATTTTTTAAAGAAAGGAGCTGAATTTGAATGTCATTAAATGCCCTGTTTTTGTCAACAAAAGATTGCCAGGAAGATTTTTATAATTGATATTCTGTATGTTATGTTGTTTTAATATTTGGTTATTCCGTTTTTTTCTTTAATTTCATGATCAAAAAGTTCACTTTTACACGTTTTTTTTGTGCTGTTAGGTTTAATATTAAGGCCAAATGATATTCGATGAAATATATCCAATCGAGCAACTGAAAGAGTTTGTACATCTGTACAGACTGCGCCATTTTGTAATTCCGCCCAATTTTAAAACTTATCCCAAACCATTTCCTCCCCACCCGGAACAATGTATAACCTTTTACCCGCGGGGTGCCGAGATCACCGAATTAGTAGCACGCCAATCAAAAGTGAGAAGACCCCGTTCAATAATTTCAGGCCAATACACCACCCGTGTGAACCGAACCAGTGCTTATGATGAAATCCTGATTATAGTGGCCGTATTTAAACCCGGTGCGCTATTCAGACTCACCGGAATTCCCTCTCACGAACTGCTAAATCAGGATATCGATCTTGAATGCGTTTATCCAAAAGAAGCAAGACTGGTAAATGAATTGCTGAGCAGCTCGGAAGATTATCAGGAAATGATCAGGATTATTGAATCTTTTTTATTGGGAATTGCGCAAAAAGTCAAAATTGAATCAAGGGTCTCTGATAAAATCTTCAATATGATGATTAGCTGTTCCCAAAAGTATTCCCTGGACTGGTTTTCAAGGGAAGCCTGTTTATCACAGAGGCAATTTGAAAGAAAATCGATGCAATATATTGGGATAAACCCAAAATTGCTCCTCAGAATCGCCCGTTTTAACCAAACGTATATGATGCGCTTGAGGAACCCTGAACTTGACTGGCTGAGCATCGCCCTTATATGCGGCTATCATGATTACCAGCATCTGGTTAAGGATTATAAAGACTTTGTTCATACAACACCTACTGTTTTTTTTTCTGAGGAAGCCCAGGCCCTGGACAGGGCACTGGGACTAAATAAATGATCAGAAAAAAATGTCGTTTTTTTACCATCAGGGCCGTGGATTTTATATGCAATTTTAGTTCACCATTAATAAATAGAATGATAAACTTAAATTCTGTATTATGAAAACTAAAATAGTCGTATCAAATGTCTTGCTCGCTTTTTTCATGATCCTGACGGGATGTGAAACTGAGGATCCCAAAGATGAAGGTCCTTCACAATTATTAGAACAAAAGGCTTTCTCTCACACCAAAAAATATGATGCTGTAGTTGCAACCTCATGGTATAACCTTTTAACAGGCATTACCAGAAAAACACCCTATAATCCTCCTCAAACTGCAAGGATCTTTGCCTATACCGGTTTGGCTTTGTACGAATCGGTTGTTCCGGGTATGCCCTCACACCAATCTGTCTTCAAACAGTTTAGTGGAAATGCAATCACCTTTGAGAAGAAAAAAGACTACTACTGGCCTGCCTGTGCGAATGCGGCACTTGCCAGGATCGTTACCAAAATGGTTCGCGATTATCCCCTACAGAATCCTGATCTTGCATCCGTTCAACAACTGGAATCTGATCTTAACGAGACATTTAAGGCTTTTGCAACCGATGAACAACTGGCATTTTCTAATGAATTTGGAAGGTATGTGGCAGATATGATCTATGATTGGAGTAAAACTGACGGAACCTTGAATCCAGGTGGCACCCTGGCTGCCTGCCCACCCTATGCGCCCCTGGGCAATCCCGGAAACTGGGTTCCAAC
>JBFYPZ010000218.1:0-4243 GCA_041303035.1 Flavobacteriaceae bacterium
CATTACGTGCACGGCTTTCCGGTCAATATTTTGTCATGGCTGGGGATTATCGCCCTGATCGGTATTATGGTAAACGACGGTCTGGTGCTTGTAGATAAATTCAACAGCAATTTGAGGGATGGCTTAAAGTTCAACGATGCCCTGTTCGATGCAGGTAAATCCAGATTCAGGGCAATTTTCCTGACTTCTGCAACGACTGTGGCGGGCATGTCGCCTCTGTTACTCGAGAAAAGCCGTCAGGCACAGTTTTTAAAGCCCATGGCGATCTCTATCTCATATGGTATAATAATCGCTACTTTTCTAACTTTACTCATGTTGCCTCTCTTGCTTTCTGTAAGCAATTCGATCACAGTTCGGTGGAAATGGCTGGTCACCGGTAAAAAAGTGACAAAAGAAGAAGTGACCAGAGCTATCAGGGAAAAAAAGGCAGAAGAAGAAGAATTAATTGGAGAACATGAACAAGTTTAAATTTTATTTATCACTGGGCCTCTGTTCATGGGGTTCGGTGATTATGGCACAGGAAAAATTGTCCAAAGAGGAAGCTGTAGAGATCGCATTAAAGAATAATTTCGATATCCAGGTAAGTTCCAACTTTGTGAAGATCGCTGAGAACAACGCGAGCATATACAACAGCAATTACCTTCCATCTCTTGGCGTAAACGCAGGAGCGAATTACAATGACAACAACAACAAGACCACTTTTTTTGCTCAGCCTGACCTGGAAAATAATACCCAGGTAACCAATTACAACGCGTCTGTTGGTTTGGGCTATACCTTGTTCGATGGTTTCGGAAGAAAATACAATTATAAAAGGCTCCAGGAATTATCAAACCTGAGTGAGATTCAGGCCAGGCAGGTCATGGAGACGACTTTGCTCGAACTTTTAACCGGTTATTACGAAGTTGCCCGATTGACGGAGAACAGATACAACCAGTACCGCTCCCTTGAAATATCCAAGGACCGCTTAACGCGTGAAAAATACCGGTATCAGTATGGCCAGAGCACCCAGTTGAATGTGCTTAATTCTGAGGTCGACGTAAACAATGACAGCATTACGTACCTCGATCTCGACCGGCAGCTGGCCAATACGAAAAGAGATCTCAATCTGGTTCTCGGCAGGGAAATAACCATTAATTTTGAAGTGGATACCATTGTAAACTATGTGTTAGACCTGAATTATGAAAACCTGCTGAAAGCATCCAAAGAAAACAATGTACAGTTACAGCAGGTTGAAAAAAATGTCAAGATCAGCGGATATGACCTGCGTATCAACAGATCCGGCTGGATGCCTGATCTCTTGCTGAGTAGTTCGTACGGCTGGAATGACAATGAGTTCGAAACGGATCGATTTAATAATTTCTCGGTCCGATCACAAAATACGCTTGGTTTTGCGGCCGGTTTATCGCTTAACTGGAATATTTTTGACGGAGGAAGGACCAGAACCCTGGTACAAAATGCAAAAATCAATATCGATAATGCTGAGATTGAAAAAGAAAGGGTAGAAAAACTGGTGGAAAGAAACGTAGCCAATGCCTGGGAAACATATCAGAACGCCCTCTTTATCCTTCAGGCAGAAAAAAAATATGTGGAAACCAACAAAAGGAACTTTTCCAGATCTGAAGAGCAATTTAAACTCGGACAGATCAATTCTGTCGATTTCAGGCTGGCTCAGATCAACCTGCTCAATGCCGTAAACAATTATAACAGAGCAAAATACGCTGCGAAAGTTGCAGAACTGTTTCTCCTTCAGTTAAGCGGACAATTGTTAGGAACTACTTATTAAAAATAAAGTTTAATCCTTTTTTTATTGGTAATTTTGGATTTTTACAATTACTGATATTTGTCATCAATTTTAGTAAACTTAACTGTTAAATTTGCCAATCATAAAATTAATTTAATAAATCATGGAAATTTTAAAAGACTCAAAACCTCATGTCTACAGATTCGGTAATAAAAAGGCCGACGGTAACAGCAAAATGAAGAACCTTTTAGGTGGTAAAGGAGCCAACCTGGCTGAAATGAGCGCAATAGGAATACCTGTTCCTCCGGGATTCACGATCACTACAGAAGTTTGTACAGAATACAACCTACTCGGCGAGGAAGCCGTGATCAACCTGATCAGGAAGGAAGTTGAAGCAGCTATTGAGAATATAGAACAAACTATGGGAACCAAATGGGGCGATGATAACAATCCCCTGCTGCTTTCCGTGAGATCAGGTGCACGCGTATCCATGCCCGGAATGATGGACACCGTTTTAAACCTCGGTTTAAATGATAAGGCTGTGGCAGGAATTGCAAAAAAAACCAACAATGAATGGTTTGCCTGGGATTCATACAGAAGGTTCATACAAATGTACGGTGGGGTTGTTCTGGGAATGAAGCCGGAATCCAAGGAGGATATCGATCCTTTTGAAGAGATCATGGAGCATTTGAAAGAAAAAAGAGGCATCGATCTGGATACCCATTTTACAGTACAGGATCTGAAAGACCTGGTAAGCAAGTTCAAAGAAGTCGTTAAAAAACGCGTAGGATTCGATTTTCCTACCAATCCATGGGATCAGCTTTGGGGTGCTGTAGTAGCAGTTTTCAACAGCTGGAATGGTGATCGTGCCGTTTATTACCGAAACATGCACGGTTACCCTGCAGATTGGGGTACAGCCGTGAACGTACAAGCCATGGTTTTTGGCAATATGGGAGATAATTCAGGAACCGGAGTTTGCTTTTCACGCGATGCGGGTACCGGAGAAAATCAGTTCAACGGTGAATACCTGATCAATGCTCAGGGAGAGGATGTTGTTTCCGGAGTAAGAACACCCCAGGAAATTACCAAAGTTGGATCAGTGAGATGGGCAGAACTTGCAAAAGTTAGTGAAAAAGAAAGAAAGGAAAATTATCCATCACTGGAAGAGCTGATGCCGGAGATATATAAAGAGTTGGATTCCTACCAGAGAAAATTAGAAAACCATTACCGTGACATGCAGGATATGGAATTTACCATTCAGGAAGGTAAATTGTGGATGCTTCAAACCAGAAATGGAAAAAGAACAGGTGCCGCCATGGTGAATATTGCTATGGATCTGCTGAAAGAAGGCAAGATTGACGAAAAAGAGGCCTTGCTGAGAATTGAACCTATTAAACTGGATGAGCTTCTGCACCCTATTTTTGATCCGAAAGCCTTACAAAAAGCACATGAGATCGCACAGGGATTACCTGCATCTCCAGGTGCAGCAACCGGACAGATCGTGTTCTTTGCCGACGAGGCAAAAAATTATAAAGATTCTATCCTTGTGAGGATCGAAACTTCTCCGGAAGACCTGGAAGGAATGAACATCGCCAGAGGTATTTTAACCGCCCGTGGTGGTATGACCTCGCATGCTGCAGTTGTGGCAAGAGGTATGGGTAAATGTTGCGTTTCAGGAGCCGGTGCCCTGAAAATCAATTACAAGAACCGCACCATGACCGTGAATGGCAAAGAATACAAAGAAGGCGACTGGATCTCTCTGAACGGTACCACCGGAAAAATTTTGGAAGGAAAAGTAGCTACCATCGATCCGGAACTGAGCGGAGAATTTGGAGAATTGATGGTTCTGGCCGATAAATATTCTAAGATGAAGGTTCGCACGAATGCAGATACACCTCATGATGCAATAGTAGCAAGAAAATTTGGAGCCCAGGGTATCGGATTGACCAGAACAGAGCACATGTTCTTTGAAGCCGACAGGATCAAAGCGATGCGCGAAATGATCCTCGCTTCAACGCTTGAAGGCCGTAAACATGCCTTAAAAGCGCTGTTACCAATACAAAGAAGTGATTTCGAAGGAATATTTGAAGCCATGAATGGCTTACCTGTAACCGTGCGTCTGTTGGATCCACCACTGCACGAATTTGTTCCTCATCAATTAGAACAGCAGAAAGAGCTGGCTGAAGAGATGAAAATTTCTCTTGAAGCTGTGAAAGCCAAGATCCATGATCTGGAAGAATTTAACCCCATGCTGGGCCACCGTGGTTGCAGGTTAGGGATAACTTATCCTGAAATTACAGAAATGCAGGCCAGAGCCATTATTGAAGCTGCCTTAAACTTAAAGAAAAAAGGCATTACCGCAGTTCCCGAAATCATGATTCCGTTGATCGGAACCTGGCAGGAATTTGAGGCTCAGGAAAAAGTGATCCGCGAAACTGCACAGATCGTTTTCAATGAAAGAAAAGACCAGATCGACTACAAAGTCGGTACCATGATCGAAAT
>JBFYPZ010000219.1:0-4229 GCA_041303035.1 Flavobacteriaceae bacterium
CTGTATCTCAATGAAAATTGAACTTTGGTTGAGGAATCGGTCCAGCCATCATTGTAATTCTCCCGGTCGATCCAGATCAGTTCCAAACCGGCAGTAAAATTTTTTACGGGATAGTACAACAGGTTTACGCTGGCGTACTGGCCTTTGCGAAATGCAGCATCTGCCTGAGCGTCTGAATTATCGATAACTATGGTACTGTAACCGATGGATGTGCTGAAATCGTCGTTCCACTTGTGGTCGAGATAAGCCGAAAAACTGGAAACCGGCAGGGCAACGCCTTTTACGGGTGAAACCGGATCGTTGAAATTGTTCTGTATGCCTATATCTACCGGGGCATCATTCATGAGGTTTTCTATGGCTTCCCCATAAATTGCCTGTCCGCGGAAAATGCTATTTTTCCCCAGATTGAGGTTGGTGCTCAGGTTAAAACCCCATCCTGTGGCGCTCCCGCTCAGGTCATACTGATCGGTGCCCTGGTCTTCCCACTCGATCCGCCTGATCACTCCGGCCAGTTCAACATAACCCCAGTCTTTGCTTACGCGGAATTCAGCCGTAAGATCAGGTACTGAAAACTTTGGCTTTACATCGTCTAATTCAACCCTTCCGTCATAGATCCCTTCATCTTTACTCGAGCCGGGGCGCTCGAGGGCTATGGCGAGCCGGGTTTCGCCTTTAAGCGGCATAAAGCGGATCTGCACGTTCTTGCTCAGTGCCAGGCCGGACGGACCCCAGTATTCAATTGTATTGGGAAAGCCATCCACATCGCTGAAAAGACTCCAGTGGTGTCCTGCACCGATCATGCCCAGTTCTACATATGCGTAAAGCAGGTGAAATGCTGTTTGCCCAACATTAGAGCTAACACCAAAAAGATCAAATTCAAAACGGGTTTCCAGTTGGCCGTATTTTGTATCGAAGTAACTCCGGAATCCCAGTCTGGATTGACGGACGCTAAATGAGAGGTTATCGTCTGTGCCGTATTCGTTCTCGAAAGCGGGTAGTTGTGTTGGTCTCATCACGTCAAAAAAATCGGGGTTTACCTGCCCGGTATTATAGCCCACGTCGGTCATCATTTGTCCGTAAACAACAAAGAGGTATTTTTTCTGTTCCTGGGCGGAGGCACTGAGTATCAGAAAACAGCATAAAAAGGCAAGGAGGATTTTATTCATGGTCGGTCAGTTTGAAGGTAATAAGGCATATAAATATAGAAAAAATGAATAAAGTAACCGGAAGGGGCTCCAAATTAATTTCAGGTACCGTACCCGCAAGGAATCTTATCAATTCTCAAATAGGTCACTGCGCTTAGAAAAAATTTATGTGCTCGGTTCATTTTAATATATTTGGAAAAAATCTTTAAAAATGAAAAAATTACTGGTGTTTTGGTTGATTCTGTTTTTTTGTGTTCCGGCATTGTTCGGACAAGAATTGCTGCTGGGAATTCTTCCGGCAATTGAGGGTAAAATAATATATTCAGGAGAGGAAAAAGTTCCGGGAGCGGGAGTGGAGAATCTTCATAAAAAAGCGCTTGGCTGGTTTGACGCAACCAATAAACTGAGTTCGGACAGCATTGTTTCAGATACCTCTGACGAGATCCGTGGAACCGGAAAATATAAAATAAGGGCAAAAGGCGTTGGAGTGGTTGGTTATGATATGGAGGTTATGTATAAGATAACTTTAAAATTCAACGAAGGCGGCTATAGTTACATTTTTACAGATTTTAAGGGGCGAACTGAGGGTAAGTTTGGCCCTATTGAAGATCCAATGGAAAATTGGAACAGCGAATTTACTGAAAAGGAAAAAAGAGACAAAAAAAACACCAAGGTGTATCCGCAGGTAAATGAGGGCATGGTCACTATATTGGATGGTTTACAAAAGACACTGGCAACTGCCAACTGACCACTCATTTTATTACATTAATACATTTGTAAAAACGTTTTGAATAAGCCGCAGAGCCGAGATCGCTGATGATCACCCCTTGCTTTTTTCCTGAAGAGGCATGAATAAATTTTGAGTTCATGCCATTTGCCTCACTGATGATACCTACATGGCCTATGTTCTTTGAATCCTGAAAACCATAAAAAACCAAAACGTCGCCAACCTTAAATTCTTCGGGTTTTAAGGCAGTTCCGAGATCTTTAAAATCTTTTGAGCTTCTTGGCAGATTGATATTAAAATTTTTAAACACGAAATTCACAAAGCCCGAACAGTCAAATCCTTTTCCGGGTTCACTGCAGGCATAGCAGTAAGGAGTACCCAGAAATTTCTTTGCATACTCCAGCACATTTTCACGATCGATCTCCTCAATAAAATTCCATTCGTTTTGCCTTGAAGACAGGGTATCCCTGAATTCGGAAATAACGATAAAAAAAGTTGTCATGAGAAAAAGGAGTTGGAGACTGCGTATCATTTTTAGCTTTTACAAAAAATTTGGATTTCAAAAATAATACAAATGCCTCATTAAAATATTCATTACACCTGAAAATTGTACAATCCTGATAAGTTTACTGATATTCAGAAAAAATAGCATTATTCATTCATCAGTTTTTGAAAGGTATCGAAAAATTGGCTTACGTGCAAGCCATCCATCAGGGCATGATTTGCATGCACATCAACCGGCATGGATCTTTTTCCCCCAACAGTATTCATCTGTCCAAAAGTGATTTTCGGGCAGCTATCAGGCATAGAAAAACTTCTGGCATGCGAAATGGAAGTAAAATTTATCCAGGGCATGGAAGAATAGTGGATAACATTTTCTGCGACAACCGCGGGCATAAGTTTTTTTGATCCCTGAACCCGTTCTATTTCCTTTTTTGCAAGCATTTCAAAATCAAAAAAATCCGGAGCGAATTGCATAAATGAAAAACCAAAGGTTCCGTCAGTACGGTTGATGGTAGCTGAGGCATGGATCTCATCATAAAGGAAAACCCTGTTTCCGGATATGCGGTATCGAAAGGGTTCCGTGCGGTTTGCAGCAACCAGGGATTTGTGCAGATAATACAGAAAAAAGGAGCGGTTCTGGTCTTTGCATTTTTGATATGCAACCGTACAGTCAATTGCAGCAGTAATTCCAAAAAAAGGTTCTTCAAAACTATTGAAAAAAGCAAAATGTTCTTTTCTGGCCCAGTTTTCTATGGTTATTTCTGTTTTCATTTTTTATCTAAAAATTGAAGGACATCGAGCATGGTCCTTGCCTCAAAAAAGTTTTTATTTTCTATGGTATGGCTTGTTTTTTCATACATCCAGGTTGTGTGATAGGGTACATGTACTGCGCAGGCACCAAGCTCCAGTATGGGTATTATATCCGATTTGATGGAATTGCCCACCATCAGAAAATTTTCGGGCTTGCAGTCGAGATGCTTTAAGAGCTTCAAATAATCCGGGATTTTCTTATCACTCATAATTTCAATGTGATGAAAATATTTTTCAAGCCCGGATTTAACCAGTTTCCTTTCCTGATCCAATAGATCGCCTTTCGTCGCCAGTACAAGTTTGTAACTCCCGTTGAGCCCTTGAAGCACCTGTTCAACCCCTTCCAGCAGTTCGATGGGTTTTTGCAGGAGTTCCTTGCCCAGGTCAATCGTTTTCTCAATTAATTTTATGTCAGCCGTATTATCTGTTACCCTCGAAATGGTTTCGATCATACACAAAATAAAACCCTTGACACCGTAACCATACAGGTGCAGGTTTTTCATTTCGGTTTTAAAAAGTTCCTGCGAAACAGTATGGTGAGGAAGAAAATCCTCCAACATTCCGCAGAATTTACGTTCTGTTTCCTGAAAATAAGGCTCATTGACCCACAGTGTATCATCAGCATCAAAAGCAATGACTTTAATGTTTTTCATGGTTTGATTTTTCAGGTCACATTATCTGAGCGGTATTTTTTAAAACCCGGTATTGCTTTAAGCCAAAACAAATCCAAATTTAGTCAAAAGTTTTAAAAAAATGCCTTTAAATGATTGAGACAGTTACGAAATTTGGTGTGGATTCTGATTGCGGTAAGCCAAAAGAAGGACCTTTCGTTTTCTTATTCTTAGTCCGGGTCTGGAGGAATTAGTTAAAATTATCTTAAAATAATAGCAATACTATTATATGTATCATTAATACTATTATATTTGTATACTTTAATTAGTTATGCAGAACATTTTTAAGAACATACAGATTCATGTGAATGAGCATATTTACCTCAGAGATCCTTTGGAAACTTCACTGGGTAAAAGTATTGTTCGCGGGTC
>JBFYPZ010000220.1:0-5304 GCA_041303035.1 Flavobacteriaceae bacterium
AATCCGTATCAATATCACTATTCACTATTCACTATTCACTATTTCACTATTTCACTATTTCACTATTCACTATTTCACTATTCACTATTTCACTATTCACTATTTCACTATTCACTATATTTCACTATTCACTATTTCACTATTCACAATTTCACTTTTTACTTTTAACTTTTGACTTTAGACTTTAGACTTTTATCCTTTTCTAACATCTCCATGGAAACCGATCATATTGTGAATATTGTTACCAAATCACATAAAATTCCCTACTTTTAATATAAATTTCAATCTATAGCTATGTACACAAAATTCATCTTCCTGCTTGCCTTGTTTTTTACAGTCAACCTGCTTACTGCACAGGAAATTGCAAGTGATAAACTGGTGAAACGCGATGGCACCGTTATCGCTTGCATAATTAAGGAAATTGGCGATGAGGAGATCAAATATGCGGAAGAAGGATTAAGGGATGACATTTTGGTGGGCATTGACAAGAGCAAGGTTGATAAAATAATTTTCGCTGATGGACGAGAATACAAGATCGATAACTCGATGAGCGTTTATGAAGATTTGAGCACACAAAAAAAGAATGTGATCAAGGGCAACCTTTTTCTTCCTATTTCAGGAGCCATGGAATTTGGATACGAAAGAAGTTTGAAACCGGGCAGAAGTATTGAAGGAGAGATCGGGATCATTTATGGAGATAACAACTATGATGAGATCGATGCCTCCGGTGTATTTTTTAAGGTTGGTTATAAATTGATCAGAACGCCTGACTATTATGTGAAGGGTATGAAATACGCACATATTTTGAAGGGCTCATATATTAAACCGGAAATTGCCCTCAGTACCTTTTCATATGACCAGGCAGACTATATGAATGGGAATAACTCGGATTCGGTAACGAGTGTTGCCGGTTTGATCAATTTTGGCAAACAGGTGGTTTACAGCAATCTTTTTGCTGTTGATTATTTTATAGGTGCCGGCTATGCTACCGGTACTTCAGAGGGACTGGAAGGATATTATGCCTATTTAACCACCGGTGATTCTTCATTCGTGCTGACCGGCGGGATCAGGATCGGGTTTTTGTTTTAACGAAAGGATAAAGGATAGTATTGAGATATGAGTATTGAGTATTGAGAAAGGAGTTTATATCAATTATTCAATAATTCCAAAATCAAATCTGTGGAAATCGACTAAATCCGTGTGCTATTTAGGCAAGTAAAAAGCCCGCCGGAAGGGACAAGGTAGAATTCTATAGATCTAAAAAATCCGGTGCAATTTGAACTTGTTTTTAGTGAAGTGCATCGTACAACCATTGCCCGAAATCATAACCGCTCCGGAATAACGCGATGATCATCGCAGCAATAAATACCATCAGGGCTACTTTAAAATAATTGGACTTTAAAAATTCTTCTTTTGTCATGTTGGATTGGTTTAAATGAACAACTACAATCAATTAGTACCCAAAAACAAGAATTTGTTACAAACCCAATCCGACACGGCTATAATTTCAGAACAGAGGGTACGAAGGAACAAGGATATAGGATAATCACAAGGAAAAAGTAAAAAGGTAAAAGGAAAAAGTTATCGATGCCTAAAGAACGTTGCCCGTTTTCACTTACTTTTTATCGCTTTTTGAGAATATAATTCTAGAGATATATTGGAGCCCGAAGGATTGTTGTCTTGTGATTAATCAGAGTTTGTCTAAATACTCAATACTTTTTACTTTTGCCTTTATCCTCCTGTTTCCTGTCTCAAAACACCCCTCTCAAATCTCAAATCTCATATCTTTTCGTAAAATCAATTGATCAATTTAAAAAACTGATCCGTATTGATTTGGTTTCCCTGAACATAGATTACATCTCCCTGTTTCAGCACTTCGTCAGGCAGCACGCTTTCCAACATTTCATCCTGCCTTTTGATGGCCAGAATGTTAATTCCGTATTCGGCCCTCAGGTTCAGCTCTTTAAGAGGTTTATCCAGAACCTCGCTGCTATCGGCATTGACTCGCAGGCAGGTAATATTAAATTCAGCCATATCATTAGGCCTGTAGGTTTTCGGACGTTTTAATTCATCTTTGAACAAGCTGTAATTATCAGACCTCACCTCATCGATCAGATTTTTAATACGGTCTTCGGGCACCAGGAAATTTTGAAGTACATGAGAAAATAACTGAAGCGACGTTTCAAATTCTTCAGGAATTACTTCATCGGCACCCAGGGCCAGCAGTTCTGCTGTTTCTTTGAAATACCTTGTCCGGACAACGATATAGATCGTATCAGAAATATCACGTATATTTTTAACGATGGTTTTGGTAGCCTGGCTGTCGGATATTGCGATCACCACCGCCCGGGCTTTTGAAAGGTGCACGGTTTCAAGGATGTGTTCCTGAATGGCATCACCAAAAATTATCGGAAGGCCTTTTTTCTTTTCCTGTTTTACGGTTTCAGCATTCATTTCAATAACAACAAATGGAATGTTGCTGGCTGCGGCAGCTTTGGCCAAATTGCTGCCATTCAATCCGTAACCAATGATAACCAGATGATTTTCCAGTTCGTTATGTTGAGTATCTGACTTAGCGTTATTAAAAATATAGCTGCCTTTCAGGCCTGACTTTTTATACAAACCCATCCATGCATTGGCTATGTTTTCTGAATAAATTATCACAAAAGGTGTCAGCAACATGGATACAATTGAAACGGATAAGAAATATTGGTTCGTTTCAGTATTCAACAAGTTGTATTCCATGCCAACTTTTGAGAGTATAAACGCAAACTCACCTACCTGAAAAAGAGACAAACTTGTTAACAGCACTGTTCTGAAAGGATACTTTAAAACCGCAACCGCTATTGCCGTGATCATAGTTTTTACAATCAATAAAACGACAACCAAAAACAGGATCACCAATATGTTGTTTATAAAAAAACTCAAATCCAGCAACATACCTACCGAAACAAAAAAGAAGCTGGAGAACAGCTCCCGGAAAGGCAATATGATACTGGTTGCCTGGTAGTTGTAATCAGACTCCGAAATAATTAAACCGGCGATGAAAGCCCCCAAAGCCAAAGACAAACCGGCCTCTGAAGTCAGAAAAGTAACTGCAAAACACAGCGTGAAGGTAACCAGCAGAAAGAGTTCTTTGCTGTTTGTTCTGGCAACGGCATGCAGCAATTTTGGGACGACATAACGTATGCTGAGGTAGGTAATTAGGATAAGGGCAGCTGATTTTAAAAGCAGCGAGAGGATACTTACTGTCAGGTTACCTGATTCACCGGCAATGATCGGGGTAATAAGCATCATCGGTACAACAATGACGTCCTGGAAGATCAAAATGGCCAGGGCATTTCTTGCATGGGGCGAATTAATAGCCTTGCGGTCCTGAAAGGTTTTTAAAACGATGACAGTACTGGACAAAGAAAACAGAAACCCGATGAAAACAGATTCGTTCCATGAATTTCCCAGGAAATGGTAGGCCAGAGCAGCTACGATCACAGTTATACCTACCTGCAGGGATCCGGCAATAAAGACTGTTTTTTTTATAGATGCCAGCTGTTTGAAGGACATTTCCATGCCAATTACAAAAAGAAGCAGGATCACACCAATTTCCGACAAAATTTCAACTTCTTCGGTCGCATTGATCAGACTGAATCCATAAGGGCCAATGATCACTCCGGCAACCAGAAAACCTAAAATTGAGGGGAGTTTTAGCCTCTGAAGCACATAAACCATCAGGGCCGAAAAACCTAAAAGAATGAGTATGTCCTGTAGTATGGGTAAATGCATATTTCTTTAAAGTATTTAATTTTCGGCCGATGCTGACCGCTGCCTTAAAGTTAAGAAAAGCAGATGATATTCATACTATTGAGGTGCTAATTCGAAGTTTTTTGAATCGACTTGACAAATACTGGTATGTTGTACCGGGCCCGGCACTGAACTCTGGAGCATATATCTTGGCCTGTCGTTCCTATTTTTTGTATTTGGTTCTTAGGAAAATCATGGCTATTGCGGTAGTCACAATTCCCATAATTAAGGCACCTGCAGCTCCTTGTTTCGCGTAGTTTACATAATTAAAATTGGCTTCAGCTTCTGCTGTAGTTTTGTAGTAACCCAATTCTACGGAACGTTTGATCACATTAGGAAAAAATTCTGGGGTGATGACATAGGAAGTGATCCATTGTGTCAGCGGACTGATCAAGGCAATAAGCACAGAAAGGATAATGCCGGTAATCAATCCTTGTTTATAGGTCATTTTACCGTGATAAAAATGTTTCTTTTTGTCTTTCAAAGCCAAAACCATTACGATGATTGCCGGAATGGCAAAAAGGTTTGTTAAGTACAGATGATAGTCAATGTATTTGCCGTGCAGTCCTGCCATTTTTTCAAGAACCATCCATAGCAGGGTCATTAAAGAAAATAAAATCGCCCATTTAAGTTCTATTTTTATGTTTTTCATTTCGTACAGATTTGGTTATGCTATTAAACGTTTGGGTATTCCTGAGTTTGGAAGCCTGAAGTACCTGTGTTCAAATTTAATAAAAAAGTTAAACGAATTGAAAATGCCCTGATTCCACCTGATAACCCGGCCATTGGTAACGTTCACCCCGCGCGGCATCCCGGGACTATGAATTATAATTTCCTTCAAGATTACTTTTGCCTTTTTCCTTTTTCCTTGACCGACAGGCTTTGTCCTCCTGTCTCCTGGTTCCTGTTTCCTGGTTCCTGATTCCTGGTTCCTTATCACAAATCTCAAATCTAATATCTCATATCTGAATACATGGCAAGGCCAGCATTGAGAATCAATCACCCCGCGAAGCATCGCGGGGCTACGTATTATAATTCCTTTCAAGATTACTTTTTCCTTTATCCTTTGTCCTTTATCCTTTATCCCTTGTCCTTGCCTGCGCTGCATGCCTTTTTCTTTGAGGCCGGGGTTTAAAATCGTAACAGGATTTAAATTTGTATCGAAATCACTATTCACTATTTCACTAGTCACAATTCACAACTCATCACTCAACATTCATAATTCATAATTCGTTTCTTCGTAAAACCACTTCACCCATTTAATTTCCCGCTCTCTTACTTTTTCGCACATGAATACTTGTGCTTTTAGATGTATTATATAGTTTACTTATACCTATCAAAAAGCTATTAAAAAGCATGATAATTGCATATATTGTCACTTTGTCATGCACTTTTAGTGCTCTTTCAGTGCTCTTTCAGTGCACTCTCATCAGAATTAAGGTACATTTTGTCATGAATTATCCATTAGGTAACACTAAGGTTTTCTGTTCCGGAAATTTTGTTTGA
>JBFYPZ010000221.1:0-4160 GCA_041303035.1 Flavobacteriaceae bacterium
ATCTACAATTAAAAAAGGCTTGGATATAAAGCTCAAGGGGAAAGCCCAGCAGAAATTATCCATTGCTCCCCGTTCCAAATTATTTGCGATTAAACCAGCACATTTTCATGGGATAATTCCAAAGGTTGTGGTAAAGGAAGGCGATAAAGTAAAGGTTGGGGATGTTATATTTTATTCAAAAAGCAATGAAGCCGTAAAAATCACTTCCCCTGTAAGTGGTGAGGTTAAGGAAATTATCAGAGGTGCAAAAAGGGTAGTTCTTACAGTTGTTATAGTTGCAGACGGTCAGGATGTTTACAAAGAGTTTAAAGTAGAACCTGTTTCGAAACAAAACAAAGAAGGCTTAATAAAAGTCTTGTTGGAAAGCGGCTGCTGGCCCTTTATAAAACAAAGACCTTATGATATTATTGCAAATCCTGAGGACAACCCAAAATCAATTTTTATTTCTGCCTTTGCAACAGCTCCTCTGTCTGCTGATTTTGACTTTGTATTAAAAGGCAGGGAGAAAGAATTTCAAACGGGAATAGAAGTATTGACCAAACTAACTGCGGGAAAAGTACATTTGGGAATTGCTGCTGGATGCAATAGTTTTCTGGCTAATATTCAAGGTGCCGAAATTCACCGGATCTCCGGAAAACACCCAGCAGGAAATGTAGGTGTACAGATTGCTCATATTGATCCTGTAAATGTGGGAGAAAGAGTATGGACTATCAAACCACAGGACGTTGCCGCCATTGGCAGCTTATTTCTTACCGGTAAGATGAATCCCGGTATTGTTGTTGCTCTCGCAGGATCACAGGTTCTGGAACCTCAGTATTATCAGGTGAGCAGGGGATCCCAAATAGAGCCAATCATAAAAGGAAAAATATCGGAAAGAAAGAACAGGGTCATCAGTGGCAATCCGCTTACCGGACACCTCTTAACAAAAGGAGATTATTTAGGCTATTATGATGATACGGTTACCGTCCTTCCAGAAGGAGATCACCATGAATTTTTTGGCTGGATGCCCTTTTTAGGGAATCATAAATTCAGTATGTCTCATACATTCTTTTCCTGGTTGAACAGCAAAAAAGAATACGATCTCGATACCAATTTGAATGGTGAAGAGCGTGCATTTGTGCTAACCGGCGAAATGGAACAGGTATTCCCAATGGATATTTATCCTATGCAATTGCTTAAAGCCGCAATGGCCAATGACATAGAGAAAATGGAAAATCTCGGAATTTATGAGGTTTCACCCGAAGACTTTGCCTTGATCGATTTTGTTAGCTCATCTAAGATTGAAGCACAGGATATAATACGAAATGGTTTAGATTTAATGATTAAAGAAGTTGGCTAAATGAAATTTTTAAGAAACAATTTAGATAAAATTAAGCCTCTCTTTGTTAAGGGTGGAAAATACGAGAAATATGCTCCGGCTTTTTCAGGCATTGAAACTTTTTTATTTGTGCCAAATCATACAACTAAAAAGGGAGCCCACATAAGAGATGGAGTAGACTTGAAACGGGTTATGATGGTTGTGGTAATTGCATTGCTGCCTGCCATGATCTTTGGTATGTGGAATGTGGGATATCAGAATATGGGAGATGGCCATGGTTTTTGGGATTACTTTCTGTTTGGTGCGGTAAGATTTGTACCTATGATACTGGTATCTTACATAGTTGGACTTGGTATTGAATTTGCCTATGCAATCATGCGGGGGCATGAAGTCAATGAAGGATATCTTGTAACCGGATTGCTAATTCCCTTGATTATGCCAATTGATTTTCCGCTTTGGATGCTGGCAATTTCAGTGGTTTTTGCAGTAATCATTGGTAAAGAAGCTTTCGGAGGTACCGGAATGAATATTCTTAATCCTGCACTTATTGCCAGAGCCTTTGCCTTGTTTGCCTATGCGCCTTTTATGTCAGGGAACACGGTTTGGGTGGCGGATTCTGTAGCTGATGGTGTTTCCGGGGAAACGATATTAGGTACGCTGGCAGCCAATCAGCAACCCACCACAAGTGTTTATGATATGTTTATGGGTTTTATTCCTGGTTCTGTAGGTGAGACCTCCGTTTTGATGATCCTGATTGGTGCAGCGATTTTGTTGTTTGCCGGAATTGGCAGCTGGAGGATCATGCTGGCCACATTGATTGGGGGATCTGTAATGGGACTTATATTTAATGCAATCGGTAGTAGCACAAACGAGTTATTTAATTTTCCATGGTGGAAACACTTAATTGTAGGTGGCTTTGCTTTCGGTCTTGTTTTTATGGCTACTGATCCTGTCACTGCAGCTCAAACAACTACCGGTAAATGGATCTATGGTTTTTTGATTGGGATCTTTGCAATTTTGATCAGGGTTGTAAATCCAACATTGCCTGAAGGAATGATGATGGCTATTTTACTGATGAACGTTTTTGCCCCAACTATAGATCATTACGTGATCCAGAGCAATGTTAAAAGAAGAAAGAATCGTTTACTAAAAGTTAAAGCGTAAAAATCATGGATAGAAATAGTAATGCCTATACCTTTATTTTTGCTATTGTCACGGTTGTTCTTGTTGCTGCAAGTCTGGCCTATGCAGCTACCTCTCTAAAACCTTTACAGGATGAGAATATAAAGAATGAGAAAATGCAAAATATTGTGTCGACAATAGGAATAGATGTACCACGCAGCGAAGCAGGAGAAAGTTTCAGGCAATATATTAAACAGGAGTTGGCCTTAAAGGGAGATGGATCGGTTGATGAGAACGTTAACGCCTTTAATATTGATCTTAAAAAAGAGACAAAAAAACCCTCAGAGGAACAACGATTTCCGATTTATGTGGCAGAAAAGGATGGTAATACATTTTATATTGTTCCACTTTACGGTGCAGGTCTCTGGGATGCTATTTGGGGTTATCTGGCCCTGGATGCAGATAAGAATACTGTAATCGGAGCTTCTTTTGATCATAAAAGTGAAACCCCTGGCCTTGGAGCTGAGATCAATCAGTCATGGTTTGAGGACGAATTCAAAGGGAAGACCCTATTTAATGAAAAAGGAGATTTCGTATCTGTGAAAACGGTTAAAGGTGGAGCTGAAGTTGGCGATATGCATGGAGTCGATGGGATTTCCGGAGGGACCATTACTTCTGACGGTGTCTCTAATATGATACAGGAAAGGATGCAAAATTATATACCTTATCTAAAAAATAACTAATTATGGCAGAAGAGAAAGAACCGTTATTTTCTAAGAAAAATAAAGCACTGCTAAGCGACCCCTTAAATGACGATAATCCAATTACAGTACAGGTACTTGGTATCTGCTCTGCCCTGGCTATAACAGTACAATTAAAGCCGGCTATTGTGATGTCTATTGCCGTAATGTTTGTGCTGGTATTCAGCAATGTGATCGTATCCCTGCTAAGAAACTTAATCCCAAACAGAATCAGGATCATCGTACAGTTATTGATTGTTGCTTTCCTGGTAATTCTTGTAGACCAGTTCTTAAAAGCTTATGCGTATGATGTAAGCAAAGAGTTGTCGGTATTCGTTGGATTAATTATTACCAATTGTATTATAATGGGTCGTTTGGAAGCTTTTGCTTTAGGTAATGGCCCTTGGAAATCGTTTTTGGATGCCATTGGTAATGCCTCAGGTTATGCACTGATTCTAATCATTGTGGCCTTCTTCCGGGAATTACTCGGATCAGGAAAACTTTTAGGTTATGAAATATTAGGACATAAAGCAAAAACAGTGGCTGAATCAACAGGTTTATATCAATTTGGGTATGAAAACAACGGATTTATGTTGCTTTCTCCTATGGCGTTGATCACGGTCGGAGTAATTATCTGGGTTCAAAGATCCAGGAACAAAAAATTAGTAGAAAAGAATTAATCGTTTCCTCATAAGCAGTTTTAATACTATAGAATATGGAAGAATTGGGAAGTTTATTTGTAAAGAGCATATTTATCGAGAATATGATATTTGCCTATTTTCTGGGTATGTGTTCTTATCTCGCAGTATCAAAAACTGTAAAAACTGCTGTTGGTTTAGGTGCTGCTGTCATATTCGTTCTGGTTATCACAATACCTGTGAACTATTTGCTGAACGAATATATTTTAAAGGAGGGTGCACTTACATGGCTTGGAACTGAATACGCAACGATTGATCTGAGTTTTTTGAGTTTTATTTTGT
>JBFYPZ010000222.1:0-4157 GCA_041303035.1 Flavobacteriaceae bacterium
ACGAAATAACTTTCTGGGCAAAGCTAATTCCTGAATTCAGCAGCAAAAGTGAAATCAGAATGAATTTGACCAATAATTTCAGACTAATATTTTAACTGTATAATTTACAGCTTATTTACGATAAAAACAATATGCAGAGGTCTGAATTTTAGCTAATAATTATCCTGGTATATAAAAATGCTTCAACACCTTAATATTTTAAAGGAAAGTTGCTTTTACTTATCACCTTTTATGTGCTTCCCGGGTATATTTGCAATAAGATTTTCAACCATAAAAACGATACATGATTACCTCTGGAAGTAAATTCAAATCAAGTGGTTTATGGCTCCTTTGCCTGCTGCTGAATGTAATGCCGGCAGCAGCACAGACCACATCCTCCGGCAGTTTTTCAGTTTTTATTTTCACTGACATGGAAGGATGCAGCGGCCTGACCAACCGCGACCAGATACTCAGTCAGGAAGGAAGTCTCCGGATGGCAGGAGATATGAACGCGTGTATTGCGGCCTGCTTTGATGCCGGAGCAGCAAATGTGATCATCAGGGATGGCCACGGAGGCGGCAAAAATGTGGATCCTCAGCTTATTGATAAAAGAGCAGTTCTGGTTCAGGGGCCCACTCCTGGCGTCCGTTACAAGGGACTGGAAGGTTGCGAAGCGGTCATCTTGCTGGGTTACCACGCCAAAGCGCTCACCCCGGCCGCCATCATGGCCCATTCCTACAGTTCAGCCTCGATCCAATCCATGTTTCTGAACGGGAAAGCCGTCGGCGAGATCGGCATCGATGCCGCCATTGCAGCTGAACACAAAATCCCGGTGGTGATGGTTTCCGGAGATGATAAAACCTGCCTGGAAGCGGAAGAGTGGATTCCCGGTGTAGTTACCTGCCGGGTAAAAACAGCCGCATCCGCATCTTCAGGGACCTGCCTTCCTCTTGAAGAGTCACATGTCCTCATCGCAGCAAAAACAAAAGAAGCGCTGACCAGGCGGAATTCCATCCCGCTCATACAGGTGCAATATCCTGTAACCATGCGGTGGGAATACATCCCCAAAGGTTCTCCAAGGGTGTATGCTCCTGATTTTAAGGCGATCGCTGATCCAAAAACCAAAGAACTCACTTCCGGCAGCGTGGAAGAATTGCTGCTGGGAGACAACTGATTTATACCCTTTGAATGATGAGAGTTATCCTTATTGCAACAGCTTTCCTTTATCTTTCCTCCTGCCAGAGCAACCGGCAGACAAAACCCTCAGAAGACGCCGGCAAAGAAAAGTCCTTACCATCTGCAGAAATGGATATTCAAACCGAAACTGCAACTATGGTAGCCTTTGAAGGAGGGGCCTTCAGGATGGGAAGTGACCAGGGTTTACCCAATGAACGACCGGTTCATGAGGTGATGGTAAAGCCTTTCCGCATCGGAAAATATCCGGTTACGGTATCAGAGTTCAGAAGATTTGTGGCGGCAACAGGGTACAGAACCGATGCCGACCGGTTTGGCGATTCGGGAGTTTTCGATTTCACCCGGCAAAACTGGACACTGGTTCCCGGGGCAAACTGGGAGTATCCGGCGGGGAAACAGGCTCCCCGGGCAGCGGATGATCACCCGGTGACCCAGGTAAGCTGGAACGATGCATCAGCCTACTGTGCATGGCTGGGGAAAAGACTCCCGACAGAGGCAGAGTGGGAATATGCGGCCCGTTGCGGAGGGAAAAACGAGACCCGGTTCAGCTGGGGCAATGCACTGGTTGTGAACGGTAAACACAGGGCCAACGTCTGGCAGGGAAACAACCTTCTGGCTGCACAGGGCGCCGACGGGTTCACCCTGACTTCTCCTGTCGGGTTTTACGGTGAAAATCCCTGCGGAATGACCGATATGGGCGGAAATGTGTGGAACTGGTGTGCCGATGCTTATCAGTCTTATCCCGGAAACCCGCAAGCCCTTCCTCTAAACAATGAAGTGAAAGTCATCCGGGGCGGATCTTTCTTTTATGACCAGAACGGGGAAAACAGTTTCACAGCCACCGGCAGGGCTTCCAATACCCGGGAAACCTCCCTGTTTAATACGGGATTCCGGTGTGCGGAGGATGCAAAATGAAGCCAGGGTTGGATGTAGTTCAACATGTCAGTCCCGGTTTACCGGGAGAATAATCGCTGGGTTCCCTTTATCACGGGACAGGTATTGCAGACCGCTCATATTCCTATTTATTAGGCACTGGCCTTTTTTTTTTCAATAGAAATCTTTAGTTCTTAAGTGCTTATTGATATATTTTATTTTTTCCTGTGGAATATCTATTTCAGTGGCTATTTGGGACCATTGATTCACAGCAGATACAACTTCTTCTAATATTAAATTGGATTTTTTGATTCCATTTTTTTTAGCAAAGTCAAATAAATCATCTTTAGTAAAGTTATCATATTTGCCATTTATTGATGATTGGTGTACATTGGTCCATGTCCCACTTGGACGATAGGAAAAGCAGATGTCATAAGCTGGAGAGATTTGCCAGTTTCCATCTTTATTCATTAGGAATGAGAAGTTCTTTACATGGTCATCATGATTTCTAGCGACAACATTAAATAACATGCGCCTATATTGCTGTTCAAATTGTTTATATGGAAGTTGAAGCCTTTTCATAACCCTAAACAAAGTTTCATAACTGCTAGCCTTCTGAATTTTATAATCTATACCCGCTAGTGCTCCGAATGTTTGCATATGAATTTTCTCACCATTATCCGTGCGATCAAAGCGTTTTGTTAAAAAGTGAAATCTGCTATTTTCTTCATGCAAAGTACTTTCTGCGATTTCGATACCAGCTTTTTTGACTAATTTATAATAAGCAAATTCTATTTTGCCAATACCTTCTCCTTCTCCTAGGCTTTGTTCATTTGCCCCATCAATCTTCAGTAGCCAATACGAATAACCTTTTGGTTGCATAATGTCTCCTGGTCTTATTTCTTCAATGTTTTTATTTGTATCTCTTTTAATTGCAATCAAAGCTTTTGCTCTTGCTCCTCCTACGGATGTTCCAATTCTTAATATTTCCGTGAGACTATCTTTGTCCAAATCTGGAAAGGTAGTTTCTTTTTTGCTTTTTAAAACACTTTTGGCAACGTCATATATTTCACTTATATTAACAATGTTGTCATCATTTTCTCTGTGATTTGCAGGTATATACTCCAATGCTCCCATTCCTCTTTTACCTACATAGGTTAATCTGTCAACTGGGTTGATATCATCAATCGACAATTTCCTTTGTTTTAGCCATTCTTTCATCATAACATTACCAAAATCATCTGGCATTGAATCAGATAATAAGTAAGGCAAGTTGTGAAAGTTGATGTGATTTCTATTTGTTTCAAAAATTCTTTCTTCTGTAGGCATTATTATAGGAGAAGGTTCTATGGTATTAATAATTTTATCGCTATATTGAAAAGTAGAATTACCCTTTTCGTCGTTCCATTCGGCTGTTCCAAGTATTTGACCATACAACATTACCTCTACTAGCATAGTTATTTGATTTTTTTAGATGCCCTTTTTCTGACTGATTTTAATTTCGCTTTTTCAAATTTTAATTTAAGCTCCAGGTTTTCGCCAACTCTAAACACAGATTCAAAATCTTTTATTCGATTCAGTCTCACTAAAATCCTTATTAGGCTCTCAACTGTTGTGGATTTCCCCTGTTCTATTAAGCTAATTGTTGAAACACTTAATCCAACTTCTTCGCTTAATTCTTTCTGAGTGAGGTTGTGTTGGAGTCGTATTTTTTTAGTCTTTTGCCTATCTCTTCTAATATTTCCTGCTCTGTTAAAAACAACCAATTATCCATTATGTTTAAATATTAAAATATTAGTAATTAAGTGCCCAAAATTAATACAAATATTAATATTTAACAAGTTATTTTAAAAATGATTTATTTTTATAACTATTATTATGTCAGTAGTTGATCGCAATAAATATACATAACTATTAATATATTACAACTTATATATAGCAAGTGGGTGTTTTCAGGTTTGTGCCTAACGGCCGAAAATATATGCAGTTGCCGATTGCGGAAACACCCAACCCATTCCCGTAAACGATGAAGTGAAAGTCATCCGGGGCGGATCTTTCTTTTATGACCAGAACGGGGAAAACAGTTATACTTCCACCGGCAGGGCTTCCAA
>JBFYPZ010000223.1:0-4128 GCA_041303035.1 Flavobacteriaceae bacterium
TAGACCATATCAAGGATGCCGTATTTCATATGCAGGCAGCCGGTATTCAACTGGTAGCGGCCACAGAAAAATCTGAGCAGCTGATTTATGACCTGGACCTGACCCTGCCAACAGCACTTATTATGGGTTCCGAAGACAGAGGTATTAATCCATCTATCTTAAAAATGGTAAGTCAAAAGGCAAAACTCCCTATTTTGGGAAGTATAGAGTCATTAAACGTTTCTGTAGCCTGCGGTGTGGCACTTTATGAGGTGGTCAGGCAACGTTTGGCAAAAGCCTGATTCATTGTTTCACCTGATCTTTTTCATCAGGATCAGGGTTTGATTCAGAAATATCTTTTAGTGGCTGTGCCTCTTCATTTTCGTCATATCCTTCCTCCTCCCATTCGTATTGCAACTTTTGCGGCCCCGCATCTTTGAAAACCCAGGCCAAAAGGATGCCGGTAACGAAACCCGATAAATGCCCTTCCCATGACACTTTTTCCTCTATGGGCAAAATATACCATACCATGCTGCCATACAGAAAAATGACCACCAGGGAAACTGCGATCAGCCGGTAGTATTTTCTAAAGATCCCACTAAAAAAAATAAAACTGAAGAGCATATAGATAATGCCACTGGCCCCGATGTGATACGAAGTCCTGCCAATAAGCCAGGTAAGCAGTCCCAAAAGCAGGGTCCCGGTGATAAAGATCTTTAAGGCAATATTTCTGTAGAAATACCAGAGACTCAGCATCAGCAAAAATAAAGGGATCGAATTATGATACAAATGGGCAACTTCACTGTGAATAAAAGGTCCGAAGAATATACCCCTGAACCCCACCGCTTTGCGCGGAAGTATACCGTACTCGTTCAGATTGACATGGAATTTTATTTCGAACCAGTACACGAACCACAGAAGCAGCACAAAATACAAGGGTATGGCAAGAACAAGCGGTGTAAATTTAAACTGGTGCTGGTCGTTCATCTGGCAATTCCTTTTGCTTTTAGCTATGCAAATATTCAGCTTTATTTTAAAATTCTACTATGAATTTATCTAATTTTACCATATGAACATTCCATTAGCAGAGCGGATCAGGCCAAAAACCCTGGAGGACTTCATCGGTCAGCAGCACCTTGTTGGCCCGAAAGGCGTTCTTAGCAGGCAGATACAAACGGGCATGCTCCCTTCCATGATCTTTTGGGGTCCGCCGGGGATCGGAAAAACAACCCTGGCGAATATTATTGCCAAGGCTTCCAACCGCACTTTTTACCAGTTAAGTGCCATCAATGCAGGGGTTAAAGAGGTTAGAGACATCATCGAATCTGCCAAACGCGATGAGGGATTCTTTTCAACAAAAAATCCAATCCTGTTTATAGATGAGATCCACCGGTTTAGTAAATCACAGCAAGACTCGCTGCTTGGAGCGGTAGAAAAGGGAATTGTAACACTGATAGGCGCTACCACAGAAAATCCGAGTTTTGAGGTGATACCCGCCCTTTTATCGAGGTGCCAGGTATATATTCTCAATGCTTTTGACAAAACTGACCTCATCATGCTCCTGAACAGAGCTATCCTAACAGATGAAACCATCAGCAAAAAAGAAATTGAAATTATTGAAACCGATGCACTGCTGCAAATCGCCGGTGGCGATGCCCGAAAACTGCTGAATATTCTGGAATTACTGGTAAGCGATGAGGAAAACCATATTAAGATTACGAATGACTCCGTAATCCAAAAAGTGCAGAAAAATATAGTTCGTTATGATAAAACAGGGGAACAGCATTATGATATCATTTCCGCTTTTATAAAATCCATGCGCGGCAGCGACCCGAATGCTGCTGTGTACTGGCTGGCCAGGATGATAGAAGGGGGCGAAGACCTGAAGTTTATTGCGCGAAGAATGCTGATCCTGGCGGCAGAAGATATTGGCAATGCCAATCCAACAGCGCTTATTCTGGCGAACAATACTTTTCAGGCAGTGGCCCAGATCGGTTATCCCGAATCGCGGATCGTTCTCAGCCAGTGTGCCATTTACCTGGCCAATTCACCCAAAAGCAATGCTTCCTACCTGGCCATCAGCGATGCTCAGGAACTGGTGAAAAGAACCGGAGATCTGCCTGTACCCCTGCATTTGCGAAATGCGCCAACCAAATTGATGAAGGATCTGGACTACGGTAAAGACTACCAGTATGCGCATTTGTTTGAAGACAATTTTATCGATCAGGAATTTCTGCCTGACGAAATAAAAAATACCAGAATTTATGACCCGGGAAACAACCCCAGGGAAAATGGCTTCAGGGACTTTTTAAAACTCAGGTGGAAAGAAAAATACGGTTACTGACTTATTCCTTCACAAAAACAAGCGTTTTGATCTCTCCGCTTTTATCCTGAACATCGATTACCAGGCTGCCTTTTTCGTCAAAGTACCCGGTAGTTTCCTCCGGTTTACCTTCCCTGTTTTTCCAGCTTACCCTGAACACATTGGGTAGTGAAGTCTTGCGCAAATTGCCAAGTACTTCCCCTTTTTTAAATTCCGGCACCTTGCTGTCGCTGATATACGCCTGATAGCCGTCTCCGGAGGGGATCAGCAAAAAAGAGAGCTCGTTATTTTTATACGCATGGGCACGGTCGGCCGTTTTCGCTGGTACCGCCTGTCTGCTTTCTTCAGTTGCTGTTACGGTCACCGGAACGCTTGCTGCAACTGGCACAACTGTGGGTACCACAACAGGCTCAGTTACCGCATTTTTTGGTTGCGTAGCAGTCTGAACAGCTTGCGGCTGCACAGGCTGCTCTGTTACGGAAGTTGCAATTGGAACAGTTACAGCTACCATACCAGGTACGGCTTCCTTTACCGGCGCATCGGTTTGAACCGCCGATATGGCAGTTGCCTTTTCTGATAACACAGGTTTTAAATCCGGATTATAGCTGTAATCCATACTTTCAATAGAGGTGAAAGTATTCCTGAGTGCCTCCTGATATGATTTCTGATAATCTTTTTCTTTGCTGGTACCGGTCTTTGAGGTGTAGACTACTTTTTTCTGGCAGTTTTCCAGTTCCAGATTAACCTTGGTGGTAAACAGGTTTGAGTTGTCTGCCATTTGAACAGTAAGTGCCAGGCAGGGGTTCTGAATCAGATCTGCAGGGAAATTCTCACCATCCATAAAGGTTTGAAATCCTTTCTTCTTGAACAAAAAAACTGTCAGCGTATTTAATTTGTATTTGTCATCTTCTTCCCAAACATGAGACTTATATTTACTATAACTCGTTGGTACTATGATGTATTTATAGGCATCCAATTCTCCCTGGGAAAAACCATTAAAAATGTATAAAAATATCAAAACAAAGGTCAGAAGTACGTTTTTCATTGGGCTATGCTATAAAAATAATATTCATTTTCAATTCACTCAGGGTATTAAAAAACTCATCCCCATTTGCAGGGACTGGTAGTTGCTGTCCTTGGGGCTAAAGATACCAATTAAATTATCAGCTGCTAAAAAGAAATTAAAATTACTGATGTGTGTTGATAGTCCGATGCCGATATTGGTATAGGTAAAACTATCCACGGTATAGGTCAGTTTAGCAGCCAGATACGGGTTAAACTTCTTGGCGTAAAAGATGGTTGCTCCCCATTGAACGGTAGCCGGAAGGAATTCGGTATAGGTTTGAAAACCGTATTCGTCATAAACCTCAAACATTTGGGCATTGGCCATGGACCTCACATTGCGATAAGGAGGATGATCATTCTTGAATTGATAGGAGTTATTATTTTTCCTGTATTTTAATCCGGTATACAATTTTGGAGCTCTGCCAATATTATATTCAGTATTGATTGTTTCAATTGGAAACATTTCCAAAGGATTACGGGTATTGGCATAATCGTTATAAACTCCTTCCCAGTAGTCAATTTCATCTCCGGGGGGGTTCGGATCCCAAAAACCTTCATCTGATAAATCAAAATTACCCTCACTTAAAGTATAGGTAACATTTAAAGTATAGGTAACATTATTTTTGCTGTATTTAAGATAATCCAGATCGAGCAGACTTGCAGTAAAGATCAAATTCTCGTCGAAATGATGGGTAATACCCAGGTCAATGCCTATACCAAAATTACCGCTCATAAAGAACAAATCCGATATGGGCTCACTC
>JBFYPZ010000224.1:0-4121 GCA_041303035.1 Flavobacteriaceae bacterium
GTTAGCAAAATGGCTGATCGGAGCGGCGCATCACGACGACCATCACAAAAAATTCAACTATAACTATGGGCTCTATTTCACCTTCTGGGATACTTGGATGGGTACGGAGACCCCTTATTTTAAGGAGCGTTTTGAGAAATTGACTACAAAAGAGGAAGCTGTCTGAATAGGGTCAGCCCCCGCTCCCGCGCGATTGCATCGCGTGGTAATTGGGCAGGGGGTAACCGCCGCTGATGCAATGACTTCCTGGGATTGATCCTCAGCCCACCATCACGACCTGCATCGCATTTTGACCCGGGATCAAACTGGACCTGCCCCTGGCTGAGGCCATAAAAATGATACCGATGCCAACCACAATCCCGGCCGTCAAAGGCAAAGGACCCGGAAATCCGAACCGGGTCTGTAATAAGATATCCTTTTCAGTATCACCATTCAATGAGAATATTTCACTGTAGTCAGTAGCTTTGGCATGATTAAATTCGGGATGTACATAGCGATATTTTGAAGGAGTGGGATCAAAAATATAATCGCTCAACACCAAGGTATGGAGTACAAGCTGAGCATGGGTAGCATCTTTAGGCGGGCGGATGAATTTACTCGCATTAAATGCGGGAATAAGCCAGTCTACCGCCGTTCTATCTTCATTGACTTCGGGTAGGGTGGAGCTTGCAAAGAATACGGATTTCAGGGGCACTTTCTGGTTTAATTCAAAGCCCTCAATAAACTGTTTGTTTTTGAGGATCTCAAAATTCCTTGCTCCGCGCAGTCCCTCTCCGGCCCGGTTTATGTTTTTCATCATTCCGGTAACCTTACCCGATAAGGGAGTCGTTCTGATCAATTCGATGATCTCGGCAAATCCCCTTCGAAATGCCGTTCCGATCTCGGCTGCAGCACCAAATTCCTGCATGTTCTCCCTGGTTCGTGCAAAATTCGGGCTCCTAAGAATCTTATTTTTATCCGCACCACCGGCGCGTTTTACAAAGAATTTGCCATCCCTTTCGTAAAAGACCAGTCCGTCAATAAATCCGCTCATTTTCAAAAATCCTGTTTGTCTTGCCATATGTATAAAAATAGTATTAACCGGGGGTAAAATAATCCCCATTGATCATAAAAATTACTTAGATCGCTTACAATAAGTGATCTTAAAATCAAATTTCCGCTGATCGATCCCCAATACCGGAATCAGATCAAAAACTTTCATAATAGCTGTCAAATTGTCATCAAATTCTGATGAGAGTGCACTGAAAGAGCACTGAAAGTCGTATGAGAATGCATGACATTGGCAGTATTAATGCAATTATAATGCATTTTAATAACATTTTGATAGCTTTTTTAAATTAATTATTCACTAATTTGACTACCATCCGACTTGCAACATGCATTCAGAATAGTTTTTATAATTTTAATAGATGAAAATCCCTGATACCGGTATTGGGAGGATAGTGGAACACCGTTCAATTCTCTTCCATTTCCTAACATATGTCATAATTATTACAATTTCTTTATTTTATCTTTGGGGAATAAAAACAAAACAGAAAAATGAAAATACTACAAGTTATTTTGGTCGGCCTTTTGCTCTTTATAGGATGTAAAAAGGATGAGGGTTATGATAAAATGAACAATAAGCCTGGAGAACAATCCGTAAAAGTCCTGGAAACCATTGATGCCAGTGATTACACCTATTTGCGAGTGGAAGGAAACGGTAAGGAGATCTGGCTGGCAGTGGATCGCACAGATCTAAAAGTTGGAGATAATTTCAGCTTTTCAAATGCCCTGGTTATGAAAAACTTTAAGAGCAAAGAGTTAAACCGCGTTTTTGATGAGATCCTGTTCGTGAGCAGTGCTCCCTCCATGGAGGTGCATACGAGCATACCCGATTCTCTGAAACAACAGAAAAGCCGACTGTCAAAGGAAGAAGTCGAAAACATCAAAGTCGATCCTGCTAAGGATGGCATAACCATCGGAGATCTTTATAAGAACAAAGCGCAATACGGGAACAAAGTGGTGACTGTTAGGGGTAAAGTGGTTAAGATCAACAGCAATATCATGGACCGCAACTGGGTACACTTAATGGATGGCACCAGCTTTGAGGATAAATCGGACCTGACCTTTACTACCAATGAAACGGTTCAGGCCGGTGATGTGGTCACACTGAAAGGAACGGTAGCCCTGGATAAAAAATACGGAGAAGGCTATGTTTATCCCTTGATCGTGGAAGGGGCCGTGCGCCAGGCAGAATAATTTTAACCTTTCGGATGTTTTTCATCTGTAAAAGCGTTATTCCGGGAAGAAATTGCAAGGAGGCTGTATAAATTGAGTTCAATATAAAAAATAGAATGAAATTTTATAAAAAAATTAGTGGTCAGGCTGCCATATTGATTCTGGTATTCATGCTAGCGCAACAAATCTCAGCCCAATCAGTCTATACACCGACAAAGGAAAACCTCGAAGCAAGGCAATGGTTCTCTGAAGCAAAATTCGGACTATTTATCCATTGGGGTGTATATAGCGTTTTGGGCGATGGAGAATGGGTGATGCAAGTACAAAATATTTCGATAGACGAATACGAAAAATTGCCTGCTTTTTTTAATCCGATCGGGTATAATGCAGAGGAATGGGTGAAAATGGCCAAGAATGCAGGGATGAAATACATCTGTATCACTTCACGTCACCACGACGGTTTTTCGATGTTCGACACAAAAATGACCGATTATAACATAGTCAAAAGCTCGCCTTACCAGCGGGATGTATTGAAAGACCTGGCAGAAGCCTGCAAAAAGGAGGGTATCAAATTGTTTTTTTATTATTCTTTACTCGATTGGCACAATGATGATTATTTTCCAAGGGGCCAAACGGGAAATGGCATCCTGGGGAGAAAAGAAGGTAGTTGGGATAAGTATATAGCCTTTATGAAAGGTCAGCTCACTGAATTGCTGACCAATTATGGCGAAATTGGAGGCATCTGGTTCGACGGCGATTGGGACAAAAAGGAGGCCAATTGGCATTACAATGAAATTTATGAATTGATACACAGCCTGCAACCCCAATGCCTGATAGGCAATAACCACCATACCGCAATCAAACCCGGCGAAGATTTTCAGATGTTTGAAAAAGACCTTCCCGGCAGGTCCACCCAGGAATTTGCGAGTAAAGCAGAAGATATTGGAAATTTACCCAAGGAGGTTTGCGAGACGATCAACGGTTCATGGGGTTTTAATTTGCAGGACAGAAAGCATAAAAGTGATAAAGAACTCATACAATACCTCATCAAGGCGGCAGGGTATGGAACAAATCTGTTACTCAATGTCGGTCCGATGCCCAACGGAAAAATCCAGGAAGAGCACGTGGAGTCTTTGGCTAAAATAGGTGAATGGCTAAAGATTAACGGAGAGACAATTTACGGAACCAAAGAAGGCTTGATTCGGGCATCTGATGAAATGGTCTCTACCCAAAAAGGAAAAAAGGTCTACCTGCATCTCCTTGAAAATAAACCCTCATGGTTTGTTCCGGATTTTAAATCGAAAATAGCCTCTGCGCAGTTTTACAAGAGTAAAAGTGCCGTGACTTACGAGGTGAATGATTTTGGCATGCTGTTGCGCATTCCTGAAAAGGAGCAAGACCCCATTGATACGATCATAGAATTAACGTTGAAGTAATACTTCATCTACCCCTGATGGATGTTATGAAATATTCATACAGGATAAGCAATCAGAAGCTCCCACTACAAGCGGACGATTCATTTTTGCGGGAATGTATCTTGAAAATTTTCGGAAAATGACTGTTCATAATTAAAAAAAATGCACTGGATTTTCTAAATGGGACCCATTATAGAGTTTGAGGTGGTTTAGCAATTTTTAAAAAACAGATACTTAATTATTGTGAGACCGGGTGAAAGCAAGGGCTGCGATTTTGTTCAGGCAAATATGCATTTAGTTTGGGCACCGTGGAAATTATTTTTATATATTTATAGTACAATTATATTGAAAAATGGAAAAAATGGATTGGTTAAAAATACTTGTGCTGTCCGCTGCCATCGTGCTGGCCGGATATTTTGTAGGTAATATGCATAAAACAGGCAAGGCCTTTGACCGCTCTGTTGAAGTGAAGGGACTTTCGGAAAG
>JBFYPZ010000225.1:0-4105 GCA_041303035.1 Flavobacteriaceae bacterium
AACATTTGCCACCTATTTTAACACAAAACTCCGGGACCGCATAGGAATGACCGGCACCTGGATAGAAAGCGGAGCGTTTAATGTCTATTGGAGCACAACAAGAAGCATGGCCCGTTTTGGCTTGTTGAGTCTGAATGAAGGCAAATGGAATAGCGAACAGATCATTCCTGCCGCTTTTTTGAATGAAGCAACCACTACTTCCCAGAGCCTGAACAATGCCTATGGATATTTGTGGTGGCTCAACGGAAAAGCAAATTACCGCCTCCCGCAAACACAACTGCAATTCCCGGGAAGCCTGATTCCGGATGGCCCAAATGATATGTTTTGTGCCCTGGGTAAAAACGACCAGAAAATCTATGTGGTTCCCTCAAAAAAAATGGTTGTAGTCCGCATGGGAAATGCAGCAACAGGTGAAAATTTTGCTCTTTCCGGCTTTGATAATGATTTGTGGAAAAAAATAAATGCGGTAATTCAATAGCAATTATTCCACTGGTAACATTTTCATAATAATTTCGTAATATTTCTTATCTTTCTCCGGTAAGCAACACAGTCACATGGAAAAATTCATACTGGCCTTGGATCAGGGAACAACCAGTTCAAGGGCCTTGCTGTTTGATCAGGCAGGAAATATACGCTATACAGCACAGAAAGAGTTCACCCAAATTTTTCCAAAACCGGGATGGGTGGAGCATGATCCGGTTGAAATTTGGTCCTCACAGGCCGGCGTAGCTGCTGAAGCCATATCAGGTTTGGGTATCAACGGAACACAGATTTCCGGTATTGGTATCACCAACCAGCGAGAGACTACCATAGTCTGGGACCGGCAAACAGGAGAGCCCGTGTACAATGCTATTGTCTGGCAGGACAGACGGACCGCAGGATATTGCGATGAACTTAACAATCAGGGTTATGCTGAAATAATTCGCCGGAAAACAGGCCTCGTGATCGATGCTTATTTTAGCGGCACCAAAATAAAATGGATCCTGGACCATGTGAAAGGTGCTCGAAAAAAAGCGGAACGCGGTGAATTGGCTTTTGGCACAGTAGACACCTGGCTGGTCTGGAAACTCACCCGGGGACGTACACATGTCACCGATGTGAGCAATGCGAGCCGCACCCTGCTTTACAACATCCACAGTCTGGAATGGGATCAGGAATTGCTCGATTTGATGGAGATACCTGCAGCGATGATGCCACGCGTAGCATCAAGCAGCGAGATTTACGACCATACCAATACCACTATTTTTGCTTCCAAAGTTCCCATTGCGGGAATTGCGGGCGACCAGCAGGCAGCCCTTTTCGGCCAGATGTGCCTTGAAGAAGGTATGGTGAAAAATACTTACGGAACCGGTTGTTTTATGCTGATGAATACCGGCACAAAACCCTTTATTTCTCAAAACAAGCTGCTCACCACTATAGCCTGGCAGATCAACGGACAAACTACCTATGCCCTCGAGGGAAGTGTGTTTATGGGTGGTGCCATTGTTCAATGGCTGCGCGACGGACTAGGCATTATCAAATCTTCTTCCGAAATTGAAGCCCTTGCAGCCTCAGCTAAAGACAATGGAGGCTTGTATTTTGTACCTTCCTTTACGGGTATGGGTGCACCTTACTGGGATCAGTACGCCCGGGGTATGATGATCGGCCTGAGCCGCGGAACAGACCGCTCACATATAGCCCGTGCCGCCCTTGAAGGGATCGCTTTTCAAACCATGGATGTTTTAAAAGTGATGGAGCTCGATACAAACTTAAAAATAAAACAATTGCGCGTAGATGGAGGAGCTTGTGCCAACAACCTGATGATGCAGTTCCAGGCAGACATCCTGAACAGTGCCGTTATCAGACCCAAAATTATTGAGACCACCGCCATGGGCGCGGCCTATCTCGCCGGACTCGCAACAGGCTTTTGGGAAAATATGGACGTTCTGAAACAACAATGGCAGCCTGACCGGCAGTTCAATCCGTCAATGGATTCAGACAGGGTAAACAAAATGAAAGGTGAATGGGCCGATGCAGTAGAGCGTGCCAGATCCTGGGTAAAATAAAAAATGGATTAAACAAACAAGCATGGACAAAGCATTGATCTACGAATTCATCGGTACGGCCATCATGATCCTTATGGGAGGCGGGGTAGTTGCCAATTCAAATCTTAACAAAACGAAAAGTATGGGAGCCGGCTGGATCAATATTGCTTTTGGCTGGGGTTTTGGCGTTTTTTTAGGTGTTATTGTAGCCGGCCCACATTCAGGTGCACACCTGAATCCGGCCGTAACTCTGGCATTTGCAGTAACAGGAATGTTCCCCTGGGCATCGGTTCTGGGCTATGCTCTGGCACAAATTGCCGGAGCCTTTCTGGGTGCTGTGGTCGTTTATTTTTTCTTTAAAAATCACTTTGATGCTACTGATGACAGTGAACTCAAACTGGCCATATTTTCCACCATGCCTGCAATCAAACACCGTTTTCACAATATGCTGGCCGAAGTGATTGGCACCTTTGTGCTTATTTTCGTCATCCTGAACATCGCAGGGCCCAGCATAGAAACCGGCTCGGTAACCGATATGAAAATTGGTTTGGGTTCTATCGGAGCTCTTCCTGTGGCTTTTCTGGTCGTGGGTATCGGTATGTCACTGGGCGGCGTTACCGGTTATGCCATCAACCCCGCCCGTGACCTTGGCCCGCGAATCGCGCATTTTCTGTTGCCCATAAAAGGCAAACGGGACAGTGGCTGGTCCTATGCCCCCATACCGGTTGTGGGTCCGGTAATCGGAGCAGTGCTCGCATCCTGGGCTTTTCTCCTGCTTGCTTAATTTGGAATTTCGAGCTACCGAACGATTGCAATGCGTGATCATCCAACTTTTTGTACTATTTGAGCACTAAGATTGAGATTTGAGATTTGAGATTTGAGATTTGAAATTTAAAAATTGCTATTTGTAATTTCTCCCCTGCTCTTCGATTCTCCTGACTTCGAAGCAAGCTAAAAAAACGCGCTACCGCGCGATTGCATCGCGTGGTTTTACCCATAATGACAATCAAACACATCATTTCTCAATAAATGTATTGACTTTTTGTCTGATTTCAGAAAAGTAAAACAGAAAAACTACGTAAATGTACTTTAATGATGCGGACTTGCCACGCAATACAGTCGTACAGAATCGGTGTTAGAAAAGAAAGCTATTGACACAACTTCCTTCGAAGCTGGGAGACTTCAAAGATCGGGTTTATACTTCTCTATTATTAACTCGCTTTTTAGCTTTATAATTACGGAAAAAATAAATCACACCAATCAACTCTATTAAAAGCCCTAACAATAATAAATTACTAGCAAAATTTTCTTTAGTTATTTTAGCTATTGCACCAATAAAAACAACTACAATACCAATAACTAAAAGACCTAGTAGTTTTGGTTTAAAGGGAAATTTTTTCATGTTTTTATAATTAACAACTACCTCCGCTACAGCGCGATCGCATCGCTTGGTTTCACCTACTATGACGATCAAACAGATTTCCCAATAAATGTATTGATATTTTTCTGATTCCAGAAAAGTAAAACAGAAAAACTAAGTAAATCTACTTTAATGATGCGACTTGACAAATGATACCACCGAACAGGATCTGAGGTAGAAAAGAAAGCTGTTGACACAAATTTATTCGAAATCAGGAGAATCGAAGAGCAGGAAATGTTTGCGGGTGATACGGTTATTCGGAAACAGGAAAAAAGATAAAAAATACAAGAAAAAAGAATCACGAAAGGATTTAAATTGTACTCCCGCGATGCCTCGCGGGATGACTGGCGAGACGGGCTTTAATTTGAGACAAAATAATAAATACCAATTACCAGTTTCCAAAAATCACAACTCATAATAATTTATCCTGTTTCCTGATTCCTGGTTCAAGGAGGAGCATTACTTCCTTCGAAGTCGGGAGACTTCGAAGAGCATAGAACAGGTTATCTAAAAATATAAATCACCACAATACAATCCACAGACAGCGTAGTATTTTCAGAATTCTATTTCGTAATTTTGCCCAACCCTATACTTTGATCATGAAAAATTTCTTTTTCGCTATGCTAACCTTGGGAACGCTGATCTCCTCCGCCCAACAAAA
>JBFYPZ010000226.1:0-4095 GCA_041303035.1 Flavobacteriaceae bacterium
GTGCTGTTAAAGGTTCTGTGTACAAATTTTTGAAGTTTTATCAAATCTTTATCCTCATGATTCATCACAAACTCAAAAGGAGCCTCGTCCATCAATTGCATGAGTTCAAGGGAATTTTTTATAATGCTTTTTCTTTGCCCCCAGGCAATCGTTGCCGTCAAAAAACCGGCTATTTCTATATCTTTTTTTAATCTGTACCGGTGTGGTATCTGAACGGGGTCTGAGCTGATAAATTCAGGCCGGTTAAATTCATCCGATTTGTAGTCTAAAAACTGCTTGAGTTCCCTGGTATTCATGAGGTAAAATTACCGTATCAATATAACAAAATCAAAACGAACAAATGCCATACGCAAAGATTTTGGTATCTTCGTTTGTATGAAGCCTGCCGAACCGCTACAAACTTCAATTGCTTATTTAAAAGGCGTTGGCCCCGGAAGGGCTGAGGCCCTTGGGAAGGAACTGGGTATCTTTACCTGTGCCGACCTTTTGAATTTCTTCCCCTTCAGGTATATAGACCGTTCCAGGTTCTTTAAAATAAGTGAGTTGTTGCCCAATTTTGCGGAAGTTCAGCTCATCGGAACCATAACCGCTTTTAGAACAGTGCAGCAGAAACGCGGCAGCAGGTTAACAGCGACTTTTACGGATTCCACAGGGACCATTGAACTGGTTTGGTTCAAAGGCATGAAATGGGTTAAGGACAGTATTAAATTGAATACACCCTACGTGATCTTTGGAAAAGTAAATCCTTATCAAGGCAGTTACAGCTTGCCCCATCCGGAAATGGAACTGCTCAGCGACTATGAAGGCAGTTTGAGAACGGCCATGCAGCCCGTGTACCGGTCAACCGAAAAACTGACAGCCAGAGGAATTACCAACAGGGTGATGCAGCGCTGTATTCAACAGATAATCAATAGCATGGGAGGGGAGTTCCAGGAAACACTCAGCATGGACATCTTAAAAAGATATCGTTTCGTTTCAAAAGGAGATGCCATGTTCAACATACATTTTCCTAAAAGCCATGAGTCCCTGCTCGCTGCCCAGCAAAGATTAAAATTTGAGGAGTTGTTCTTCATTCAGCTGCAGCTGATCAGAAAAAAGATCATACGGAATACCCGGTTTAAAGGCAATAAATTCGAAGCAGTCGGAGAACTTTTTAATACTTTTTATAAAGATTACCTGCCTTTTTCGCTTACTGAAGCCCAAAAAAGAGTGGTCAAAGAAATCAGGAAAGACCTGGGCAGCGGAGCTCAAATGAACAGGCTGTTGCAGGGCGATGTGGGTTCCGGAAAAACTATGGTGGCCCTTATGCTCATGCTGATCGCGCTCGACAACAGGTTTCAGGCCGCAATGATCGCACCAACCGAAATTTTAGCCACACAACATTACACCACGCTCAAAGCCTTGCTCGAATTTCTGCCTGTCAGGGTAAGTCTGCTCACAGGCTCGACCAAAGCCGGAGAAAGAAAAGAGATCCACCACAGTTTGCAGGATGGCAGTTTACATATTTTAGTGGGTACCCATGCTATTTTTGAGGAAAAAGTGCAGTTTGCTAATCTCGGACTCGTAGTAATCGATGAGCAACATAAGTTTGGGGTGGCACAAAGGGCAAAGATGTGGGAGAAAAACCACCTTCCTCCGCATATTTTGGTAATGACGGCCACACCCATACCCCGCACACTGGCCATGAGTGTTTATGGCGACCTGGATGTCTCGGTAATTGATGAATTGCCTCCGGGAAGGAAATTGATCAAAACCCTCCATCGGTTCGACAAGAACAGGCTGGCTGTTTTTCAATTTCTTAAAGAAGAGATCGGAAAGGGAAGACAGGTGTATATTGTGTATCCGCTCATTGAGGAATCCTCACAGCTGGATTACAAAGACCTGATGGATGGATATGAAAGCATTGTGCGAGAATTTCCGGTTCCGAAATATCAGGTGAGTATTGTTCACGGCAGAATGAAAAATACGGATAAGGATTTTGAAATGGACCGGTTTGTTCGCGGGGAAACGCAGATCATGGTGGCCACCACTGTGATCGAGGTTGGGGTTAATGTACCCAATGCCAGCGTGATGGTCATAGAAAGCGCCGAACGCTTTGGCCTGTCGCAACTTCACCAGTTACGGGGCAGGGTAGGGCGTGGCGCTGAACAGAGCTATTGTATTTTGATGACAGGCAGCAAATTGTCGGAAGAGGCAAAAACCAGGATGCATACCATGGTGAATTCCAATGACGGCTTCGAAATAGCTGAGGTCGATCTGAAATTAAGGGGTCCGGGTGATCTCTCCGGCACCCAGCAGAGCGGGGTCTTGAATTTGAAAATTGCAGATCTTATCAAAGATGGGCAGCTCTTATTCCTGGCAAGAAACATCGCAATCGAAGTTTTAAAAGAAGATCCTGATCTGGCATTGCCAAAAAATAAGCCACTGGCGATCACCTATCAAAAAATTATTACGAACAGGGAAAATTGGGCAAATATTAGTTAAATTGGCAGTGCAAAAGTGAATACAAATACCATTGGCAAATTCCTGATTTTGTTGAAGAGACTCCTGTTTTTAGCAATCATTTTAAACGGCTTTATGGCCAGATCCCAAAACGATACGATCGTATTGAGCAACGGAAATATGCTGGTTGGTGAAATAAAAGGATTAGAACATGGTATTTTTTTGATGAAGACCAGGTACAGTGATAAAGACTTCAACATAAAATGGCATGAAGTAGAGGAAATTAGGAGTTCACGTTATTTTATTACCTCCCTGGATGGCGGAGAAAGATATACCACCACCATAAACAGCCTGAAAGATAAAAAAGGAAAAGTAACATTGGATTCCGGAGTAAATAGTTTTGAAGAAGATCTATTCAATATAATTTACCTCGATCCTGTTGGAAAGAACAGACTCAGCCGGCTGACGGTGGATATTGATGTGGGTTTAACCCTGACAAAGTCTAATAATTACAAGGAGTTTACTTCAAATATGAGCGCCAATTATGCTGCAGATAAGTGGAAATCCAGTGCTTTCTTTAATTCTGTTCTGAGCAGACAGGACAATATAGAGGATCTCAAAAGAATTGATGGCAATGTTGATTTTATTTATTATATTCCTCCTCACTGGTTCGTCAATGCAGCTACTGAGTACTTGTCAAATGATGAGCAAAAATTAGATTCGAGGAATACATACAGGGCCGGTGCCGGGTATTTTTTTAAGAGAACAAACGAGGTGCATTTTGGTGCCGGATTGGGAGCTGCTTATATTTTTGAAAAGTATTCCACAGATATATCAGGAAAGAACAGTTCTGAACTGTATGCCGGAATGGAATATGAATTATACGACTTAGGAGATTTTAGTGTGCAGACCAGTATTATTTATTACTATAGTTTAGCCGAAACAGGCAGGTTCAGGGTCGACCTGAATGCTTTTTTAAAGTACGACCTCCCTCTTGATTTCTACATTAAGACGAGTTTGAATTACGATTACGACAGCCAGCCTGTGGAAGGTGCTTCCTCCGCTGACTATATTTTCCAATTATCCTTTGGCTGGGAGTGGAATTGACCCAAGGGCCGTTTTCTTTAGGTATTAAGGCCTTGCGAAAAGCGAATTCAGGTTTTGTATTCCGGGATCGGTTTCGTTCAAGTACCTCCGGCTGCCTAAGTATTTATCCACGTTGGCTTTGTCAAACAAGGGTGAACCTTGATTTACCGATGAGACCCGCACCTGTTTCGAGGCATGAATAAATTCACCATTGCCTAACCAGATCCCCACGTGGGTAACTTTCTGTTTTTTATCAGGAGTTGCTTTATTACCAAAGAACATAAGATCTCCTATCTCCAAACCTTCAAATTTGAGATCGGGGTCAACGATTTTGCCGGCAAAGATCTGCTGCGAGGCATCCCTGGGTATGATGAAACCATTCATGAGATATACGGTTTTAGTAAAACCGCTGCAATCAAGTCCTTTTGCCGAGGTGCCTCCCCAAAGGTATGGCACGCCCATAAGTTCCCTGCTGTATTTTTCAATAAGTTCAGGCCCGGGCTGAAGGTTTCCCAGCCAATCAGCAAAAAGCATGGCTTCTTTTTTATCGACCAGTCCGGTTCTTCC
>JBFYPZ010000227.1:0-4082 GCA_041303035.1 Flavobacteriaceae bacterium
CCCTACAACGATATTTATTCAATTTGAGAGTCCCTAAGTTTTCTCTTTCCATGTGACAGATAAGCCCGGTGGTTTTTCTCTTGAATCCATGCCACCAGGGTGATTAATGATTCGCAATCAAAGAACCTTATTGGCAAAACAACCCTCAAAACACTGCTCTATTGCCCATCGAATACCACTGAGCCAGACCAAAAGCCTGAGGCGGCAACTGGCCGGGGCGTTGCAGATAAAATATGAATATTTTGGCTCGGCATCCAAAGTCCTGCGGATCAAAAGCCAGACCTCCTTTTCAGGAAGCCCGTCTTTGGCCAGGACTACTCTTTTTTGGGTAAATTCGTATTCAATCGGCCCCTTGGTCCCTTCGGATACTTTTCGGCGATACCAAGGGTTTATCTTTAATAGGCACAAAAACCACCCCGTGACAAAAATCAAAACCAGGCACAGGTATAGCAAATTTTTCCCCTGTTTTTTTTGTCTAACCCGGAAACTCCCTCAAGGATTCATGGATTCCCTTGTGCATCTCATACCAGAAGTCCAGAGCCGCCTTGTGCTTGTCATCCGTGAATCGTTCCAGCCAATATTCCAGTTGATCGTTCTGAACACCCTCAATTTCCTTTTTCTTTTTCAGAAATGAGCAGACAATATCGATATTTCGTTCTGTTTCCCAAAAAATGGATGCATTGCGACTGTTGATACGGCCCGCGGTAAGTGACAGGGATCGCAGGAACCTTTCCCTGCATCCGAAAAGTTCCTCAATAATATCCGGCATCATGTCTTCCGCCCAGGCACGGTGAAAACGACAAAAACCCAAATTGTCCAGCATGAGTTCCTTGACCATCCGTTCGGCATTTGCCTGACCCAATTGATAAGGCGGTAGAAAATCTTTACCATAATACATATAATACTTGCCCATGATGGCCATCGGTGAAAGAATCCCCGGTGTCCAGTATTGATTGGGAACCATCCATCCCTGGCGGGCAAATGCATTGTATACAAAACAATCCATTACCTTTTTGCCTCTTTCACGGCCTAAACGACGGGCAAACTTGCGTGGACCGTATTTAAGAGGGATTCGACTGTCGGGTTTGACCATTTCATTAAGCAGGGCAACCCCAAGCTCGGCGTTATGCATTGAATCCTCCACCAGGTTAAACCTTTGCCTGGTGAAAACGGGCAAGGCAGAAACACCCAATTCTTCAGGAGTAAGGTACCTTTCATGAAGGCATTCCATCAGCCAGGAGATCACGCCGCCGGCCGAAATGGCATCAAAACCCAGCGAGTCACCCGCCTGGTTCAATTTTTCAGCAGCACGCTGGTCGAATATTCCGCATAGAGGTCCTAAACATTGGTATGGTTCGTAATCCTTCTTGAACTCACCCCGTAGTTTTTTACAGACAGCCGCACAGGGTTCCCCGCAGGTTTTTTGCTGTTTTGTTGCAATGGTTTCTTCGTTGAATTGCTTCAGGTAATGGTTGACAATAAATTCGCGGTTAAAGTTTATCCTTTCTTCCTCGGACCAATAGATACTTCGGTAGTTAAAAGCGATCATGTCACCAAACTGTGTGGCATAATTAACACCGAACGTTCCACCGGTGTCAAATTTCGGATCGAAACGATATTTGGTGGTCGCTTCGAAGTCTTTGGCCGCCAACCTTTTTTGATATTTTTCCTTAAACCATTCATCAGCCACCTTTCGATCCCGGAAATCTTCATCAATAAAGGTTCCGCCATAAATGACCCCGGCAATGCCGTGTTCCATCAGCAGTTTTGTACCGAACCCTCCTCTTCCTGCCCATGTGTCAACATAGCTCAGTTTCCCTTTGGACACCGGGGCCGAAGCAATCGCTCCGAAATCGGTATGTTGTGCTGCAGGACCCACGGCCAGGACCCTGGGATCGGTTTCATACCGGTCACCCAACTGTTCAAGCGCATAAGCCATAACAGCATACACCCCTTTTCTGCCCTGCTGCCACACCTCATGCAATTCCAGAGGGATAAGTTCCACGTCGATCTCTTCTCCGTGAAGACGGTTCAGATACAACAGGGACGGAGTGGATGCTTTGTTGATAATGGAAACCATGTTGATCCCGAGGTTATCAAACACCAGGGCTGCTCCCCCCATGGATGAAATAAAGAAACCATGCCAGCATGGAGAAATACCGGTAAATATCAGCCGGTTCGACCCCGGAAAGATCGAACCCGCAAGCAACCCGGCACCGATATTCAGGCTGTTGTGTTTGTATGCCAGATGAATACCCAGATCGACAGGTCCGAAAAAATCTCCTACCTTGTATCGTTTCATTCTGTAAAAGCCATTTGAGGCATCCAGCATGAGTATTTTTAACCAGCTCAAGTTATTACCCCTCCTGTGTGTGGACAGTCTCTTTTCACTTGTGGTTTATGATATTGCGCACTATTGGTTGATGTCAAGCAAGGGTTTTCTACAAATAATTCAGCCGTTCTTCCTTTGACAATACCTTTTTGATATCATATTATGATGCTAAATTGATAACATATTATGACTTAAATTTGGAGACGGTATGAAGGCAGTTACCATAAGAGGCGTGGATAGCGAACTCGCTGAAAAATTAAAAACAACGGCAAAAAAGCAAGGTAAAAGCGTCAATCAGTTGACCATTGAATTGATTCAAAAGAGCCTTGGACTCAAAAAGGAAAAGAAGTTCTCACAGGAGTATGATGATTTGGATGATCTTTTTGGCCGGTGGAGTGAAGACGAATTCAATGCAGTAGACGGTAAAATCAGTCGAGAGCGTTTTATTGATCCGGAGCTCTGGCAATGAAAAAAGTTCTGATTGATACCAACATTTATTCATTGGCTATGAAGGGCGATGCCGGTGTCATTAAAGTATTACGATCAATTGATTTAATTGGATTTTCAGCAATAAGTGCAGGTGAACTTTATTCCGGCTTTAAAGGTAGCACCCGTGAAGATAAAAACCGAGAAGAGCTGTATATGTTTCTGGACTCTCCGAGAGTTGTTTTCCATGCTATTGACATGGAAACAGCTGAATTCTACGCGTCAATACTCAACAATCTCAAGGTAGCGGGCACGCCGGTCCCGACCAATGACATATGGATTGCTGCAGTCGCTTTCCAACATGGTTATAAGCTTTTTACCAAAGACAGACATTTTGATTTAATTCCCGGCTTGGTACAATTGTAAGAAAATGTTAAAAGCTATATCCCGTGATTCTGAACACAAAGGTGGAAAATATTTGAGATTTCAATTTATGACTTATAAAAACTTTTCAAAATTATTTTTTCCGGTATTTTTTTGCTTATTGCTTTGTTTTTTCATACCGCTGCATTTAGCGGCTCAGCAGACCTCAACCGATGTAACTAAAGCACAGTCAAGCATCGAGGAATTCAAGCAATCTGTTGCCAAAGCCATTAATAACGAAAAAGAGAAGCTCGATAAATTAAAAGATCAACTCAGCGGGATTGAGGAAGCTCAGAAGGCTTTAAAGGAGGAAATAAACGGTTACACGATTCAGATATCGTCACATAACAATCTTTTCTTGTTGCCTGACACAAGGATCAAGGATCTGGAAGAGGCCCGATTAGCCAATCAGTCCGCGTTGACAACCGTATCGGAAAAAATAAAAAAATTCGAGCAGAAAGCCGAGGCTGTTGATCTCCTGCTTTTACAAGCAAATGAACAAGCTCTTGTTAATGAAACCCAGTTAAAGGAATTCAAAGAGCAAAAACCTCTTACCGGGCCCTTGCAAAATGTTATTAAAGATCTTCAGGAGTTGAAAAAGCTCTTTTCTTCCAAACAAGCCACACTGGATAAAATCCAACAGATCCACCGGGATAACATTCAGGAGTTTGCACCGACCCGGAAAGGGTTGATCGAACTGGCGGAAAAATTTGAAAACCAGATTCAGGTCCGCAAGAAAGAAGAACTGTTTAAAAGAACCTCCGATGCCTTTTTTGGTGTTGGAATCAAACCATTGGTTGAGGAATTTTACCAGATTGATAAACAGATCAGGTCGATTTTTTCAAAATCTTTCTGGGAAACTGAGCTCTCCATTTTTTTGCGATCAAGCGATTTTTACACT
>JBFYPZ010000228.1:0-4078 GCA_041303035.1 Flavobacteriaceae bacterium
TTATTGACCTGTTTTTCCGAAACCGCCTTCCTGAGATGATCCCTGTCGTTTGTTGTTTCCATTTTTACTGAAATAACAGCTGCCGCCTCCATTCCAAGTAAATCGGACAGCTTTTTTTCTATCCCGGCATTGCTGAATTGATCGAAAATTTCTTCCGGCACCAGGACAATTGCATGGGTCACCGCCGTATCCGCTTTATCAACAACTTTATCATAGGATACGGTTCTTTTTTCCTCAGCAGTCATGGGTTGGTAGGGTTGGCTGACCGTATCGATTTCGGGGGTTTTCATGCGAATTATGAGGCGGTCGCATTCCCCGTGGCTAAAATCGATGGATTCGATTGCCCTGCGTTTCAAATAAAAGCCTGCGCCAGCAAGCAACAACCTTGGAACAAAGGCATAAAAAAATACTGCCAGAAAAATAAAGGGCCACCAGGCAACCAGATCGCCTGTGGACAAGTGAAAAATGCCGTCCTTTAAAATCATCTGGGACCCTGTAATCTGGGTAATTGTCGGATGGGCGATCGGCGGTGAAAACAACCATGACCAGGGCAATGCCGCCGTCTCCACGAATCGGAGAACGGATTCCGGAGCCACCTGAAGGGTGGTCTGCCAGCCGAACGCAAGATCAGTGATGGCCACCTTTAAAAACATGACACCCAGAATTCCTATATTGAAAAATATACCGAAAAGTTGAGACAGTAGAAAAATCGGCCAGAAAAAAACAGATCCGTACACGGTTTTGGTTTTTCCCAAAAGTCCATATGTTTGTCTGACCCGGTTTGCTTTGCCGGCATCTACACGTTTTTCCGCAAAATGGCCGATCTTTCTTATGGTGCCATACACGATTGCGGTAACCATCGGATATAAAATCTTAAACGATTTTATTATCCGCATTTTATAAAGTGCGGCCGACAACGCCAGAAAAAATAAAAGCATTACCTGTGGCGCCACAAGTACCCACAGGCAGGTAAATACGTTTACAGGTTCCCGCCCCTGGTAAGACAAAAGGCTCCATGTCAATCCTGCGCCGGAAACAAGGGCGATAAAAAGAGTCAGCAGCCTGATAATACCCATTGTCTCTGAAAATGCATCACCGGGAAGTACAACCTCTGCCCGGCCGGCTTGTTTTTCCTTTTCACGCCGCTGTTCCAGCCAGTGCCGTATCAGTCTTTTCCGGTTTAATGAATCAACCGCCCGCTGGTCATGATCGGGAAACGACAGGTATGCCTTTCTGTCGAAATTTCTGCCGTTCCCATCTTTACCTTCAGTCGGTTCCCTGAATTTTTGTCCGAGGAAATATTCCAGGTCGATCAGGTCATTGATTTGCCAAATATGTTTCATTTAAGTTTCGTGTTTAAATTTTTAAATTGAAGGCCATCGTTCCCTTTGGCTACATTTAAAAAGCATTGAAAAAATGCCTTTCTGAGAAACTGTATAGCAAAAAAGGACTTCTTTAAAAAGTCATGATTTGATAAACTGAAAAAATCGGGCTTATTTTAATTTTTTAAAGAGTTTGGTCATACATATCAAACAGACCATACAAAAGGAGAAGAGTTTTCAGGCAGGCATTTATTTGAAAATATCTTTCATTGTGTAAAAAAACCTGACAGACTCCAACAGAACCTATTTCAGAATTCTTAGCCAATAAATTTTAATTCAATATAAAAACAAATGGTTAAAAGCTTTCCAAAGCCATTAAACCTTGGTATTGTTTTTGCTGGGTAATCATTGCACAGACATGACGGTTTCACCAAAAGGAGATAAATCAATGGCGGATATCGGCAAAAAAAAGGTATTGGCAACGCTGGATGGCTCCCGTGCTTCCCTGGACACAGTTGCCTATTTGGCCCATGTACTTCCGGCGGCAGGGTCGGAAGTGGTATTGTTTACCATCACCACGGCAACCCCTGAAAGTTTCTGGGACATTGAAGGGGAGCCGAGTCAGGATCTTACGGATTTATGGAAAAAACACCGGAAAATATCCCTGGAAAAATTCGTGGAAGAAGCACGGAAAATTTTTACAGATAAGGGATTTGATCAAAAGGACATCACCGTAAAAATCCAGGAACGGACTAAGGGTATTGCCAGGGATATTATCAGGGAATCTGCGAAAGGCTACGATGCAGTTGTGATCGGACGGACCGGAATGAATCCGATTACGAGGGTGGTTATCGGAAGTGTTGCCAACAAACTGGTGGAAAACATTGTGGACATTCCTGTCTGCATTGTCGGTAAAAATGTGAAAAACAGAAAAATTCTGGTGGCTTTGGATTCTTCCGAAAGTTCCATGAGATGCGTGAAATATGCAGGTGAAATGTTTGGGAAAACCGAGGCGGAATTTTTATTGTTTCATGTTATCAGGGATTATGATTTTAAACTTTCAGAAACCCGTGGAACGGATGAGCTTGATATGGAAGAAAGTCGATGGCTTAAATTTACACAGGCGGAATTGCAAAAGGCCACGCAGAAAATGAAATCCGTAATGGAAAAAGCAATAGACGAACTTGAAAATATGGGAATTTCAAGAAATCGAATTACCACAAAAATACTTACCGGAATGGCCACACGAGGAGGTTCCATTGCGGCGCAGGCGATGTTGGCCGGATATGCAACCATTGTTATTGGAAGAAGGGGCCTTTCAAAGGTCGGAGAATTTAACATGGGAAGGGTTTGTTATAAGGTGGTCCAGTTGGGCAATGAAGTTGCCGTTTGGGTTGTCAATTAACCCCTGGTTTTGTTTTTAAATGCTCAACCCTTCGACAGGTATTTTAAAAATGAGAGGTGATGACCCATGTACGAGAAAGTTACGGACCTGAACGTTCAGTGTGACCTTTGCGGTAAAAGGCCACCCGAAGAAGAAATCTTTAAAAGTCAAAATTATATTTGTCTATGTTCCACATGTCTGAAAAAACTCCAGGCCATGCCCGAAAACATGAAAGACACGGTGGAGGATTTTCTCCTGGGAAATGTATTGTGATATTAAATAAAGGTATTGGTTTTTTCAGCAATAAAGCAGGGGATTGGGTTTCATTGGTATTATCATGCAAAACTATTTCGCTCTTATTTAAAAAAAAACCTTGAAAAAAAAACTCAATAGCATACTATTAAAAACGGATGGTAGAGTGTCTGAAAAAGATAATGTTCCCGATTAGACGGCCAAACTGTGGGTAAGGCTGTCGTTTCCGGCTTATCTTGAATTCAAGACCGTGATCTTTGTCCTACAGCTAAGGTCCCTGCCATCCATCTTTCTGCTGTTTCCAGGTTCATCATGTTTTTGCACTCCGTTACAGGTTTTTACTCCGATTTAATCTATATGCTTATCACACACCGTATATGTTGCTTTAATTATAACAAGTAGGTGTTACAGGGTTTATTGACACAAATTGACACTTATGTTATTAAGAATCATTATCACATAAAAAATTGTCCGGAGCATAAAAATCGCCATAGATTAAAGCACTTTGACAAAAGGATTTATTTTGGCTCATAAAAAAACACACCGGATGACACCGCAGCGAAAGGTTATCCTGGAAGAGTTGACAAAACTCAATTCTCATCCCGGGGCCGATGAAATTTATGAGGCTGTCCGAAAACGAATTCCTCGAGTTAGTCTTGGTACTGTTTATCGAAATCTTGAAATTCTTTCGGAACTGGGTGAAATTCAGAAGCTGGAGCTTGCCGGGAGCATGAACCGTTTTGATTGGGATACCAACAAGCACTATCATATCCGGTGCATGGAATGCGGAAGGGTGGAAAATGCGCCACTGGCCCCGTTAAATCAAATCGAAGATGAGCTTTACGGCGCTACGGTTTTTACCATCATGGGGCACCGTCTTGAATTTGTGGGTCTTTGCCCCAAATGTTCCAAAAAAAGGATCATTCCCGAAGAATCTGAGTGACCTTTCTCATTTGGTTTCTAAAAATACCGATTGTACCCATCCATTGCATCTTTCAGCAACCTTATTGTAAACGTCTTCCTGGCCGGTATTGGCGGATTTGGGCAAGTGGAAAGAATGATCTCCCCCTTCGATAACCAACAGATCCCAGGATGCTTTAAGCTTGTTCAGCACACCGTT
>JBFYPZ010000229.1:0-4065 GCA_041303035.1 Flavobacteriaceae bacterium
TAAAAACTGTAATGAAAAAACGTTGCTTTTAGCTGCTTTATGAGATTCCTCCCCTTAGCGGGTTACTACTAATGACGACTTAAGAAAAATCACTTCCTTCGAAGTCGGGAGACTTCGAAGAGCGGGGCCGGGGTTTAAAATCTTTAATAACATCACTATTTCACTAATCACTACTTTTGACTTCTACTTTTGACTTTTGACTTTGTCCTTTGTCCTTTGAACTTTGTCCTTGCCTGCGACAGCAGGTTCACTTCCTTCGAAGTCGGGAGACTTCGAAGAGCTGGCGTAAAGAATGGGTCGTTTAAAAGTTCTCGATACATCACGCCTTAGGCGTGACACTCGAACTGACAAGGATTTCGCTCTCTCGTTCTATCGTTCATTCGCTCTTTCGTAAAACCGTAAAACCGTATTACATTACTTTTTCCTTTTTACTTTTTACTTGTCTTCCTGTCTTCATTCAACACGCATCACTCATAATTCAACACTTAAAACTAGCCATTTCCTTCTCACCTCAAACTTCTCACTTCCCACTTCTCATATCTCAAATCTCATATCTCATATCTAAATACTTTTCTCATAACAAACACTGTTCTCCACCCCGGAATATTGACTGTAATTGGGAATACTTTTATAGCCGTTCTTTTCATAAAGCCGGATGGCCTCGGGCTGTTTTTTGCCTGTTTCCAGAATACATTTTTTGTAGCCCAGTTCTCTGGCCCATTTCTCAAGTTCTTTGAGTACCAGGGAGGCTATGCCCTGGCCGCGGTGTTTGAGTGGGACGTACATTCTTTTTACCTCCATGACCTCAGGGCTAAATTCCTTGATGGCGCCGCAGCCCACCGGAGTTTCCCCAAAATAAGCCACTACGGCATGCCTGATCAGGTCAAGTTTGTTGTACTGGGCATAAAAGGCATGCTCATTACCATCTCTTACTGCCAACTCTATGTCGAGTTCTTTTACAAGCAGCTGAAAGGTTTTGTCGTTGGAATTGGTTCTTTTTAATTGGATCATGTTTGCTATGATTAATCTCTTCGTGTATTTAGTACTTTTCTCTGACCATCGGTGGTCATTTACATTCAGTTACATATTATTATGTAGCCTTCGACCCCCCGCCAAATAATATTCCGGCTCCTAAAACAAATCCAAAATCATACCACCCGCCATTGTTGTTTACAGCATACATGGCTATCTCATCACTGAACAAACTGCCAATAAATCCAATTGGAGCAATTATACCATGCCATAAGCCACCCCAAAAGCCATAAGGAGCTTCGGTCACGCATTTTTCGATATGACTTACCTCAGCGCAAGAATAAAAACTGAATAAAACAAGCAAAATAAGAATTGCCTTTGTTAGTGATAAAATTGAATTTTTTGTTTTTGTTTTCATATTAGGATCTTTTTTACATGACTCATTTATTCTTTTCATTATGAAATATTTCTGTTCAGCCCGTTTTAAATGCCGCAGCTATATCTTTTTCCTGTATTGGGCCTGTGCCATTTTTAGTATACCCTTCCAGGAACAGACTGTATTGTTTTAACTGCTGTGCCTTGTGCATCCATTTTCCGGGAATGAAGGGAAGTTTGTGTTCCTCGCAATACGCCTTTAAATAATTGGTTTTCTTTTCCCGTTCGGGCATGTTGTGGCAGAACACCATTTTACAGTTTTTCAATATGTCTTCCAGTCCCTCCGACTTTAAAAAATCGGCATCCGAAGAAACAGGAGTGGCATCGACCAGCAGATCCCAGGGGCCTTCAAAATGATCTTCAGGCTCAATGGCCAAAGCTGTTCTTTTGATAAGTAACTTTTCGGGATCTCTTCCGGTAATCGTTACCCGGATGCCCATTTCCTGCAATACAAAATAAGCCGCACCGGAAACACCCCCATAGCCGTAGATAACAGCGGTTTTTACCTGTATCCCCGACTCAGTAATCCCTTTTTCAAGGGCCGTTTTTAATCCGTAAGAATCGGTATTGTAGCCATACAGTTTTCCGTTATTATTGACAACGGTATTGACAGTGAGGGTTTTCAAAGCAAGGGGCTCTACTTCATCCAAAAAAGGAATAATGCTCGATTTTAAGCCACCCTTACCCGTAACCGCCGCTCCCCTTGTGATGGGCGAGCGCAGCAGTCCGGCATAAACTTCCGGTGATACGGGATGCGCAAAACTGAAATAGACCAGATTCAAACCCAGTTGCTTGAGTGCCTCGTTGTATTTTTCAATAGAAGTCTGGCTGCCCGAAGTCGAAAAAAGAAATTTTGTTTCTGTGTTCAGGTTTACCTGGGTGGTATTGTCATCGTGTCTCAAAGAAGCCGGTTCCGGATCTGTCATAACTGCTGCTTATTTGAAAACAATAGTACTGAAAGAATTCGCCGGCAGACTGATCTCAGCGCTGCGTTTTTCCAGCTGAAAATGAACGGTTTGCAATGCTTCGGTCTTGTTCTGTGCAACGACAACTACAGTGCCATCGGGATTCACAAAAGCCAGGAGGTTGTCGAATTCGCTCCGGGTTTCAATGCGTTTTGCCCCTTTTGAAACAAAATGACTCAGGTGTTTCATAAGGTAGTATTCATGGTTAAAACGAAATGTTTTCTCCTGTGCATCAACCGTTACCAGCGAATTCTGCTGCCAGCCCCAACGGCTGAAACCTCCTTTTTCCAGTGCGATATTCCAGTACAAATAAGCAGAGGCACCATTCTTCAGGTATTGTTTCATCAAATCCCAGGTATAATTACAATAGGCCCAGTCGTTCTTGCCGTCGCCGCATTCCTGCTCGGTCTGGTAGAGCTTCAACCCGGGGTATTTTTGATAAACCTTACCTATAGCGCCCTTTCCGGCCCACTGAAAGCCTATACCGGTGATGTATCTTTTTGCCTGGGCATCCGTCATGATGGTATCAACAAGCGCTATATCTTCCCGCTCCATGGTGCCGAACATGAGGGCTACCTGCTTCTTTTTCATTTCCGGTCCCAGGTAGCCGCCGATAAATGTTGCGAGTCCCTTTGCCGTCCAGGTGCAGCTGGGAAAATTCTGGCAGGAATTGAACTCATTCTGTGGCATCACCATACTGATCTTTATTCCCTGTTCGCGGTAGGCATCAACGAACTTTGAAAAATACAGGGCATAGGCGCTGAAATATTTTTTTTCCTGCACAAACATATTGCTGCCTTCGGCACCCTGTTTGTCTGCTGTAAGATCATTTCTGAATTTTGCATCCAGCGTTTCCGGCGAAACCGCACAGGCGTAATGCTTGTTGTATTTCATCCATGCCGGCGGACTCCAGGGCGAGGCCCAGAGGCTCAGATGCGGATTCTGTTTCAGCGCATTTTTTATAAAGGGAACCAGGGTTTCCAGGTCGTTTTGAATGCTGAATTTTTCCATCTTAAAATCACCCTCATGTTCGTTATACGAATACCAGTTTCGGGAAAAATCGTTGGCGCCCACCGGCATTCTGCCCATGGTGAAATTAGCTCCAAAACCGGGTTCAAACAGTTCTTTTAAAATGAGCTGCCTGTCGGCTTCAGACAAGTTGTTCAAGGCAGTCCAGCCCAGTTCATTGAAACAGGCACCAAAACCATCCATGGTTTGCAGGGGCCTATTTACCAAAAGTTCAACAGTATGATGCACTTTTCTAATTGGTTCTGTCTTGAATTCCCCGGTGACCCAGGCTTCCCTCTCTGTTGTTACTACCTGCCGAATGCTCAGACTTTGGGCAAATATGCAACTTGTATGAAAAAGGAGCAACAGTATGAAACCCCCACTCGTATTTCGTCTTGAAATCCAATTCATTTTTTCTTGGTTTATGAAAAATTACAGTCCAACAAGCAAATATTAAACAGAATGCCCTGTTTGCTCTGCTGCTCTTAAAATTACAAATAAACCGATATACAACAGGACTTGTTGTGCAAAAAATGTTTGGGCAACGCTTTGGTATGTTTATCCCCCGTGAAAAGTGGATCGGGAGCCCGCGAAGCACAGTTTTTACAATAGCCTTGTCTTTTTATCGAAAATTCGCCTCCAATGAGGGTGGCACGGAGTGGCGGGGTGGTTTTATACTGATTCG
>JBFYPZ010000230.1:0-4038 GCA_041303035.1 Flavobacteriaceae bacterium
ATAAATATCGTAGCTATCAAGATAATCAGGATTTTTTTCCAAGATATTTTCAAGATCTGGAATTCCTGCCCGATAGGTATTTTCCATACCAGCCGTTTTGGCAACCTCATAACTTGCAAAAAAGAAATTCCTATTACAACAAAATTCAGTTGGATTTAACCAACAGTAGCATAATTTGTCTGTACTTTAAAAGCATGGGATAATTTGCATAGAAAATCTTTCTTTCGAATTATTTTTTTTAGTCTTCGAGATGTCAAATATTTTTCATTTTTTGTTTCAATAATTTTTTGTCGTACTTTATTAATGTCTATTTCTGAGAATTTTGTTGCAATATTTAACTCATCACCAAAGATGAGCTTGACATAATTTCTATTTTTCAAATTCATGGCCAACGGTGTTGACGGATGTATATTTTCCAGTTTCTTTCTTAACGAGCTTTTGCCGCTTATCCTTCGATTATGATGTGAGAGCATTCGGAAATGAAGCTCAAGTATATTGTTGGTACGATGAAAAAAAATTGTCCGTTTTTCTCCATCCACTACGACTTCGATGGGGTCAGAAAAAAGCATGGCATGATATTTTTCAATTCGTGCCTTTACCAGTTTGTAACTGTTGCCAAGATTCTTATTTTTAGTTTCAGCAATTTCTTTGTCAAGGTATGTTGTAAATTCGGCAACAGCTGTTTGAATACGTTTCAACTCTTTTGTTGATTCGGAAATACTGACATCTGCCAAGCCATTGTGTTCATGTTCAGGCGCAGCACGCAATGCCTGACGCAGCTTCTCAAAAACATTAACCTTGGTGTTATATAATTTAACAATCGGTCTGAGATTCTTGTCGTCGCTAATTTTGAAAATAAGAGTCCGCAGTTTCCACAACATGTTATTTTGTTCTGCATCATACGGAAATAACGATAAAACATTATTGATGTTTTCAATCGCCTGGTTAAGACGAACATAAAATGAAAGATAGCTTCTGTCATAAGGGAAGCCATAGCCATTGCCTTCAGAAGCATAGTCTAATATCCATAAAATTAAGTTATAAACAAGTATCTCCAAAGACTGTCTGGCGTTGCCAATTTTTTCAGGGTTTGAGAAGTATGTGGCTGGTTGTTTGATGTTCAGTTTATTAAATTTTGTTTGCAATTCTCGTTTCATATTTTTTAATGCACCTGAAATACCAGCTTTAGATAGCTTTTTTCGTAACTGGTTATTTTCTTCTTCAAATAATAATTTACCAATCATGCTCAGGAAATGGAAATGACAAATATAATGAGGACAGCCAGAGAAAACTCTATTAACAGCCTTAAGTATACCAGGTCCCATGTCTGAAAAAGTAGCCAGCGGAATGCCCAACATGTCCTTGATAGCAGTTAAAAACGCGACAATTTCCGGTTCGTTTTCGCTGCTAAGCCTGGCTGAGTGCAGTACAAATCCGCTCAACGCGTCAATGCTTGAAGCCAGCTTGGGGCTGTCTCCTTCACAGGTGGTATCCAGATGGAGAATATATCCACCCTGGGCGTTAATATATGCTTTAATGAGTTCGCTACTGTTCTCGTGTATAATAGATAAGTAAGTGATAAATTTTAATAATAACGTTTCAATGCCACTATTGGAAATCGTTAAATTATATTTTTGTTTAAAAGCGTCTTTTATTTCTGCTAGCTGATAGTGATGAAGATATCTGAGTTTTCCGACTGCTACTATAGCATCGTAAGCAAAATTACAATCAGCAGCAACGATACGCGCTAATTCTTGTGATTGAAAAGTACCAATTTCAGGATGATGAGGGCAATAAAGTTCTACCTGATGTGCCACAAAGCTACCAATAACTGTTGAATATACTTTTTTGGTGGTAGTTTTAAGAACTTTTAAATGCTCGTTATCAATGGGACACATTTCTTGTTCCGCTCTAAAGCTTAAGCTGGGTGTATCTAAAAATAACTGCTGTGGCCGTGTACATTGCTCCAGTTGTTTTCGATAATGATCGATTGAATCTAAAATTTCGGAGTTTTTTTTACATCGTGTTGTTCAAAAAACCAATGAATTGCTTCGGTTGTAACCGAAAAATTTTTTCTACCCAACGCCTGAGAAAGCTGCCCGCAGGTCGCGTTAGGATTGTTAATGTATTCTATCAATAATTGAATGGCTGTCTGTGGTTTTAAATCGTCTGCTTGTATATAATAATCAAGTTGCTGCTGATAAATATTTTCTTGCTTCGATAAATAAATGAATTGCTTGTCATGTTTGATTCGATTGAAATAGCCATTTTTATAAAATAGATTTAATGGTGCGTAACATTTAATTCTTAGGATATGTGATATTTGGCTTACCGTCATTCCAGCAGTACTATTGTCGATGAGATGAGTGATGGTTCGCTTTAGCGTGCCAAATTTCGAAAAATAAATATTGTTGTAACACCAAATGCCATGGTGGTCAAACTGGACCACCGACTTAATTGAATAATAACGACTGTTGTGAGTATAACTGCTAAAATAACCCAACGCATGAAGTTGTCTTCTGGCAGTAATCTCAGCACAGTCTAAATGATGTGCTAATTCAGAGATGGTGAGTAATTTATGAGCATGAAACAGATCTTCCATGACTTTGATTTTTGATTGTTTCATAATGGAATCCCTCAATATGATCAAGTATTGATGTATAATGCTATTTATATATACTTAATCATTTTATCAATCAAAGTCAAGAAGAATTTCAAATTATTTTACATTGTTACCTTACTGATTAATTAGTTTATTTTTCAAGGTTTATTTGCATTTCATTCAAAACGTCAACATAGCTAGAGAGTACATAAAATTTGATCAAGTATTAATATGTTAAGGACGTAATTAACTGTTTTTATAGCTTACAACTAGATTTTGTGGCAATAGGATTGTAGTATTAGAATTCAGGCTATATCAACAATTTCAGCGCAATCTTAGCTGAGTTAACCCAACGCAGAGACGCGGAGTACGCTGAGTTTCGCAGAGAGCAATAAACGTACGATAACAAAAAAATTAGAATCAGATTTTTTTTATTTTCCTCTGCGATCCTTGGCGATCTCTGCGCCTTTGCGTTTGAGGAAAAATATTCGTTTAGGACTGTGAATTAATTAAGTTACTCATTTGATAAAGCAATCTTGACTTTCAATGAGCAAAGATCATTCGTAAATGGGAAAGTTATTTAATTCACGTCCCTTAATCAGTCCTGTAACCTGCTCCTGTGTCCAGCAAAAGATCTGGGACAAGTTCAGGCCAGGGCGGATGGAATCAGGATGTTGATAAATTTTTACAATGGAAAATCAAACCGAAACGAGTATATTATTCGTAGAGAACTGCCAGCAAAACTCTGCCGACATTGTCCAGACTTTCGGGACTGCATTTGTCCGGAGTGTCTGAAATGGTATGCCAGTGCTGATAATCGAAATCGATAATATCGATGCAGGGAATTCCGATTTCTAACAGATTCAAATGGTCATCATAGACTTCATATTTGACTTCTGGAATAAATTCATGGATGTTTAATCGCTGGGCGATGTTCCAGACTTTGTCGACAACACTTCGGGCATATCGATAAGAATTTTGTATTGAAAGAATGGTATGAAATTCCAGTGGTTATCACTGCCGCCGGGAAGAACTTTGCTCGGTTTGATTGGGATTTCCTTTATAAGATTCCTCGTTGGTCAAGCTATATCAATTTCTCAAGTCGCATCATAGACCCCGCTATTTGCTTTGCACGGTGGAAAGAAGACAGGAAGCTACCGGGTATGCAGACATGCCTCGAACGGGCGGGAGAAACGAATATCGTAAGCCACAAGGCCATAGACGATGCGTGGGACGTTATCAAGCTCATAAGAAAGGCTACGGGTGATTATTCGGAGACAAAATAATGAAGAAACAACTGACACCAATAGATTTCAAAACTTACAAAAAAGAAATGGAAAAACTTTCAGAAAGCTATGATAAAAAATATAAAAAGCTAAAATCCCAATATAGATTGTTTCAAGAACAATGTGACCACCTTGATGAACACGGAAACA
>JBFYPZ010000231.1:0-4014 GCA_041303035.1 Flavobacteriaceae bacterium
ATGAATCCGGTTGTTGAATAATCAGTCAAGTGCAAAGTAAAAAGTAAAAAGTAAATAGTAATAAAAACAATTTCAAATATCAATTCTAAATTTTAAAATCTTATTATATGAAAACAATCTCAAAATTTTGGTACTTTTTTCTAATACCAGCATTACTTATTTCATTGTCATCCTGCGACAGAGGGGAAGATCCGGGAGAGGAAACTGCCATTCCCGCATTCAGTCTGTTAAAAGACCAACTGCTCATGAAAAATATGGACCTTGATAAAATCCTGCTTAGTCCGAATGGTGTCAACTTTGTTCAAGGTGCACCGGCTGAGGCAGATTTACCTGCATTCCTGGCAAAATATTACATCATTGATATCCGTCAAGCAGCAGATTTTGCTAATGGACACATTCAGGGTGCTGTAAATGTCCCATTTGCCAATATACTCACCGAAGCATCGAAAGCAGGAACAAAACCTATTCTGGTTGTGTGTTATACTGGTCAAACCGCTTGTTATGCAGTAGGTCTGCTTAGACTTTCAGATTATAGAGATGCACAGGCTCTTAAATGGGGAATGTCAGGCTGGAATCCTGCCACTGCCACCGCCTGGAACAATGCTATTGGGGGCAATGCAGCCAACGGTCATGCAAACTGGGCTTACGATGCAGCACCAGCGAATAAAGTATTTACCAATCCGGAATTAACCAGTTTTTCACAGGATGGGGCACAAATTTTAAAAGACAGAATCGCCGTTGTTTTAGGAGCTGGATTTAAAACTGTCGCACACAATGACCTGCTCACCAACCCAACCGGCTATTTCATTAACAATTATTTCAGCAGCACTGACTTTACAAGCTTCGGCCATATCAAAGGTGTATACCGTATACAACCTCTTTTGCTGGCAGACAATAGTTACCTGGGACTGGATCCTGCATCAACTACCAAAGTAGCTACTTATTGTTATACCGGCCAAACCTCAGCCATCACTTCCGCTTATTTAAATGTACTGGGTTACAATGCATTCAGTACTTCTTTTGGTATGAACGGATTGTGGAACCTAAATCCGGCATGGGGTACAAGCGTGAACAAATGGAGTCCTGCCATGTCCAAAAATTTACCTCTAGTTAAATAACAGGCTATGAAAAAGATCATTTTAATTCTGTTTGCAATTTGTACTGCTCAGATCAGTACGCTATATGGTCAGGGTTGTGATTCAGGCACACCGGGTGAGGCAGATTCTACAAAAACAGCCATAAAAATATTCGGATACATTCAACCTGAATACCAATACACCCTTTCTGACCCTGAAGTAAGTACCTTTACCTTCAGAAGAGCAAGAGTCGGTGTAAGAGGTAAGGTATTGAACGATTTTACCTATTATTTCATGTTGGAGGCCAGTCCTTTTATTGGTGGAGACGGTGATGGTGATACGTATTTGATGGATGCCTTTGTTGGCTGGGAAAAATACAATTGGGCAAGAGTTGCCATTGGTTCGTACAAAACCCCTTTCGGTTTGGATGTGCTTACCCCATGTAATGCTTTGGTCACCATTGACAGGTCAATCGTGGCAGACCAGCTCGTTTCTCCTCAAAGAGACTATGGTATCACCGTTCTGGGCGGTAATCAGTACAACCGCTTCAATTACCAGGTGGCACTGATGAATGGTTCCGGATTGCTTGTTAAAGACAACAACACCAAAAAGGACATCATCACAAGAGCTACCTATAAGGTCTTCCAGAATTTTCAGGTTGGTGGCAGTTTCAGATATGGATATCCAACACCAAACAATGAGGAAGAAACAAGAACCAGTTATGGCTTCGATGTGTTCACAAGTTTCAAGAATTTTTACTTTCAGGGTGAATATATGTATGACGAAGGTGCCTATAACAGGGCTGCAGGAGGCGGCTGCGGAGCAGCACCCGTTGAACTGGGTGAAGAACGGGATGGCGCTTATGGCATGATCTGGTATAAAACCAAATGGAACGTGGATCCCGTATTTAAGTATGAATTCTTCGACCCCAATCACGACGTAAAGGAAATCGGTTACCAGGAAAGAATGACCATAGGCCTTAACTATTTCTTTAATGAACATGTCCGTTTCCAACTAAATTATCAGGCTAATATTGAAACCTATATCAATCAGGATAATGACCGCTTACTTGCGCAAATCCAGATCAAGTTTTAATTAGTTGTTTTTATTTTATTTGTTTTATTTAAATTGTAGTTAGATTATTTGAAATAACTCTCTATCCCCCCAGGTAGGGAGTTATTTTTTTACTATTTTTGTAGAATCTTAATTAACTATAAAATTTGACTGCACAGGAGAAAATACTCAGAGAAAAATTAGCGAATTATTTTGGCGAAGTTTTTGAGCCTGCCTTAATTGATGAAATCGTCCAGGTTGGATTTCTTGATAAAATTAAAAGCGGTGCTACCATGATCGAAATCGGTGATAAAATGACACATATTCCATTGATACTGGAAGGGGTAGTCAAAATTATCCGGCAGGAAAAAGAGGGAGAAGAACTTGTAATTTATTATTTGGAACAGGGAGATACCTGTGCCATTTCTTTTATTAACTGTATCAACAGAAAAGAAAGTATTTTCAGAGGTATTGCAGAAAAAGATACGGAAGCCATTTTTGTTCCCGTGGAAAAGGTTGATGAATGGTTGGCAAACTTCAGATCCTGGAGAAATTTTATTATAGACAGTTATCATTTCAGGTTGCTGGAAATGGTGGAATCAATTGACAGTCTCGCATTCATGAATATGTCCGAGAGGATACACAAATACTTATCCAACCGGGTAAAAATAAGCAAAGATGTAGATTTAAAAATTACACATCAGGAAATCGCTGATGATCTCAATACCTCACGGGTTGTTGTCACCCGAATATTGAGAGAATTACATGACAACAGCAAAATTTATTCTACCCGAAACAAGATCAGGGTACTGGATTTTGACCAGAATGATTGATCATTGCTAAAAAGTCATCTTCTCCAATAATCGGTATCCTCAGGCTTTCGGCCTTTTGCAGCTTAGCCGGACCCATATTCTCTCCGGCAATGACATAATCTGTATTTTTTGAAATCGAAGAACCCACTTTTCCGCCGTTTTCTTCAATACTGAGTTTAAGCCCTTCTCTGGAAAATTTTTCAAAGACACCCGAAACAACAAAGATCCTGCCTTCCAGCACATTCGATTGTTTTTCCTTTTCAGCTACGGAAAAATTCAGGTCGTGCTGCTTTAATTTTTCTATAATGACTGTGTTCACCGGGTTACTGAAGAAATCAATGATGCTTTCCGCAATGCGCTCACCGATTTCTTCCACTGCAATAAGTTCTTCATAACCGGCTTTTGCCAATTGATCTATGTTTTTAAATGCATGTGCCAGTTTTTTTGCAGTGGTTTCCCCTACATACCTGATCCCAATGGCAAAAAGCACTTTTTCAAAGGGAATTTGTTTGGAAGCTTCTAAGCCTGCAATGATATTGGCAGCCGACTTTTGAGCCATTCTTTCAAGCGGAATGATCTGCTCTTCATGCAGATCATAGAGGTCGGCATAATTGGAAATCAAACCGTTGTTGTAAAAAAGCTCCACGGTCTCTGCGCCCAGCCCGTCAACATTCATCGCTTTTCTGCTGATAAAATGCTGAATTCTGCCTGTAATTTGCGTAGGACATCCATATTCATTCGGACAATAGTGCTTGGCATCGCCTTCATTTCTGATGAGCCCGGTTCCGCAGTCCGGACAAAACCGTATATATTCCAGTGGTTTTGAATCCACGGTTCGTTTGCTGTGATCTACCCCCACAATTTTTGGTATGATCTCTCCTCCTTTTTCCACATAAACGGTATCCCCTTCCCTGATATCCAGTTTTTCTATCTGGTCTGCATTGTGCAAAGAAGCTCTTTTTACAATGAAAAATGCTGATGCTACTGTATTAAGTATTGTAATGGGAGCTCCTAATTGTAGTCGTACATTTGCAATAGAGCAAAACAATCTTACATTAGATAATATACAAACG
>JBFYPZ010000232.1:0-4014 GCA_041303035.1 Flavobacteriaceae bacterium
AATTCTTGCGCAGTCCTTTACCAAAGAAGAGATCGCGCGTTATGAAACACAAGCCAAACAAGTTACCGTGATCAGGGATACCTGGGGCATCCCGCATATTTATGGCAAAACAGATGCCGATGCAGTTTTTGGTTTGCTCTATGCCCAGTGTGAGGATGATTTTAAGCGGGTTGAAATGAACTATATTGAAAAACTGGGCAGGATGGCCGAAGTAACAGGGCCCCAGAATATCTATGAGGACCTGCTGATACGCATGATCATTGATGCCGGAGAGGCCCAAAAAGATTATGATAATGCTCCGGAATGGCTAAAAAAACTGTGCATGGCCTTTGCTGATGGCATCAATTATTATCTCTACACACATCCTGAAAAAAAACCGGCTCTGTTAAACCGCTTTGAACCCTGGTTCCCTTTGCTGTGGACAGACGGAAGTATCGGGGCTATAAGCACGGCCGATCTGACCGCAGAAGAGCTAAAAAATTTCTATTCAACTGCACCCTCTGTATCTTCAACAAACAGCAATGAAAAAGTAACAGATAAAGAAGAAATTACTACCGGTTCCAACGGATTTGCTTTTTCTCCAATGATAACTGAATCGGGAAATGCTATTTTGTATATCAATCCGCATGTCACTTTCTACTTCAGACCCGAAGTACATATGGTGAGTGAAGAAGGTTTGAATGCCTACGGCGCCGTTACCTGGGGACAGTTCTTTATTTACCAGGGTTTTAATGAATACTGCGGCTGGATGCACACCAGCAGCCAGGTGGATGCTGCCGACACCTACATTGAAAAGGTAGTCCAAAAGGAGGGTCAGTGGTACTATCAATACGATGGAAAAGAGCAAGCCCTATTAACTAAAGAAATCGCGATTCATTCTGAAAATAAAGGAATTAAAGACACAACCCACTTCAATACCTTTTTCACTGATCACGGCCCGATTATGGCAAAAAGAAACGGACAATGGCTGAGTTTAAAGGCTGACAACCGCCTTATGAACGGCCTTATTCAATGCTGGCAGAGAACCAAAGCAACCGGGCTGGAAGAGTTTAAAAGGACCCTTGATCTGAAAGGAAATATCTCCAATAACACGGTTTATGCCGATGCTGCAGGAAATATTGCTTACTGGCACGGCAACCGCATTCCGGAGAGAGATCCCTCCTATGACTGGACAAAAGCCGTAGACGGCAGCACCTCAAAAACTGAATGGAAAGGTTATCACGAGGTAAGCGAATCTGTATTCAGCATCAACCCGCCCAATGGCTGGTTGCAGAATTGCAACTCGACCCCCTTTACCGTTGCGGGTGATTACAGTCCGAAAAAAGAGAATTATCCCGTTTATATGGCTCCTGACGGAGAAAATTTCAGGGGGATCAATGCTGTCAGGGTACTCGGTGGAGAAAAGGACTATACCCTGGATAAGGTGATCAAGGCCGGTTATGATAAAAGGCTTGCGGCCTTTGAGGTACTGGTTCCGGCACTGGTAAAGGCCTTTGAACAGGTACAAAAAAATGATTCGCTATACACACTGCTCAGGGAACCGGTGGCTGTATTGAAACAATGGGACTATAGATCAGGCGAAGCCTCTGTGGCTACTACCCTGGCAGTGGAATGGGGGCAAAGGTTGCTGCCAGCCATTAGAAAAACCGGTGCTGATGCCGGGAAAAATACTGATTTTGTTGCCCTGACCCAATATTTTGCCGGCCACTCTTCCGGGGAAGCGCTGCTTATACCTCTCTATGAAACAACACGAGATTTGAAAAAAAACTTTGGCGACTGGCAAATACCCTGGGGTGAGATAAACCGCTTTCAACGGATCTCATCAGACATCAATTATACTTTCGACGACAGTAAACCGAGCATACCCATAGGTTTTGCTTCCTCAACCTGGGGCATGCTGCCTGCCTATATCAGCCGCCCTTTTCCCAATACCAAAAAGAGATACGGCGAACATGGAAACAGCTTTGTATGCGCTGTTGAGTTTGGCAAAAAAGTAAAGGCTAAATCCCTGCTTGCCGGCGGACAGAGCGGCGACGAAAACTCAAAACATTTTTTTGATCAGGCTCAGATGTACCGGGAAGGTCAGTTTAAAGATGTTTTATTTTATCGGGAGGATGTACTCAAAAATGCCGAGAAGATTTATCATCCGGGGGAGCGATAAATCCAAAAACCTATGGAAGAAAATAAAAATACGGTGCAAAAAAAGGTTTCTGATATGCTATTTAGGGCTAAGAATCAAATTATGCCTAGAAGTACATTAAATAGAAAATGGCGTTAGTATATCAAAGAATTTTTGATGCTTTTCCTGTCAGTTTTCTTTGGTTTTGTGGAAATAGAGCGAATTATATCATGTACCTAAAGGCACATAAAACATTGTAAATTTAATAGGTACCAATATAAAGTCCCTGACGGGACAAACAAAATTTATTGCCTATGATTACTTTTTTTAGAAAAAACTATAAAATATTCAGGGTGTAAAAGATAACATGCAAGATCAGGATGGAAAAGAGATTGAATTGTCCCGTTAGGGACCAAATATGGGTAGCATCAAATAAAAACCAATTAAATCCTCGTGCCTTTAGGTACGAGATATGATACCATAATATGGCAAACACCTATACACAAATACATATTCAAACCATTTTTGCGGTACAAAACAGACAAAGCCTCATCAAAAATGAATGGAAAGACGAATTGCACAAATACATAACAGGCATCATCCAAAATCACGACCACAAAGTTTTGCAGATAAATGGCATGGCAGACCACATCCATATCTTGGTTGGGTTGCGACCTACGCAATCGCTTTCAAATTTGATGAAACAAGTCAAACAAGATTCATCAAAATGGATAAACAATAAAGGATTTGTGAATGGTAAATTTTCGTGGCAATCAGGGTTTGGTGCTTTTTCTTATTCCAAATCGGAATTGCCCAATGTAATACATTACATCAAAAACCAAGAGCTTCATCATAAATCAAAAACATTTCAAGAAGAATACTTAGAATTATTGAAAGAATTCAATATTGAATTTAATGAAAACTATATTTTTAAATCTGTTCAATAAGAGATGTTGTACCTAAAGGCACAAAAATCATTTTTTATACAAACAGGCTACCAGTATAAAGTCCCTAACGGGACAAATAAAATTGAATTACTATGCTAAAACTCTTTCGCAACATCCGTAAAAAACTCCTGCAAGAAGGAAAAACTGCTAATTACATGAAATACGCCATAGGTGAAATATTTCTCGTGGTGATTGGTATTTTGATTGCGTTAAATATCAATAACTGGAATGGGAACCGAAAAACCAAACAAGAAGAGACCGTTATTTTAAAAAACTTGCTCGAAGATTTAAATGCAGCCAAGATACAATCAGAAATAGATATAAAAAACGATAGTTTAACTTATAATATCATTCATGATGTTCTAAAAGACAAAGAGTCCTTTTTTAAAAAATATACCGGATCAAGTGCAGATTCCGTTGCTTTTGAACTTTTTTGGGATACTAACCCAAGTAATCCAATTATTAATAGCTATAGTGATATCAAATCTTCCGGAAAGTTATCCCTCATTTCAAGCAAATTAATTAGAGATCGATTTACACTCTTAGAAGAAAATATCAATGATCTATCGAATATCATAAAAGACCTTATTTCTGTTCATCAGTTAAGGATTGATGAAATTGCTGTCCATAATTTGAATTTTGAACGTATTGTGAGTGCTCATTTATCCATGTCCACGGAATTTAATGAATTAGAAATTAGCTATGCCAAATTATTGGAAAACAGAAAAATTCGAAACTTACTTGCTATGAAGTTGTCATTAGTGAGTTTCGTTCTTGATTCCCGAATTGCACTCCTTCAAGATATAAATAGTCTATCTCAAATAATCAATACTGAATTAAACTCCAAGAATGATTAAATTCTCCGAAATATTCGTCAAAATCTTCTTAAGGAAGGCAAAACTTCAAAGTATATTAAATAACCCATTGGCGAAATTGTGCTGGTGGTAT
>JBFYPZ010000233.1:0-4003 GCA_041303035.1 Flavobacteriaceae bacterium
AAATATGGATTCTGGGCCATGGCCAGACGCAAATTATCCCGGGTATTGTCTTTTTCATTGTTCCATTCCCCCACATCGCCGAACATATTGTATTTCAGATCTGTCTTGAATTTCAGGTATTCCCTTATGTAATAATTCATGGCAGGCGTGAAGGAGTGAAGCCAGGAGCTCAGCTCGGCATTGTAATCCGGGCCATCGCCAGCATCCGCTCTATCCATCCCCAGATATCTTGAATCGAGCCTGCCAATGGTTTGTCCGGTTTTATCCCTGAGCAATTCCTTCCAGAAAAACTGCGTGGGTACACTCAAATTGTTTTGCAGGACTGCCTTTTCGCTCAAACCGGAATAATAGGCAATTTTTTTTGTTGCTGCCTGTTTTTCCTGCTCCGAAATAAAACCCCCTTTGGATAAGGCCGGAATTAAGCTGTTGATGGTATAATCCTCTGCCTCAGGTAAGATCTGATTCAGGTCTTTTTGCTGCAAAGCCGGTGGCAACATTTTGTGATACCAGGCGGCGGCGGTATAATAGGGTAAGTTTAAAGCGGCCGACACAGGGCTGTCTACACGCAATACCTTATAATCAGCCGGCGATACCAGGATCACGCCATTCAGGTACATCCACTGTTTGTTTTGCAGCTCATGGGCAAGTCCCATTACGCGGGTACCCCCATAGCTTTCACCGATCAGGTATTTGGGCGACTGCCAGCGGTTGTTTCTCGACACAAAATTATTCATCCATTCAGCCAGGTATTTGATGTCGGCATTGATTCCAAAAAACAAATTCTTTTCCGGCAATTTTCCGTCCTTATCAGGTATCATGCGCGAATAGGCGGTGTTAACCGGATTTACAAATACAATGTCGGCGACATCCAGAATAGAATGCGGATTGTCCTTGATCCCATAGGGCTGAACGGGATAGCCCTCCTCGTCTATATGCAACAATTTCGGTCCGGTATAGGCGATCTGCATCCATACAGAGGCAGAGCCGGGGCCACCGTTAAAGGAAAATATTATGGGCCTGTTCGCTTTATCCTTTACTTCACTTCTTTCATAATAAGTATAAAAAAGTGTAGCGATCGCCGTATTTTTTTCATTGTATACAGGCAGCATGCCGGTATGCGCCTTATAGCTTATGCTTTTCCCTTTGATGACGGAGCTGTGGTTTGTTGTGACTAAGGTATCTGCGGGAACAGGTATGGTTTGGGCTGAAAGGCCATAACAAGCAAAAAAAATATAAATCAGGAGAAAGTTCCTCATGCTATTTCGGTTTTTAATACCTGCTAAATATACCAAACTTTTAATAGCAAGCAATAAAACATGAAATACAATAAAAGAAAATTGCTTTATGCTTCTCAGGTTATCTCTGGTCAAAGAAAGTCAGTTGTTCAGGTGTGGACCGATTTCAGAAATTCCCTGGCTTCCTCATCGGAAACCTGTCTGAAATCTTCATAAAATTGGCCGACAGCCTGAAAGTAAAGGGGTTGTGACAGACAAACAACCCGGTCGACATAAGGCGATCTTTCGAGTCTGTTTATGGCAGAATTTGCAGCAACCGGTGTGGCAATAATAATTTCTGAGGCACCCTCTTTATGTATTAAATCAACTGTGGCAAGCATCGTATTGCCGGTAGCAATGCCATCATCGACCAGTATAATCCGTTTGTTTTTCATATCTTCAGCTTTGCTGTGCTGATGGTATTCCCTTTCTCTTTTTTCAAGCACTGCCCTTAATCTTTTGGTTTCCTCTTCAATATAGGATTTTTCAACTTCTGCAGCTGCCTCAGAAAGCACCCTGCTTTTTAGGCTCACTGCCCCGATAGCGTACTCTTTATTATTGGGATGCCCGATCTTTTTTGTGAGTACCACATCCAGCGGCCACATCAGTTTCTTTGCAATCACAGCTCCAAGTGGCAAGCCCCCCCTGGGAATGGCCAGCACCAGTCCCTTGCTTCCTTTCAGTTCTGAGAGGCAGTCCGCCAGCAATTCACCGGCCTGAGCCCTGTTTTTAAATACCATCGTTGCATTCATCATTAAGCGTTTAAATGTTCTTTAAACCATTTCAAAGATATTTTGGTCACTTCTTCCAGTGTGCCGGGTTCTTCAAAAAGATGCGTGGCTCCCGGAATGATCACCATGGTACCCCTGTGTAAATGCGTATATGCCTCCTGATTGAGTTCAATCACTACAGGGTCCCATTCACCAACGACCAGCAGTGTTGCTGCGCTAACCTTTTTTAAATCCTTCACGCCGGCAAGGTCAGGCCTGCCGCCGCGGGAAACCACTGCTTTAACTTTGTTGCCAGGTAGTGCGGCGGCTTTCAGTGCGGAGGCTGCCCCGGTACTGGCGCCGAAATACCCGAGCTGCAAATCTGTCAGATCAGGCTGTTTCGCTATCCAGTGGGTAGCCTCTGCCAGTCTTTCTGTGAGCAATTCTATATCAAAACGATTCTCGTAAATACTGTCCTCTTCGAGGGTCAGCAAGTCAAAAAGCAAGGTGGCAAAGTGCTGGTCATTCAATTTACCTGCCACAAAATTATTTCTCGGACTCAAACGGCTGCTTCCGCTGCCGTGAGAGAAGATAACCAGGCCTACCGGATCTTTTGGAATGACCAGATTCCCTTTTAGAACCACTTCCCCAACAGGTATATTCACCAAACTATGGGTTTTGTCTTTTTCCATTTTTCCCATAATACCTTTTTTAAAACTGATATAATATCTGTCACAATTAAGCAGGACATTAAAAACCAACCTTGCGTTTGATGACACTTCCTTCCCAGACAATGATTTCTTCAAGAAAATCGATGACCTTTTCCATCACAAAATCCTCATTGATCCTGTCGGGATCATAGGTACCCAGCTCCTTTATATCAGATTCAGCATTAGATTCAGCCAGATCCGGATACAGGATAAAAACATAGATATCACCGTTGTATTTTTGAGAAAAAACAAGCGCTGCTCCTTTTAAAAATTCGAAATCGTGCAGATCCGTCAGTTTTTCGGATAAGACAGGAGGAAAGGATTCAAAAGTGAGATTTACCGCCTTGTTCGTGAGCAACCAGTCCAGTTCCTGTATGCACCAGCCTATGTTGTAATTTTCCTTTATCTCTTTGAGTGTTCGTACAATAAGAGGACAAGTGACCGACTTCCATAATTTTCTTTTTTGGATTACCTTATCCAAAGAGTTCAGGTAATCATCTACCGATTTGTTTAAAGCTATATTCATAACAAACAATTTATCAGGTTTTGAAAAAACGGCATTATTTTAAGAACATCCCTCTAAGTTAAGAAAAAAATCTCTTTTATAAAAGGATCCTGACAAATGAGTTCTGCCCGGACAAAATAAATAATACAGATATCTTTTTGTAAACTTGCACCAAAGAACCATTGCAGAAAAATCCATCTCATTTGAAAATACTTTGAAAGACTTAAAAAAAATTGGCATTATTGGTAGTGGTTGGTTAGGACATAAATTAGCCGGTCATTTTGCTGCACTCGGTTTTCCAATCTATACCACCAATACCTCAGCAGAAAAAACAGAAGGGATGCGTAAAGAAGGTTTTACTTCATTTATGGTCAATTTTCCTGAGGACCGCCTGCAGGACTGTGAAACGGAAAATAAGCTTGCGCAAACCACCTTTGACAAACTGGACATCATAATTATATGTATCAACATGTCAAAAACAAAGGAGGTACAATTGCAAACAAAACTATTTCAAAATGTCCTGTCTTTTTTGGGGAAGAAAAATAAACAGCTGTTCCTAATGAGTTCCATTGGTATCTACCCGCAAAGTAAACAAGTTATAGACGAACATACCTTTTCTCCGGAACAACTGCATACAAGCCTCTATAAAATCGAAGAAGTCTTTCTGAAAAATATGCCCTCCATCAATATTTTAAGGTTGGGAGGCTTAATGGGTGATAACCGGATGTTCTATAAATATTACAGAAAGGAAAGCAGCAATGAAGCAGTAAACCACATTCATTACGAAGATATCTGCAGGGTCAT